>CAZTWS010000086.1:0-2981 GCA_964618225.1 uncultured Planctomycetaceae bacterium
ACCGCCCTTTGCAAACAACTTCGAAAGACCTCAACTTTTTGCGGCATTTTCGCAAAGGGGAGTAATCACATCATCTGCACATTGCTGTACTAATCCGCACAGAGGTTTCATGGATCCCCAGTTAGCGGCAGCCCTTCGCTCATCCTGAACGTTGCGGTACCAACGCAAGCAGTGAATGCCAGGCTTGCATGGGCCACTTCCGTTGGAACGTGTTTGCGTTTTCATCCCGAGCGGAGTAGGGTCACGCATAGGGCGTCTAAGGTTTGATTTGGACGACGAGCGGGAGACCTCTGATGAAGGCATTCTTGTTGGTCGGAGTATATTTACTGTTCGCGGTGGTAGACTTACCCGCCAACCGGTCCAGTGAAAAGATTGTAAACATCCCTCTTGGGGAAATCTGGGCATACAACATGCCCAACACGAAGAAGATTGGCGAACTGGATGCCGTTAAGGCAGAAGGCGGTGTTACCAAGCATCCGCTCGTCAATGAAATTGTTAAGGCACTCTCTTTAAGGCGGTCGCTGAAAGGCGATTCAGCCGGTCCATCCTTTGTGGTTTCGGGAATCCAAAAAGAAGCACTCCGCAATGCACATGCTGTATTTACACGTGCTGTTAAACCAGCGACCACATTTCCCTCAGCGAACGATCTAACGCTAGTATTTTACACAACGCTTGGCGGTCCTTACACGCATATAGATTCCGTTAATCGAGTCGGCCATAGCATCAATGTAAAGTATCGCCTTGTTTCCCATAACACGCGGGAAGACTCACTCCACTTTGCGCTGATACCACTTGGCAACTTAGAAAGTGGTACTTACGAAGTGAGGATCGAATCATTGGAGTTGTTTGATGAAACTGGGGCGCGTAAAGAGCCCGGTTCTAAACTAAAAGGTATTGTTTGCAGTGATTCCACTTTCGATGTAACGAAGGGGAAGCCATGATTCGCTACCTACCAGTTCTTCTGATGCTTGTCGGCGCAACAGCTTGCTATGGCGTTGCTTGGCGGGCGCTTGAGAGGTTGTAAGAATCGGGCAAGCTAACCTAACCGAAAACCTTAACGCATCGCGGGCTACCACATCTAGGAGGTCAGGACGGGTTGGTGGATGGCTTTGCCATTGCGGGAGGCAACTCTGCCGCCGATTTCGCCTCCCATCGCAACGCGGTCAGAGGCTGCTCCCACAGAATTTTTAAACAAAGCTGTTGGTGGATAATCGGGATTTCGGTGAGACAGTTATGGATGGCGGCACGGAAGCTGACAAAGTTGGCGTAGCGCTGGGCGAGACTTTTTGGGGGTAGTGGGTTCAAATCGTTCGGTTTTACTTCGAAGCGACTTCCGCAATACGCTCGCTTAAGAGCGACGCTGCGTGCGTATCGAGGTACGGTGTCACACGCGAGTGTTCCTGCAGAATCGAAGCTGGCACTTCGGGGGTGACCGGGCCTTCGACTGCGGCGCGAACGGCGGCCGCTTTACGCCGGTCGGGGATCGTGCAAACGATGTTGCTGCTCTTCAGAATCTGCCGCACGCTCATCGAGATGGCTTGCCGGGGAACGTCGCTCAACGAATCGAACCAGCCTTCGCCCAGTTGCTGCCGGCGGCAGGCTTCGTCTAAATCGACCACCAAGTAGGGCTGCTCGGTGTCGAAGTCGGCCGGCGGGTCGTTGAAAGCCAAATGACCGTTTTCGCCAATGCCCACGAACGCGACGTCGATCGGACATTGCTCGATAATGCGTCCTAATCGCTCGCACTCGAGCTCGCAATCTTGTTCCCCATTAATATAGTGAAACTCCCCAATGGGAATGGGCAACTTGCTCACAAAACGCTTCCAGAGGTAAAGCCGAAACGATGCTGGGTGCTCGATCGGCAGGCCGGCATATTCGTCGAGATGAAACCCTTTCACGCGCTGCCAATCAACTCCCTCCGCATGTACCAGATGAGCGAGCATTTCGAACTGTGACGCACCGGTAGCGACCACGATGTTCGCTTCGCCACGCTCGGCGATTGCATTTCGGATCAATTCCGCGCCGTCCTCGGCAGCCCGAAGCCCCATCTGGTTTTTGTCTTCGAAGACGTGAAAATCCACGAAATCTGCCCTTTATGAAAGCGAAAGGAAGGGAAACGGAAGCAATCCGGCCACACCGGCGCAAAAAACCTCGTTGACAAAGTTGCATCCCATATTTCTAATGTATGCACCTTAGCCACACGCTGCAAGTGGTCAGCTTACTTTTGTAGAGGACGGAAACCTGTGCCATGAAGGAACTCCATCGCAGAAGCTTTCTCGTCGGAACGACCGCTGCGGGGCTTGCCTTGGCCACCCGCGCCACGACGGCGCGGGCCGCCGGCGCGAACGACACCGTTGTGCTGGCCCTGATGGGCGCGAACAGCCGCGGCTCACAACTCGCCCAAGGACTGGCGAAACAAACCGGCGCTGAGATCGCCTATGTCTGCGATTGCGATTCGCAGGCGATTGAAAAAGGCATCGAGACGGTCACTGCGAACGGTGGCCGCAAGCCGCAAGGCATCCGCGACTTCCGCCAGGCACTCGACGACCCGGCTGTCGACGCCCTCGTTTGCGCCGCGCCGAACCACTGGCACGCGGCGGCCACCATCCAGGCCTGCCTGGCTGGCAAGCACGTTTATGTCGAAAAGCCGGCCAGTTACACGGCCGACGAAGGGGAAAGAATGATTGCCGCCGCGCGCGACACGAAGCGCATCGTGCAGGTGGGCATGCAGCGCCGTAGCGGCCCGCTATATCAAAAAGTCGTCGAGCTGGTGCGCGACGACGCGATTGGCCGTGTCCTCTACGCCAAGTCATGGTACATGCGGATTCGCCCGACGGTCGGCCGCGGCAAGGAAGTCTCGCCGCCCGATTGGCTCGATTACAACTTGTGGCAAGGCCCGGCCCCCGAGCGCCCCTTCCGCGACAATGTCATTCACTACAACTGGCACCATTTCTGGCACTGGGGCAACGGCGAGATCGGCA
>CAZTWS010000086.1:2991-21706 GCA_964618225.1 uncultured Planctomycetaceae bacterium
CGCCGCAGCGGTCCCCTTTATCGTGAAGCGGTGGCGAAGATTCGCGACGGGGCCATCGGCGAACCGCTTCACGCGAAATCTTGGTATCACACGCTGCGTCCGTCGATCGGCATTGGGAAGGAGACGGCTCCACCGGCGTGGCTCGACTATGCGCTCTGGCAAGGGCCGGCGCCGGAACGGCCGTTTCGCGACAATACGCTCCATTACAATTGGCACTTCTTTTGGCACTGGGGCAACGGCGAGATCGGCAACAACGGCGTCCACACGATCGACATTTGCCGCTGGGCCATGGATGTCGATTACCCGTCGGCCGTCACCGTCTCCGGCACCAAGCTGCGCTATCCCGACGACGACCAGGAAACGCCCGACACGCTCACGGCAACCTATGATTGCGACGGCCGCACGATCGTTTGGGAAGGTCTCAGTTGGTCGCCAGACTATCGCTCGCGAAGCCAGGTCGGTATCGAGCTGCGTGGTGAGCAGGGAACGCTTTACGTCGACGATGGTGGCTACACGATCTACGACCTGAAGGGGAAGGTCGTTGTCCAGGGCAAGGCCAGCCGCGGCGATGCGGAGCACTTGCAAGACTTTCTGGACGCCGTGCGAACCGGCACCCGGCCGAACGCCGACATCGAAGAAGGCCATAAAAGCGCGATGTTCTGCCACCTGGGCAACATCGCCTACCGCACGGGCCAATCGCTCCGCACCGACCCGAAAAGCGGCCACATCCTCGACAACGCGGCCGCCCAAGCGTTCTGGGGACGCGACTACCGCGACGGTTGGATGCCCACGCTTTGATGTGATTCGATTCGCTACAGATTGCCGCTTGCGGCTTAGCGCTAAAAGGAAACAGCCGCCGGAAAACTCCAATCCATGCCATCCCCTGTGATGCTGAATTCTTCGTCGCCCAGTTCGAGGATGAACTCACCACTGGGCAACAGTAATCGCAAAGTTCTTCCCCCTTCTTCTGATCGGTGCTTTACTGTCACTGGTGCATCGTTGATACGAATCAGGCTGAGAAACTCCCGTCGTGTTACTTTCTCCCTGGCATCGGCCGTGAGGTGCCATTCACCTAAATCGAAATTGGCCCACTTATGGGGCGGCGTATCGAACTGGTCGGTTTGTTCGATTGCCAATCTCGCTGGTTCGAGAAACTCTACCTCGACACGCCCCGGTTTGCCGATCCAAGTGACGCGGTTCTCTCCAATGTCAAACGCTCCGCGGGCATGCAACGTGTATTGAAACGTGGAGGGCTGCCTTGCCTCAAGAATGTCGTGAATAACCACCGCATAAGGCTTCAGGAAAATAATGCGGCGGGTGAATCGGTCGAGTTCCTCGTACGAATCGGCGGCTTCGCCCACCACTACGTCCATTTTGTTGGAAGTTTTGAATTCCACGATTTTGCCGGCCGCTTCAGGGCTATGCTTGATTTGCCCCCGGCCGTTCACCAAGATCGAGTTGTCCGATTTGCTCTCCCACATCCACTCGGTGTGGTGAGGACTGCCGTGGATGTCGCGGCGGCCTGATCTGAGCAGCGCTCTTTCACCGTTGATGTTCAGCAAGAAGGCGTTATTGGCGTTGTAGCCGTGGCTTTGGCGTCCCATGGGGCTGCTCTTGAACTGCACCTGGATATTGTCGGTACCGTCGAGCAGGTTGGTGTTCAGAACGGCGACTCCCACTCCGCGAAAAACCTTCGAGGAGGGGTAATCCACCGGCGCGCTGGGTTTCATAGCGGCCGCCTTGGCCGAATAGAGGTAGCCAAGATAACCTCCCGACATTTCCTTACCATTGGCCAAGGAGTACCACAGCCAGGCAGGATTGCCGGCACACGCACCAAGCAAATCAACGAAGGGTGCGACTTGTTCGGCTGAGTGGTGATCTGCCATATCGGCAAAGCCGCCGGTGTTGGAACCTGGAGGCATGGTATAGAGGGCGAAATCTCCTGTCTTATGAAAGAAGGGATTCTGGAATACGTCGATATCAAAAACAGCATCCAACGTGAGCGTCCACTGGAAGAAAAGCCGCAAATAACTCGTCCAGTAGCCAGTTCCCTCGTGCCAGCCGCCGTCGTCGTCGCCCCACACGGGATAGGTGGTAAAGAGGATTGTCGTGGTGTAATCGAGCCATTTTTCCGCTTCGGGAAAGTCTCCGTGAAAGGCGGTGGCAATTTCTCCCAGAAAATGCCAGGCACGATTAGAGTGACTATTGTAAGGACGCCACAAATGCTGTCGTTTTCGGAGATGGTCGTAACATTGCTGCCCGCGAGCTCGCATCATCTTCACCACAGCCTGTTGGTCCTCTTCACTGAAGAAGGGATAAGCCCAAGTGTATGCGCGCGAGGTCATGCACATTGCGGGCATAGCGGCTTCGTCGTTGTAGCGGAAGCTGGTCGAACCATCAGTGTTCCACTCGGTCATAGCTATTACCAGATCGCGCGCCGCACGGCCGTATTCTTCGTTGCCGGTGAGGCGGTAAGCAAAAGCAAGCGTTGCGGCGCCGTCTGCCACGTTGATGACCCGCAGGCGGTTGCCCCACCAGATGGTTCTCCACTCTTGGCTCTTAAAAACCGTTCCTTCCGGGTAAAGCGGCGGCTCGGTGGTGTCAGGTGGATTCTTTAATGTTTCGCGGGCCTGCTTTTCTATCTGCTTTAAGAGGTCGGCCAGTTTTTCTTGGCCTAGATCGCGCAAATTGGAGAGGGAATTCTCCGTAAACATTAGTCGCGGATGTCCTGCGGGAATGCGACTCGCTAATTCTTTGCTCGTAGGGCATGGAAACGGAATGCTCCGCTGATCTATGGTAAACGAACGTACTTGGCTCCAGTTTGATTCTTCTCGGTCCTTAGAAAGCGCACGATACCGCCAGTAATAGGTTCCCTTGAGCAAAGTTTTGGAGGGGGCATGAGCCGAGAAGCGAAGCTTCTTCGCACGATAGACGATATCGGCAAAGTTGGCATCGCGGGCAACTTGTAGTTCGTAACGGGCGGCGTTCTTCGTGGGTCGCCAGGTGAAGCCGGGCGGGTTCATCGTAACGGTTTGCGTGTCGGCCGGACGACGCCCCCACTCCCCCGGCTTTGCGGGAGCTTCATCGAGCTCAAATCCAAAAAGAAAGGATGATGTGCAAAAGAAAACAACACTCGCCAAAGTGGCACTTCGCAGCATGAGTACAACTCCTCTGTTACTCAAAAACCTTCACGGAACTCGATTACACTGCATTCAAGCCAATCATATCCGACGTTAGTTGAAAGTGAGGTAGGTGGCTCTGATTGTTGGTTCACGTCAGGTGGTTTTCTTTTGAAAGGCAAAACCGTGTTCCATCGAGGCGATTCCGAGTGGCTTATCGAGTGTGGTTTTAAGCAGCCAGAGTTACTGGCAGCTCATGATGCGGTGGTGGTCGTGGATCATGTCATAGAAGATTCACTGCGCTACGTGTGGTTCAACAGCAAAATGGTCTTCGCTTACCGCACAGGTATCCGTCGACTTACCAAGAGCCTGGTAGTAGGCGCTCACGCGGCGGCAAAACTCCCCATAAATGCCACGCTCGCGTACTCTTCCACGAGGGGGATAACCTTCGTCCATGCTCGCGCGGCCGGATAAAGCGACTTGTGGCCGTCGCGGAACTTTTTGAACACGAGGCGGCTCCTGGAAAGCTGGAACATAGAGGAACTTTAAACAACCAAAAGCGGATTCGAGCTTGCCCAACGTCAATGCCGCTCCATGCGAACATATTCTCGAATTTACCGTTTTTCCATGGATTCGATCTTCGATGTCGCCTTGTGGAGACCACCGCCGCCAGGGCCACGATTACCAAACCAATCGTCCCCGGCTCCGGTGCAGCAGCGGCAGCCTCAGGCGAGCCGTGGATCACATTTGACGCTAGAAAAGGCCTCCCTGTAACGTCTGTAAAAGCGTTAGGACCATCGCTGAGCGTGATGAAATCGACGAGTGAATTCGGAGTGGAACCGCCGCTCGGCCGCCAACCTCCCGCCGCGATGCGGTAGAAATCGTTGTTCAGAACGTCCGGATGACTGCTGGTGGCGCTCACGTGGGGCGCAGGCAGAACCTGCGAGAGGTCTGGGTTGATCCAGGCATCGATCGTGACCTGTGTCCTTCCAGGAGCGAACACCATTTTGAATAGGATCAACGAATCGCCGCTGGTCGGCACCACCCCCTCCGCAACCGTTCTGGCATCGCTGTTCGTGATAAAAACAAGGTCCGTCCCCTCGACCAGCAGTCGGGGAGACTCGCCGAAATTCGAAGTATGCTCTGTATTGATGCCGATACCGGCCCTGCCACCGTTGTTGTTGTTGACCAGGAACGTTCCCCAGATCGTGCCGGAAAGAGGTGTTGCGAAGTCGACACGATTCTGACGGTCCTGGCTGGTAAGAGAGACTTCGACACGCTTATTACCGGCTGACTGGGTCAGGTTGAAGTTCGTGCCGGCCGGTGCCGTCAAGTTACCAACACCCACCATTGCATTGGCGGAATTACCGCCCCAGTTGCCGGTTAAGCCCGTGCCACCTGCAGGCTGGTCTCGCAGTTGCCCATTGTTCAGCTCATTGAAATCGATTTGCACAAGCGTCGCCTTGGGAGGAGGCGTAATATGCTTGCGCCACAAGACGTAGTCGGCCGCGTCGACGACGCCATCGTTATTGCCGTCGGCGCGGGCGTCGGTCGTCGATCCCATGTACCTGCGCCAGACACTGTGGTCGTCGTCGTTGACAAGGCCATCGCGGTTGTAGTCGCCCGGCAGGTGCGAAATTGCCGTTTGCATCGTGGCCGCGAAGCGCTGGCCAAGCTCGATGACGGCAGGCGTCGTGAAATGGGCTTCGTCAGACAACGCGAGGCCATTGGAAGGCACGAACTCCACAAAATCCATCGCCGCGGCCACGTTGGCCTGGGCCACCCGCACGGCCGGCCGCCCGCCGGTTACGCTCCCCAGCTCACCGATGAGGAAAGGAAGGTTGGGGTAGCCCAAATCTTGGCGGACCGCCTGGATGAACTCCGTGAGATTGGCTTCATAATTGGCTGGGCCGCTGCCCGAACCGTCGGCTTCCCCTTGATGCCAGATCATGCCTCGAATCTCCACCGAATGACCGAGGTCTTGTAGCGCTTGGATCGCCGCCGGCACCGCTTGTTCAAAGCCTAGGTACATGTGGCCCTTGGGATCGCCCACCTGGTGTCTTGGATCCCAGTTCGTGTGGAGGTTCGTGGCGCCGCGCGAGACCTTGATAATCGCCACGCGCCGCGTGGTGGTGTTCTCGTCCACGGCCCGGCCGAAGGAGACTTCGGGACCAAACCGCAACGGCGTCGAGGGAAGCGCGCCCGAATAGTTAGGCGCCACCGCGTAGCCCGGTGCCAGAGAAACCCACTCCGTTTGGTAAGCGTTCGTGCCGTCGGCGTTGCCTGGGTTAGTATAATGGAGGAGGACGTCGGGGTACGGCGCGTTGAAGGGAGCCAGCGGGCCAAGAAGCTGGCTGGCGTGCGCCCGCCCGTCCATGTTCGATTGGCCGGCGGCGATGTAAACATCGAACACGTCTGCCCTGCACGTTGCGCCGGCCACGAAGCAGCAAGCGATCGTCGCGACTTTCAGCAATACCTTCGTGGCCTTCGTCATTAATTAATTTCCCGATTAAGCAATGCGACCCACAGGGTTCCATGGCCGATACATTTCGAGCGTTTGTGTCGAAAAGAACAAGGCCTCGCTTTATCGACTTCCTTCCAGGACGCCTAGTGTTCTGTCAGTCTTGAATTGCTGGGTGGCATGCTTTCACGCGGTAGCGGGTAAGCATGCCTACGCCCAGAAGGCGAAGGCATGCCACCCATCAAATGACCATGGACAGAACACTAGTCTTCAAAACTTCGCAATTGCGCAATTTCAAACTTCGCGAGGTATATTATTACCGGGAGTACTAAATGCGGAACACCCGCACGGCCGGATAAAGCGACTTTCAGCGCGTTCTGGCCGTCGATATGTTTGCTCTTTAGTACTCCCCGTAATCACTGCCAACTTTTCAACTTGTTGTGCTGCGCCATAGAACCAGACGATTATTCTCGACGAAGCACAACGGAAGCGGGAGCCTCACAGGCTAATCGGACGCCGTCTTGGAACCCGGCGTCCACAGAACGCGACCAACCCGATACCCAACAATACGCACGATGCTGGCTCCGGTACAAGGAACGCTCGTCCTGTGACGTCTTGAAAAGCGTTCGGGCCGTCGCTGAGCGTGATGAAATCGACGAGTGAATTCGGATCATTGCCGGTCGGCCGCCGACCTCCCGCCGCGACGCGGTAGAAGTCGTTGTTCAGGATTTGCGGATGAGTGCTGGTGGCGCTTACGTGGGGCGCAGGGAGAGGTTGCAAGAGGTCTGGGTTGGCCCAGGCATCGATCGTGATGTTCGACCTTCCGGGAGCGAAAACCGTTTTGAACAGGATCAGCGAATCGCCGGTAGCCGGTACCACACCCGTTGCGACCGTTCTATTGTTAGCGTTTTCGGTGTTCGTGATAAAAACGAGGTTCGTCCCCTCGACGATCAGTCGGGGAGCCGTGCCGAAATCTGAAGCACTATCCGCTGTATTGATGCCGATGCCGGCCCTGCCTCCGTTGTTGTTGTTGACCAGGAACGTTCCCCAGATCGTGCCGGAAAGAGGCGTTGCGAAGTCGACGCGGTTCTGACGGTCGGCGCCGGTAAGGCCGATTTCGACGCGCTTATTGCCGGTTGGCTGGGTCAGGTTGAAGTTCGTGCCGGCCGGCGCCGTCAAATCGCCATTACCCACCACGGCATTGCTTGAACCACCGCCCCAGTTGCCTGTCAAGCCCGTGCCACCAGCGGATTGCCCCAGAAGTGCCGCGTTGGTCTTATCATTGAAATGGGCTTGTACAATCGCTGCCTCGGCAAATGATGCCGTTGCAAGAATCGTCACGGCAGCCAATACCGGCCGCAAGAACCAAAAATCTTTAAACATGTAGCGACTCCCAAAAAGGTGTTGAAACGGAGAATCGTAAACAATCAAAAACGGACTCGAACCTGCCCGAGATCAACCCGCTCCATGCGAACGTTCCTTCGGACCACTTTATTCTTAGGAACTCTAACAAAACCGGCGGGGACTGTCCCGATTTTGCGGAGTCTTCGCAGCAAAATGGGACTGTCTCCCTCTCTCAGACGGTTTTGTTAGAGTTCCTTAATACCTAGGGATTCAGTCTCCGATGCGGTCTTGCGGACACCACCGCAGCCAGGGCCATCATCATCAAAATGATCGCTCCCGGCTCGGGGATGGCGGCGGCCATTCCCGGGCTAACAAAATGTTTACGCCACACGACATAGTCAGCGGCATCGATGACGTTGTTGCCGTTACCGTCCGCATCCAATACTGAGGTTGATCCAAATGTGCTGTGCCAGAGGTCGTAATCTTCGGGCCCAACAGTTCCGTTGCCGTCGAAGTCGCCCGGCACTGCTGACGGTTCTAGGAAAGGTCGTCCGGTGACGTCTGTAAAAGCGTTCGGACCGTCACTGAGCGTAATGAAATCGACGAGTGCATTCAGAGGACTGCCAGTCGGCCGCCAACCTCCCGGCGCGACGCGATAGAAACCGTCATCGGTGCCGTCCAACCACGGAAGAATGCCCGGGTGAGTGCTGATGGCGCTCACGTGGGGTGCAGGGAGAGGCTGCAAGAGGTTTGGGTTGATCCAGGCATCGATCGTAATCTGCGTTCTTTCTTCGGGGACGAAAACCGTTTTGAACAGGATCAGCGAATCGCCGTCGGTCGGCACCACGCCCGTTGCGACCGTTCTGGTATTACTGTTCGTGATAAACATGAAGTCCGTCCCATCGACCAGCAGTCGGGGAGCCGTGCCGAAATCTGAAGTATTCAATGTATTGATGCCGATGCCGGCCCTACCGCCGTTGTTGTTGTTGACCAGGAACGTTCCCCAGATCGTGCCGTAAAGTGGCGTTGCGAAGTTGCCCCACTGCTGACGGTCGTTGCCGGTAAGAGAGAATTGGGCGCGCTTATTACCGGGTGATTGGGTCAGGTTAAAGTTCGTGCCGGCCGGCGCCGTCAAGTTACCATCGCCCACCTGTGCATTGGCTGAATTACCGGCCCAAAAGCCGGTTAAGCCCGTGCCACCGGCAGGCTGGTCTCGCAGTTGCCCATAGTCCAACTCATTGAAATCGATTTGCACAAACGTCGCTCCGGCCGAAGGAGCAATGGCGAAAGTCGTTGTCACGACAAGAAGGAAACGGAAATAGCAGACCTTTTGAATCATTATGACGACTCCTTTGTAAGGCGATTCCCTGAATTAGAATAAAAACAGGAAGCATTGGCTCTATGACGGCAGCAGTTTATTGGCTGTCTTACGAACCGGTTCGATGCACATCTGGAGTCTCGACCAGAAAAATCCACGGCTTCCACACCCCCCCGTCTTTGCTGATATCGAGACGCCTCACGAGCCGAAACGGTTTCTCCCTGATGTGCATGCCCCCATTCGGTGCGAATACTGTATGCACATTTCTTATTGAATACGAAAGAAGTCGCTGCGTCAAGCATTTTTTCGCGGAATGCTTTTGAATTGCAAATTGGCGAAAGCGGCCTACTTTTCGGTTGCCGCACTGTAACTGTAATCGCGCTCTCTGAAGAAACAGCTATGTGTGAGTAAAAGTCCCGTGAAACTCGCCCCTTTTAACTTCTGGTTTTTAAGAGCAGATTGCCTTTATTCGTTCTCGCAGGGGGGCCGTGTTGCTGGGAGATTCGGCCTGGCGGCCGACGCTATACATACTGCGTTTGTTCTTTGATCTACTGCGGAACGCAATTGGGTAAGTTGCTCTAGAAAGCACAAACTGCGGCAGCCTTGTCGCATTGCAATGAATTCACCACCCGACGGTTCCAGTCCCTGGTATGTCCGAAATAGGCAAGCGGCTTTTAACGGATGGCAAACTTGGCCGTCCTTTGCTGCTGTCCGGCACCGTGGAGACTCCGGAATTCCGCGGCTGGCTTTCAATGAATGTGGAAGCCGCTGCCTGGCCGCAAACGCGCCTTAGCCTCTTTCTCTGATAGTGCTCTGATAGTGCGAAACTCGCAAAGCATTTCCAATATCCGGCATTGAGACGGCGGTTGCATCCAGAATAGGATCAAGCCACCACAGCCGGCAAATTGGCGGCTCAGCTCTCAGATGATGTGTTCCGAGAATCTGAATTGAGACGCTCTTACCAAATGGTTGGTCATTTCATTCCGTGCTCGCGTCTTATCTCCTTCAGCCAACGCCGCAAGTATTTTGAGGTGTTGCTCATACTCCGGTTTAAGTTCTTGCTGACAACCTTTTGAAAGTTCGTACGAAAGTCGCTTGTAAGTCCAGCATTTACGGATTGATATTTTCATCGGCAAATTGCCGCAAAACTCGGCGATGGACAAGTGCAGCGTGAAATCAAAAAACTTGGCGGCTTCTGTCCAGTCGTATTTTCGCGTCGGCTTCGCATCGCGACTCAAAGCCCAAAGATCGTCCAGTACTTCGCTGCTGATGTTGCCTGCCGCCAAGGACGCGGCTTCCGGTTCCAGCACCTGACGGAGCGCATGCGTTTGTACGAGCCACTCCGAAGCACCAGGGCTAACGACAGCTTGATGATTATTGGGTTGCGTCAAAATTCCGTCAGCAGCAAGTTTTGCCAAAGCCTTGGCAACCGGCGTGCGACTGACATTAAGCTGATCAGCGAGTTCCGTACTCTTCAAGCGCGCTCCGGCCCGCAACTCCTCGCGTAAGATACGCACAAGAATCCGTTCTCCGACCATGTCCGCGAGCGATTGCTTGGCGTCGATTTCAGTCGCCACGATACGCTGAATGACAGGATACCGGCGCGTGTGGAATGGATTTTTTGCCGCGAGATCGGCGATAGCCATGCTAAACCCCAGTGAAATGCGATTTTATGCGTAAGAGCATAATTACAAATGTATACAATCCTAGCATGCAAATGCAATATGCTCGCAAGGTTTTTTTTGCAACTCGGCGGCTTTCCCCGCTTTTGCGATCCATGAGTATTGCCGGAAGGTTATTAGTGTGTACAATCATGAAGATGTATTTATTTATGATATGAATTAGGTAGCCGAAATTTCTGTTTTTCGCAGCTTAAATCAGTTAGGCTCGACCGTAAGTAGGCTGGCCGTGGCCCATCTATGCACGGCCAGCGACTCATCAAAAACTCTATCGAAGGGAGCGGCACAATGATTGCGCGGCACCGTTATAACTCGTTGCATCACCGAGGGTTTACCTTGGTAGAGTTGTTAGTCGTTATTGCCATTATTGGTATCCTGGTAGCGTTATTGTTGCCTGCGATTCAGGCGGCGCGCGAAGCGGCAAGGCGGGCGCAATGCATGAACAACTTGAAACAGATCGGCTTGGCAATCTTGCAATACGAGGGTGTGAAGAAAAAATTCCCCCCCGGAAGATTCGGTTGCGCCGGGGAATACACAACCGAGTGCGTGGGGGTCTGCCCGGCAAACCCGAACCAAGCCCTTGGTCGAGGCGGCGCAAGTGGATTCGTCACCATCCTGCCTTATCTGGAAGAACAAGTACTGTACGATTTGGCGCAGATTGATGACGGTGCCGGCATTTGGAACCCGAACATCTCGTGGTTTCCAGATCCTGGCATGGCGAGCGTCGTTGCCACACGGCCGACCGTTTATGTGTGCCCGTCCAATACTTCAGAGCCGTTTATAAACTTCAAATTCAACGTGGCTCCAGCCGGAACCGCAGCCACCGGAACTTATGCCCTGTCCCAGGGCACCAAGGGCCCAAGTTTCAGCAGCGGCAATGCGACCAAGTGCGCTAACGACGGGATGTTCCAATACGTTCGTGGGCGACTTCGTCGACATATCACTGACGGCGATTCGAAAACCTTTGCTGCTGGCGAGCGGACAATTGCGCACAATAATGGAACTGTAAATATCTGGAGTCAAGCCACGCGCCATCGCAGTTCGCTGTCTTCAACAGAGAATCCGCTCAACCATCCGTTGGGCCAACCAACCATCGATGCCCCTGCTAGCGATGCAGCACGCTCGGACGGTGCGTTTCGCAGTGAGCATCCAGGTGGTGGGCAGTTCGTTTATGTGGATGGCCATGTGACGTTCATCAACGACGACATAGCCCGCGACCCTTATCGGGCCGCGTCCACAATTTTTGGCACTACCAAGGACATCGACAGAGCAGATCCCATTCAATGAGCGCGGTGGTTCTTTCCAGCAATTATCGTTGTCTACGATACCTATTATTTATGCTTCGCCCCCAGCTATTTCAACACGGCAGCGGGGTGCTGGTGGCATTTAGCATGCTTTCGTTGATGGCCGGTTGTGGTGATGGCCGGCCTGAGCGAGTACCCGTTTCTGGGCAGGTTTTCATTGATGGTCAGCCTTTGACGTTCGGGTACGTCGGCTTTGTCCCCGACCACGGCCGAGCATCGATCGGCGAGCTTGATCAGCAAGGCCGCTTCAAAATGGGATGTTATGAATTTGACGACGGCGTGCTGGTGGGAAAACACGCCATTGAGGTAATTGCCCGTGAGCCCATCGGCGAAGACGAACTCAGATGGCATGCACCTAAGAAGTACGCCAACGTTGATACCTCGGGATTGTCGGAGGAAATCACCGGCCCGACGGACTCATTGCAAATCAATCTGACGTGGGGTGGCCAGAAGGGGCCGTTTCTCGAGCGAGGAAAGTAAAGGTCGAAGCATCTCTATTGGAGGATTTCCTTTCTTCGCATCAGTTTGGCATGTTGGTCAAATTCTTTTTGACTCGAACCCTATTAGAGATGACCAACCTACGCCGAGTTTCGCATTTTGTTCTCGTCGCGATACTGTGTTCGCTTCCATCGTGCTAATGGAACAGCTTGAACCTGGCTCGACGATCCTGCAAACACCGTGACAAACAACGAAGGGGCTGGGTTTCTATCCAAACTGTATCAATTATATCCTTTTCGTCTCGAGTTAAAACCATGCGATCATTTCTTATGCTTGGCTGCCGTCCGTTGCTACTCGTCGCCATCGCGTTTGTCGGCTACGCATCGGCGGCCAATGTCGTTGTCGAGCATGACGTAGCGTATCTAGGTCCAGATCGTGCCGAGAAAGCCGACCTGTACTTGCCGAGTGGCGATCCTCCTTCCGCTTTGCGCCCGGGCGTCGTCATCATTCATGGCGGCGGCTGGTCCGGCGGCGACAAACGGGCCGCGCGAGAACAAAACATCGGGAATACCTTGGCGGCACGCGGTTATGTTTGCATGAGCATTAACTACCAGTTGCAAGCGAAGGGTGCGCCGCCCATCTGGCCGCAGAACTTGCACGATTGCAAGACGGCCGTGCGGTGGCTGCGTGCGAATGCCGACCGCCTGCGGCTCGACTCCGAACACATCGGCGTGATCGGGGGATCGGCAGGTGGTCATCTAGCCGTAATGCTCGGCGTCACCGGTCCCGAATCAGGGCTCGATCCGGAAGAGCCCTACGGCGAGTATTCTTGCCGCGTACAGGCGGTAGTCGATCTCTATGGAGTGGTGGCCGATACGCCAGAGAGACCACGAAAGATTCTGGGAAAGACATTCGAAGAAGCACCCGAACTATATCGCCAGGTCACGCCATTGTCGCATCTCGATAAGAATGATCCGCCAGTGTTGATTCTCCACGGCACCGCTGATAAGACCGTTCCAGTTGAAGAGTCGCAACGACTTGCAGCAGGTTTGAAGCAAGCTGGGATCGTTCATCAGCTCGTCATTATCCCCGATGCGCCGCACACGTTCCATCTGCAACCCAAACAGCGCGATTTGAGACCTTTGGTGCTCGGCTTCTTGGCGCAGCATCTTCGGCCATAAGCCGGCATCCGCAAGACGCAACAGCGTTCTATAGCTAGCGGTTTTTTTACCACCGCGCATGGCAAATCGAGGGGGACAACAGAATGCGAGTGTCGACAAGTAGCATCGGATTGTTGGTAGTTGCGGCCGTTTGTGGTGCAGTTCAGGGATCCACAATTGTGACGGCGCCGTTTGAAGGGATTCGCTATACGCACCGGGTACAAACTGTTCCGAGACCACTACAGATTCATCTGTTGGAGATCGATCCGACAGCGGCCGGCATCTCCTTCTTGATTACTCCCGACAACGGACCAGCCGCGGGAGAAAACACGCGGCGGACTACAACGCAGTTTCTAACGCAGTCCGGAGCGCAGGCGGCGGTCAATGCGTCCTTCTTCTTTTTGGAAGGAGGCGCAACTCTCAATCGTGGCCTCGTCGCTTCGCAAGGGAATGCGTACTCGCCGTTCGAGACGGATACGCGACCCTGGCCAGTTTTTAATATCTCGGCCGAAAACATTGCCCAAATCGTCAATCGTGGGACGCCCCGAGCTGCGAACTTTGCGGTCTCGCCGGCGATTCCGCTTTACAATGCGGTCAGCGGCAGTGAACGGATTGTCACCAACGGCGTGAATACTGCTGGGCAGGTGACTTTTGGTGAGCCGACGGTGCTGCATCCGCGCACCGTCGCTGGGATTAAAGCGGACGGGACGATCGTACTAGCGGCAATCGATGGCCGGGCAAACGGTTTCAGTGAAGGGATGCGGAGTTCGGAAGTTGCGGACCTACTGATCGCCTACGGGGTGGTGGACGCGGTGAATTTAGATGGCGGCGGATCAACGACCATGGCGTTTGCCGACCCCACGCCGCGAGTGCTGAACCGCCCGTCCGACGGTTCCCAGCGATCGGTGGCCACGCATTTGGGAGTATTTGCCAACCAAGCTACAGAAACTGTGGACTATTTTGTGTTCGCAGATTTTTTCGGCGGCGACCCGGGAAACTTCAGCCGCGATCCTGGGCATTCGGGGAGCACGGCCGGAATTCTGAACACGTCATCAGCCACCACCTTGGCCATGGCGAACGCGCCCAGTGTGGGCTGGGCTCAACAGTTGTCCATCGTCGATGACCCATCAATCAACACGGTGAGCGAAAACCCGGACGGCGGTTGGTTCGTGCGGCACGTGTCGGGGTCGTCGGCTAGCCGCTCTCAGAATACGCCGCGTCCCACGACTGGCTATATCGGTCTCTGGGTAAAAACTGAGACTCCCGGCGTCGATATCTCCATCGCAATCGACAACACGAACAATACGACAGCAGATCGTGGATTGAGACAAAGCTTGATCCCCGATGGCAACTGGCGATTGTACGAGTGGAACTTGGAAGACGATCGTCACTGGGAAGGTTGGTTTCAAGGAGACGGAAAGATTGATACGGTGGATTTTACGATCGATTCAGTGCAGCTATTCGGGCCCAACAGCGATGCCGTCGTGTTCTTTGACGCGATCGCACATAACGCACTGGGTAGCCTGGCTGGTAATCTTTTGCCTGGGGATTACAAACGCGATGGAATAGTAGGCACCGATGACTACCTCGATTGGCGAGCGACGTTCGGACGCGCCGTTCCACCCGGCATTGGTGCCGACGGAAATGAGAACGGAATCGTTGACGCCGCCGACTATGTCATCTGGCGAAAACATGCTGTGCCTCCTATCAAGGCGGGGCTTGTACAAATCCATTTCAGCGATCAGGCCAACGGGGCACTGCAAGGGCAATCCGCCGGTGGCGCGGGCTTGATCGGCAGTTGGAGCACCGGTTCGGCCAATCCAGTTGTGGGGAATGGCGACCTGACGGCCCCGGCCGGCACGAACTTCAACCTGACCCAACCGGATGGCGGCAAACGCGTCGAAATCTCCCTTACCGGCGGCGATCGGCAAAACTCCGTAGAGTTAGAGATACCTCTTTCCGGCACCATTTGGGGAACATTCCTGGTGAACAACAACAACGGCGGCAAGGCCGGCATCGGCTTCAATACAACTCATACTCAACAATTCGGCACGGCTCCCCACTTGCTGGTCGAAGGAACCGACCTCGTTTTTATCACGAACACCGATACCAGAACGGTTGCGGAGGGTGTGGTGCCGACCGTCGGCGATTCATTGATCCTGTTCAAAATGGTACTCGATCCTGGCAGAACAGAGGTCACGATCGACGCCTGGATCAACCCGGACCTCCTGCAGGTTCTACCTGAGCCTCACGTGAGCGCCATCAGCACCCATTCGGACGTTCTGAATAACGACCTCTATCGAATCGCGGTGGGAGGTCGGCGGCCGAGCGGTGGTTCCACACCTAATTCACTCGTCGATTTCATCACGCTCAGCGACGGTCCGAACGCCTTTACAGACGTTACCGGGCGGCCTTTTATAGCACCGAGTGTGGCAGGCTCCAGCACAGCAACCGAAACAGTGCCGGAACCAAGCACCGCCGTTTATGTGTGGTTGGCGATCTGCGCGTTTGCCTGTCGATTTGGCGGACGTTCCCGCTTGCAATATTCGCCGGGAACACGGCAATCAGCAGCAGGATGGCTCCCCAGGCCGCTAGGTGGGTAAACCGCGGTATCAGGAGCATGACCCCGATGACGATTTCAGCCACGCCGCTGAGAAATACCAACAGGCGGTGTGCCGGAAGGTACCGCGGCATGATTCGGAGGTAAAAATCCTCATACACAAAGTGCATCACACCGGCGACAATCATGAAAATCGCCAGCACGTAACGGGAAACCGCTTTGACTCGTTGCATTCGCGTCGACATCACGGCTGGGGATTGGCGGGGAGCGCGCTAGTTTTCACCGCGGGCTGTGGTTGAACCTGCAACTGGTCCACGACTTCGCGAACGCCAATGGTGCCCTGAGCCAGTTGCACCGCCTTCTCCTTCGACGATTCGTCTCTGTCGGCAGGAACAGCTTGCATCTTCTGGATCGTGGCAGCAACTATATCATCGCCAACCGGTTTGATACCGGCGGTCCATTTGCCGTTAATAAGGCAGCCTAACTACTCACCACTACAACCAACCCGAGTACCACCGCTACTACGGTACTCGCGATTAACAGAGTGCGGAGAGAGAAGTGCCAATTGAGCCAGACTGCTGCCGTCGCTGTGATAGTTAACCCGACCGCGAACCAGTACGGCACTGTCAGATACCAATCGCCAGCAGCGAAGTGCTGGAAACGAAAGCCGGTCCCGCTTGAGTCAAGCATGCTGATGCGGGTTGCTTGGCTGAAAAGCATGAGCCGCTTTGGAGATGGAACGGGGGAATCGCCCTCACCAATCCCAATCAATCCGCAAGTGGAAAGCGCACCAACATGGTGTTGACCCGCGCCACTTTGTAGCAGCAATCGGTCGCAATGCTTATAACTCCTCACCCACATAACTACCAACAACACACATACCAACCCACACCCCACTGTGAACGCGATACGAGCATATCGCAGTAAGCGGGTTAAACGGTTATCGGGTTGTAGCGATGATGAGTCCAAGGGTTGCAGCTAGTAATGTGGTGGCGATTAACAGAGTGCGGAGGGAGAAGCGGAAGGGGAGCCAGGGGGCAGGAGTGATTATCAACGCTGTGAGGACGATTGACCAAATAGGCAAAGACACAATGGTTTGCATGTGTGGCGAGTGAGTGTAATAGAACTCCAAGACTCCCGCATATGGCTTCCTGTTATCCGGCTTGGAGCTATAGAAATGCCACCCTTTCGTTAAGTGTGTAATACCGTTCGACTGATAATGGAACCATACTGCGCCACGATTAGATTCGTATCTCCAAACAGGTATTCCCACATCGCGATACGACAATATATCTGCCCACCAATAACTTCTCACCCACAACACGCATAACAACACTACTGCCAACCCGCATACCGCACTAAATGCGATTCGCAGGTAACGGAGGTAGGGGCGTGTGGTTGTGGTCATAGCGTCTAGAAGCTGCCTTTGTCTCGTCTGATGGCAAAGGGAAGAACTAGACCAATGAGTACGCAAAGTAGAACGACCGTCATTAGTAGCAGCACGCCGAAGAACAGTTCCGCTTCGGTTAATTGCAGTCTCGTTAACTTCCGGACTCCGAGCACCGCTATCACTATCGAGGCAAGCCAGCAGACGAACTGGCACCATTTGGCGTCCGTTGAACTGGAGCTAATAGGACGAACTATCATGCTAAGCAAATGATTCATCACAGTATTCCTATTCCTAGAAAAATGGAACTACAGGCGGTAAGCGGGAGACGGCGACCGTAGTATAACGTGGTCACCAGTAAGATATGTCAGGGTCGGACCTACTGCCATGAGTGGTGGTAGACGGGAGCCAGAAATCCCCGGACCATGACCGGCGGGAGCCCCCAATACTGATACGGAATCGAGGAGAATCGAGAAAAAAACAAGAGGTTTTAGAAGCTTCCAGGCGGGTTACCTGACACCTCTAAAACCTCTTGTTTTTGGCTGAAAACAGCTTGTTTTGCAGTGTTTTCATTAAGTGGAGGATAGCGGGCTCGAACCGCTGACCTCTTGCATGCCATGCAAGCGCTCTCCCAGCTGAGCTAATCCCCCGGATTGAGCGGGTTAGCAGGGAACGTAAGGCCGGGAGATGAACTCACTTCGGGCCGCACATTCCGCGTTCCATACTCTGTTTCCTTTGTAAAAACGTATCAGTCGTCTTACCGACTGTCAACGGGAGCGGCCGGAGGTTAGGCTTTGACGTGCCAGTGCGTATTTATCGCACAGGAAAAGGTATTTTCGAGCCAGCCCTTGTCCCTGAATTTTTGCCATGAGATCGTCGGTCCGACGGACACTTGTTACTATTTTGAAGCTCGCTTTCGGGCTGGCGATTTTGACTTATCTTGTCGTTCAGGCTCGCGACGGATTCGGCAAGCTGGCCAGCCAACGCATCGACTGGCCACTGATCGTTGCCGGCTTTGCCTGCACCTTACTTGCCGCATCGCTCAGCTTCGTGCGATGGCACCTACTGATTCGGGCTGTTGGGATCGACATTCACTTGCTGAAGACGATGAGCCTCGGGGCGCTCGGCATGGCGCTTAATTTCGTATCGCCCGGAGCGATTGGGGGAGACTTCTTCAAAGCGGTGTTTTTGGCACACGGCCAGCCGGGGCGGCGGACAGAGGCGGTGGCCACCGTGGTGGCAGACCGCCTCATGGGGCTACTCACCATGCTGGCTTTGGCGAGCGGCGGCATTCTCGTGAGCGGTTTGGCGAACGAAGGCTCGACCGCGATACGCGTGCTGTGTCGCACGATCCTGATCTCGACGGCTGCCAGTTGGATCGGGGTGGGATTGTTGCTGGCGATTCCCGCGTTGTCTGGCCCGCGAATTCGTGCTCGGGCGGCGACGAGGCCAATCGTGGGCCCCACCATTTCGCGATTCCTCGGAGCGGTAAATGCCTTTCGCTCGCAACGACGCACGCTGCTGGCCGCGTTCGGCATCAGCATCATCATGGCGTTCTTTTACGTGACGTCGTACTATGCTGTGGCTCGCGGTCTGCCGGTCGAAGAACCTTCGTGGACCGAGCACCTTGTCATCGTGCCGACGGCCGGGCTGGTGGGAGCGATTCCTATCACGCCAAGTGGGCTGGGCACCACGGAGCTTGTCGTCGAAGAACTTTACGAAACCATGCCTGGCGGCGATGCCAATCGAAAAGGCGACGGCACGCTGGTGGCACTCGGACGGCGCGCCACGGAAGTCGTTGTGGCATTGATCGGCTTGGTGTTCTACCTAACGCACTGGCGAACCATGCGCGAGGTTTATGAAGAGGCGGAACACGCGGTGGAAGAAGAGGAGACCAAGTTCAACGATAACTAAGCAGTTTATCTCAAATCTTCTCTTGTACTAG
>CAZTWS010000087.1:0-20996 GCA_964618225.1 uncultured Planctomycetaceae bacterium
TTCGCCTTCTGGGCGTAGGCATGCCACCCAGCAATTCAAGACTGACAGAACACTAGAATCCCCAGCCAAGATTTAATCTCCGGCGAGTCGCCGGGGGGGGAATCAAGATGGGTTGCCGGCAATGAACGGCGGCCCGCATCCGAATTGCATGGGGTTGCCCGCACTACGCGATCGCGTCGGCAATTTGTTGAAAATCGGCGTCGTTGCGAAGCGGGTTGAAATCGGATTCGTCTGGAATGAGGTCGCGGAAGTTGCCGTCGATTTCCAGCGCGCGCGTAAGGAATCGCAGCGCCAGCGTGCGATTGCGACCCAGGCTCCAGTAGCAGGCCAGGTTGTAGTGAAGCACCGCTTCACCCGGTTCAATCCGAACCGCTTTTTCCAAAGCGGCAATTGCTTTGCCAAGCTGCCCGGTGCGTTTGTAGCACCATCCAAGAGCCAGCAAAACGTGGATGTCATCGGGAAGCAGGTCGGCGCTGCGCTCCAACGGTGGCAACGCCTCTTCATAACGCGCAAGCTCGCGCAGTGCTTCTCCCAGCATATAGCAAGCTCGTCCGTTCGTATGGATTAGCGTCCCTCGACGCTGCAGCGAAGCTAGAGCATGTTCGATCATGCCGAGCTCGAGATAGCCTTCGGCTTCTTCAATGGCGCGATGGAGAAGAGTGCGATTGCGAGACACGCGAGTGGCCTTTTCTCTGAAGTGTGCAGGTGGATAAGGGCATCGCGTGCGACAAACATCCGCCAACGAGGGCCGTTGCTCGCGAACACAATGCGAGGAGTAATTTCGCCTGCTAACTGAATTTTACTCACCCACCGCGCAACGCCAAACAATTTGCGGTAAGAATTTGGTGAAATACGTCACAAAGTGGCGAGCCACACGCTTTGCGAAAAGATGGTTGGCCGTGCGGACAGATCGGACCAAGGAGAGTGTGAGGGTGGCAGTTAGTAGTGCAGCAGGGGAGTAGGGGAGAAGGTCGGAAGAGGGAGAAGGAGTGACATTCCCCGTCACGTGTACGTTGATAATTCGCGACACCCGCCGGGCGAAGCGTTGTGGTCTTGAAACGGCGGAGGGTGGGGCGGTGCCGGTTGCAAGGGTGGCGGGGGCGGTGATTCGGTTTGGATGCGTTGAAAGGCCGTCTATAGCCCAGTGGCATGGGCGTTGCTTTTAGCTGGGGCAGACCACTTCACGTTGCCTTGCTTCAACCGGGCAACCGCTTTTCTTTCTTGTTCCTCCACCTTGGCAAAGCGGCGGGTCGCTGTTCAAGCTCAGCAGCGACCCGCCGCAACGCAACCCGTGCGCACGATTCTGGGCATCTCGTGTCTACTGATCGGTACGGCAATCTTGCTGTGTCGCGTGGAGAGTTCGGTATACGATGGAGGAAGCAGCTCCCAGCAATTTCAAAAGCGATGGGTTCGCACGGCCCACGGATGGGAACAGCCGGCCTCTTGGCAGCAGCCACCGATCCACAAGCCCGCTCTTCACCCCGCCGTGGTGGCTGCCGGACAGACACTTTTTTCCACGTTAGGCCTGGCAGTTTTTCATCAGTCGGGCGACAACCGGCGGCGAAAAACACGCTAAACGCCGGTTTCCACAGTGCTATCGCCCGATTTTCAAGGCAATTTTCCCCTCTCGGCGATTTTCTTGCACGGCACGCCGACGGTAGGAGCACTATTAATGAGAGCCTCCTTGGCGTGCGTTGCTTAGGAATGCCTCAATAATAGCTTCCCCATTTTAGGATATAACCACAGAGACACGGAGGATGAAGCAGAGAGCGTGGAGCAAGGAGCAGAATTGATAGGATGCGGGATAGTGGATGCAGGGGGCAGGGGTATTTATTGAATGCCTTGGCCCTGCTCCCCGCATCCAACATCCTGAATCCTATAATCAGTAATTCTTCTTTGTGTCTTTGTGGTTCAAAACCTCTTCCAATTCTTCTCCGTGCCTCTGTGGTGAATCCCTTCTGCCGAAGTTATTTTTGCGTCATCCCTTAAGCAACCATGGCAACCTAGTGAGGTTGGCTTGATTTAGTCTCTAACAGTTTTGGTTTTCCGCCATGCGATTAACTCTACGCACACTATTGGCCTACTTGGACGACGTTCTCGACCCCACAGATAAGGAGGAGCTCGCCAAGAAGATCGAGTCGAGCGACTTCGCCAGGGATCTTGTCCATCAAACCCGCGATTCCGTGCGACGGCTGCGGCTCAGCGCGCCTCAGGTCATCGGCGCAGGCATGGCGATCGACCCCAACACGGTCGCCGAGTATTTAGACAACGCGTTGCCACCCGAGCAGGTGGGAGACTACGAGCGAATCTGCCTCGAGTCGGATGTGCATCTCGCGGAAACGGCCGCCTGCCACCACGTGCTCACGATGGTGCTTGGCGAACCGGCGGAAGTCGAACCGCGTTCTCGGCAGAGAATGTACATGATCCCGGCCGAAGCACGGGAACGCCGGCGACATCGCGCCGAAGCGGCACACCCAGTGGGCACCTCCGCCGCTGCGGCACCGCCGAGCCTCATTCCGCCCGTCGTAAATACAGCAAGTATTACGCCAACGGTCGCACCGAAGGCCACCGCCTTTGAAATCCCCGAGTATCTGAGAGCCCGCCCTTGGTGGCAGTCGCCGACCGTGCTGGGAGCCATCACAGTTGCCGCGTTAGTGGCAGTTGCCGGTTACTTCGTCGGCGATCGCATGGGCCTGTTCGGCAAGGTGACGGAGGTCGCGGCCGTCGATCTCGATAAGCAAGACTCGAAGGCGATGCAGGACGAAATTGCTCCGCCGCTCGATATCCAAGCGCCAAAAACGGGTCTCGCGACTGCCGAGGCTACTCGGCCTGAAGCGTTAGAGTCCGATGCGGAAGAAACGGTAACCGTGGAGCCGCTGAACATCGACGAACCGTCAACGAACGCCTCGACGGCCCAAACGCTGCCGCAGGCCGCAACGACCACGCCAGGCGAGTTGCCGCCGATTACTCTCGCGCCGCCAGCGCTTGTTTCCGAACCGATGGCCCCACCTGCGAATGGTGTGTCGGAAGGAATTGCTCCAGTCCAACCGCCGGCGGCAACCGTGGCAACTGCCGAAGAAGCACCACCGGCAATCGTTGACTCGCCAGTAGCGACAACAACCACGGATCCTGCTGTTCCTATTGATCCAATCGAACAAGTGCCTGGCGCATTTGCACCAACAACAGATCTGGCAGGCCCCGCGATGACCGCTGCTCCTCCATCAACCGGGGAAGGGGACGCGGTTCCCGAGGCAACGCCTCCGCAGTCTGAATTGGCCAATACGACGGCATTCGCCCCGGACACCACTGCGGCAACCGTTCCTGTTCCACCGGCGACGGAAGGAACAATACCGCTTCCTCCTCAAGATAATCCAGTTCCTGTCCCTTCAAGCGCCGTTTCCACGTCGGAACAGCCATCGCTCGATGCCGTAGCGATTGCGTCGCCTCCCACTCCCAATACGGACGAAGTACCCCCCCTTCCTGGCACAGTTCCAGAAAGCGAAACCCAGCCCCTCGCCAACGAGACGTCTTTTCAGCCGCAAGAGCCGGTGGAGTTGGGAACCTTCCTGAGCGGTAAAACCGTGTTGCTACGTCGCGATGGGACGAAAGGTGGTTGGTTCCGTGTGGAGCCACGCAGCGCCGTCATGAGCGGCGAGCGATTACTCGCGTTACCCGAGTTCCGTCCAAAAATTTCGCTCTCCTCCGGTGTGTCGCTCGATTTGTCGAGCGGCACCCAAGTGATTCTCGAGACCGCCAATGCAGTGGAATTTCCCGGCTTGCCGCCAGCGACCGCCGAGGAGCCTTTAATCAACGTGTTGTATGGTCGTATTGTGCTGATCAACACGTCGAACGAAGAGAGTCGCGTGCGTTTGCAAGCCGGGGCGACTTTGGGCGAAGTGCGCTTGGCACGCAACTCCACGCTAGGTATTGAAGTCGAACGGCCTTACACGCCGGGAAATGATCCACGCACCACCCCATCGCCCGCGATGATCCGCATGTTCGCTCCCGAGGGGGGCGTGGCGTGGATCGATGGTTCCGGCGAAGTCGCCGTCGAACGTGCTTCGCGCATCACGATGCTCGAAGGCGGCGCTCCGGAAGTCGTACTCGATGCGTCCGCGCCTGAATGGATCAATAAAGAACCCGTGGTGCATTTGAGTGAGCAGCGCTATGGCGCGCCGGCCATCGAAAGCACGCTGACCTCCGATCGCCCTGCCGATATCCAGCTTTTGGAGCTATTCAAAGGCCGCGACCGGCGCGAAGTGAAGTCGCTCGTTACGCGTTCGAGCATTCATGCGGATTTGATCGCGCCATTCATTGCCGCCCTGGGCGATTCGGAACAGAAGTGGCCCGCGTGGCGCACCCAGATCGAAACCTTGCGGACCGCGATGGCCCAAAACCCGGAATCGGCGGAGCTTGTGTTCAATACGCTTGTCGAACAGCGAGGTCGAGCGGCGGCGGTCGATTTGTACGAAATGCTGTGCGGCTACAATGCCGACCAAATCGGCACGACTCCAGACCAAATGAAAACGGGAGCGCTTGGCCGCCTGATCGACTGGTTGGAGAACGACAAGCTCGATTATCGGGTGCTGGCGGTCCACAACCTGTGGGAAATTACCGGCAAACAGCTTATGCCCAACCCGGCGGCTGTGGCGTCGGTGCGGAACCAGAACATCAAACGCTGGCGAGATCGTTTAGCCGCGGGGGAATTGGTGCCGGTGAAGTGAGAGGAATATGAAGAGGGGGAGACAAGGAGAGGGGGAGAGGGGGGAGACACTGCGTTTTCACGTGCGAAGTGTACGGCCAACATTACTTCAAGCCCCAAACTATAGAGTTTGGTAGACACCGGAATCTCCCCCTCTCCCCCTCTCCTTGTCTCCCCCTCTAAATATCTCCCTCCGACCCCCGTTTGTTTAACGGGGCGGATCGGCTAAAATAACCCGTTTGTGGCGGCGAGGCCCAAATGCAGGTGCTTTGTCGCAAGCGAACTTATTTGTAGACCGGCATTTGGGGAACCTAAAAACGTGCAGATCGAGATTTCCACCCGACATGGTCACCTCAGCGATGCCTCGCAGGAACGTATTAAGTCGAAGGCAGAAAAGCTTTTAAAGATATTTGACCGGCTGACGGCGATCTCGATCGTCGTGGATCTGGAAAAGTCGCCCATTTGTCGCGTTGATATGAATGTATCGGCCGAACATAAGCACGACTTCGTGGCCCACGACACGTCGGATAGCTTGATGACCTCGTTCGACACGGTGCTGCACAAGATGGAGCAGCAATTACGTAAATATAAGGAAAAGGTGCAAGAACGGCACCGCACCAGTGACCCGCAACGGCATGAAACGGCATTGCCAGAGCAGGAAGCAGAGCAGGAATAAGTACAGGGAAGGAATCGCGGCGATTGGGACGGGCGCGATTGCCCGCCGAAAACGGCGGCCACACAACGGATCTTTGGCAAGTGAGCAACCAGCTTCGGCGTTCTAACGTCGCGAATGGCTTACCACCGAAGTGCAATCGCAATGGCGGTGCCGCGCTCCTTGGGTAACAGGCGAATACAAACTATCGGGTTGAAGAGGGCAAACAAGCGATGAAATTCTCCGATTTTATATGTAAAGATGCGATCCGCACGGAGCTCCAAGCGGATCAGAAAGAAGCCGTAATCCGGTCCATGGCCAAGTCTCTGCTCGAGTCTGGCCGTATCCAAGAAAAGGATTACGAAAGCATCGTCGAAGCGATTTTGAAGCGCGAGGAACTGGGCAGCACCGGCATTGGCCGCGGCGTGGCCGTGCCTCACACGAAGCATCCTTCGATCGATAAGCTCATTGGCACGGTGGCAATCAGCGAAGAGGGCGTCGATTTTCAAAGCCTCGACGGCGAGAAAGTACACCTCCTGTTCTTGCTGGTGTCGCCGCCCGATCGGCCTGGCGACCACCTTCGCGCACTAGAAAACATTTCGCGCCAACTGCGCGACGATACGTTCTGCCGGTTTTTGAAGCAAAGCAAAAAACCGGAAGATGTTTGGCAACTGCTTGAAGAAGCGGATGCGAACAAGTTTAGTTCTTGATTTTTTGGAGAGAATTCGAGTTTCAGGATGCTGGATACTGAATGCTAGATGCTTACTATCCAGCATCCCGCATCGAGGTTTCGAGCATCCATAGATGAGTACGCCGGTAACACGCGCGATTGTGATACGCAACAAGCAGGGCTTACATGCCCGGCCGGCGTCGTTGTTTGTGCAGAAAGCGCACGAGTTTCGTTGTGAAATCGTGCTGGTGCGCGAAAGCCAGCGAGTTCAAGCTCGCAACATGATGGATTTACTGACGTTGGGTGCCGGCCCGGGAACCGAATTGGTTCTCGAAGCAAACGGCGACGACGCCCGCGAGGCTGTGGAAGCATTGGCCCAGCTCGTGGAAGTCGGTTTCCTCGAAGAGGATGCCGCGGAAGAACAATCGCAAGCTGGGGATAAATCGTAGCCATCGGTTATCCTTAGCTTTGCAAATTAACGAATCATTTAACAGATATTTTTGAGTAGGACCGACGCTCGACGTCGCGGCATCGCAGCCAGATGACTCATCCGCAGCTCTCATCATGTAGAAAGCGGTTTGCGAAGTTAGGCATCTACGCGAGCCCGCGTGAGCGCTCCGCCGAACAGTTGCACGATTCCCACGAAACCGGGAGTAGGACGCGACACCGGCGCAAGCCTCGCGACGCCTGATATCGAGACGGTTGGTTCGCTCCGGCGAAGCAACATGGAACGTCTGCAAGGGATTGCCGTATCGCCCGGCGTGGCGATCGGCGAAGTGCTTGTCATGGACACCGAGGGATTTCGCATCCCTCGGCGGTTCCTGCCGCGTGATGCCGTCGAGGACGAGCTCGAACGTCTCAACCGGGCCATCGCCGCTGCCACCGCCGAAATCGAACGCCACCGCGAAAAAGTCGAGAATCAGCTCGGCAAAGAATACGCGGCTATCTTCGCGGCCCACGTGCAAATGCTCAACGACCGTGGGCTCAAAAGCAAGCTGGAGGAAATGATCCGCCAGCGGCATTACTCGCCCGAGTATTCGGTCAGCCGCGCTCTGCGTCATTACGCAAAGGTCATTCAATCGCTCGACGGCGTCATGCAAGAGCGGGCCACCGATATCTTCGATATCGAAAAGCGGTTGCTCAGGCACCTGTTCGGCAAGCGCCGTGAAGAGTTAGCCCACGTACACTCCGAAGTGCTCGTGCTTGCTCACAACCTCACGCCCAGCGAAACCTCGAACTTGAATCCCAAGTATGTGAAGGGATTCGTTACGGAAATCGGCGGCCCCGGCAGCCATACCGCGATTGTGGCCGAGGCGCTCGGCATTCCGGCAGTCGTGGGCATCGGGCCGTTTCTCACCGACGTATCGGGCGGCGAGACGGCGATCATCGATGGCTACCAAGGCGTGGTGATTCTGAACCCCGATGAAGAAACGCTCGCCCAATACCGCCACGAGGTCGTGCAGTATCGATCCCACGCCGCCAAGCTCGAAAAGCTTCGCGATCTGCCGGCGGAAACCGCCGACGGCGTGCGAATCCAACTCCTCGGCAACATCGAGTTCCCCTATGAAGTCGAGCAATGTCAGAAGCAAGGCGCGAACGGCATCGGCCTATACCGCACCGAGTTTTTGTTCTTGTCGCGCGACGAAGAACCAACCGAGGAGGAGCAGGCTTCGGCATATCTCAAAGTGGCCGAGGCCCTCCGAGGCCAGCCGGTCGTGATGCGCACCATTGACTTGGGGGCCGACAAGTTGCCCAGCGTTCCGTTCCCGGAAGACGAGAGCAACCCGTTCCTGGGGCTGCGCAGCATCCGCTTGGCGCTCAGGCACCCGGCGCTGTTCAAAACGCAGTTGCGAGCAATCTTGCGCGCGAGCGTGGCGGGCAACATCAGCATCATGTTTCCGCTAGTGAGCACGTTGCTCGAGTTGAAGCACGCCAAAATGGTGCTGCGCGAAGCAATCGAAGATTTGGAAGAGGAGGGCGTACCGTTCGACCGCGATATCAAGGTCGGCATGATGGTCGAGGTGCCGTCCGTCGTCATGATGATGGACCATTTCGTTGAAGAAGTGGATTTCTTCAGCATCGGCACGAACGACCTCATCCAGTATGTATTGGCGGTCGATCGGAGCAACAAAGACGTTGCCAGTTTGTACACGGCTTCCGATCCTTCGGTGTTGCGAATGATCAATATCGCAATCACCGAAGCCAAGAAGCACGAAGTGCCCATCAGTATGTGTGGGCAAATGAGCGGGAATCCCATGTACACCATGCTATTGCTTGGCATGGGCCTGCGAAGTTTGAGCGTTACCCCGGCGGCAATTCCTGAAATCAAGCAGGTGTGCCGAAGGGTGTCGATCGAGTCATGCAAACGCGTCGCCGAGCGAGCGCTCACGATGGAGAGCGCCCGCGATGTGCGCGCGTTCCTAAAAGAAGAATTAACCAAGGCGCTGCCGGATTTACCGGTATGAGCCTGGATGCCGAATGCTCGATGCTCAGCGGAGATTCAACCACGAGCAAGCGGCGTCGTTCATAGAACCAAGAAATGGACGAGACACTTACAACATGAAACAAGAAATGCTGATCAACGTCGCGCAGACCGAGGAATGCCGAATCGCGATTGTTGAAGATGGCGTGCTGGAAGAGCTTTATCTCGAACGAACCAGCCAGCACAACTACGTCGGAAACATTTATAAAGGTCGCATCGTCAATCTGGAACCGAGCATCCAAGCGGCGTTTGTCGATTTTGGCGTGGGGCGAAACGGCTTTCTCCACATCAGCGATGTGGAGTCTCAATACTTTCGCCAAGGCGGATACGATCCTAAAAAACCGATTCTCCCCAACGGACGCCAGGAACCCGAGCACGACGAGCACCAGGAAATCGAGGGCGAAGATGCCGGCGAAGAAGCTCGCGGCAGCAACGACCCCGGCCGCGGCGGACGAAACGGCAAAGCGCCTCGCTACCGGGCCGGTGTGCGGCCACGCTACAAGCCGCCGATCCAGGAAATCTTTCAACGCGGCGACGAAGTCCTGGTTCAAGTCATCAAAGAGGGAATCGGAACCAAAGGCCCGACCCTTTCCACCTACATCAGCATTCCTGGTCGATACGTGGTGCTCATGCCCGCGTTAGGCCGTATCGGCGTCTCTCGCAAAATCGAAAGCGACGACGATCGCCGCCGTTTGCGCGATATCCTTCGCGAACTGAATCCACCCAAAGGCGTGGGCTTCATCGTTCGCACGGCAGGAACCGACCGAACCAAAAAGGAACTGCAACGCGACTTGGCCTACCTGTTGCGACTCTGGAAGGTCATCGTCCGACGCATCAAAAAGACCACCGGCCCCGTCGATATCTACGAAGAAAGCGACATGATCATTCGCACGATCCGCGATATCTTCACCTCGGATGTGGATGCGATTTACATCGATGAGCCGAAGGCCTACGAACGGGCGAAAGAGTTCTTGCAAATCGTCATGCCGCGATACGTGAATCGTCTCCAGCTTTACGAAGGCAAGGAACCGCTCTTCCAAAAATACAATCTCGATGAGGAAATCGCTCGCATCAACGAACGCCGCGTGCCGCTTAAAAACGGCGGCTCTTTAGTGATCGACCAAACCGAGGCCCTCGTCGCGATCGACGTCAACAGTGGTAATTTCCGTACCGATGGCTCGGCCGAAGAAGCCGCCTACCAACTCAATCAAATCGCGGCCAAGGAAATTGCCCGACAATTACGCCTCCGCGATCTGGGCGGCGTCGTGGTCAACGACTTCATCGACATGCGTAAAGAACGCAACCGTCGCAACGTGGAACGCACGCTGCGCGATGCGGTGAAACGCGATCGGGCCCGCACGAAGATCCTTCGCACGAGCCCGTTCGGCCTCATTGAAATGACTCGCCAGCGCATTCGGCCAAGCATTAAACGTAGCGTCTACAAAGAGTGTCCATCCTGCGGCGGCTCGGGCTTGGTCAAATCGGCCGAAAGCATGGCAATCGAAGTCGTTCGCAAGCTGCTGAATCGCTCCCACCAGAACGTGGCACGCATTATGGTCACCGTCGAAGAGGAAGTCGCCAACTACCTCAACAATAAAAAGCGGCGCGACCTGCTAGCGTTCGAGACGGAGAACAAGATCGAGTTGCAGGTCATTGGCGGCGAAGGACTATCGCCCGAGTACTTGAAGATCGACTGCGTGGATGCGAACGGCCGCGAAGTCCGCTTCGACTAAGGCACTCTAACAAAACCGGCGGGGACTGTCCCGATTTTGCGGAGTCTTCGCAGCAAAATGGGACTGTCTCCCTCTCTCAGACGGTTTTGTTAGAGTTCCTAAGGCACATGCGCGGCCTGATAGATCTACCACACCACTTCAGCAAAGCAAAATTAACTCACCGCGATTGCTCCTAATCGAGCGCGGTAAAACTCCAAGGCAGAGAAACACATGAAAGTACGGTGGAAGCGGTTTTTATGGTCGCCCAATTTCTGGGCTTTGATGGGTCTTCTCGGTTGCGTAACCGGTTTCTATTTCCAAGGAGCCGCCGGCAACGGCCTGGGGCTGTGGTGCATGGGCCTGGTCTTTTTCGGCGTTTCTTACATCGAACGCGCCACCTAACGCATTTTTTCGAGTTTGCGTTCCGAGGATGATCGATGCCAAAACAAATTCTTTAGCGGCGGCGGCCATGCCGTCCAACCAGCGAACGGCATCACAGAACGGTAAACCTAAAAACGCATTAGCGATTCGCCCCGCATGGGTTCATGAGTGCCCTTGTGAAAAAGACCTTAATTCCCGGGCTTTTTAACAGTCGACGCAGTTTGCCCAAGCCGTTATACTTATGAGTTCCCGCTGGCGCTGGGGGCCGTCCTTGATGCCCAGTCGGCTACAGACTGGGCATCAAGGATCGGGGATTCTTATTGGCCTCGGTCCAGGCGAATTGTCGCAACGGGCAGAAGTTTTGCTGCCCCGCAGAACGAATTTTAAGAAGTCTTATTTTTGAGTTTGAGTGTCATCATGTACGCCATCATCAGCGACGGAAGCAAGCAATATCGTGTGGAAGAAGGCCAAGAGCTGGTGATTAGCTATCGCGATGTGCCGGCCGGCGAAAAAATCAATGTCGACCAGGTGCTCGCTGTCGGCGGCAACGGCGAAACAAAGCTCGGCCTGCCCACCGTTCAAGGGGCGAGCGTCGCGTTGGAAGTGATCGGCCCCGAAAAGGGCGAAAAGCTGATCATCCAAAAAATGCGCCGCCGCAAGAACTTCCGCAAGCGAACCGGCGAACGACACATCTTCACACGCGTTCGCGTCGGTAAGATTAGCGTGTAAACCGCGCCGATCCCTTGCATCGCCAAAAATGCAGTACGCTTCTTTCAGGCGCGTAGTTGATTGCGCTCCGGTGAATAATCGATCTATCTCCGCATTGAGTGCGTTGGCCGCGCCGAGAACAGCGTCGCTGCCATGACAATCAACACGAATATCGACGTTGTCGGCTCGGGCACTGGAACCAGTGAAAAGCTAACCTGATCGAAAAAACGCCCGTCGATTTCGATGGTCTGAAACGAACTAACCAGCAGACTGCCGAATTCGACCAAGCCATCAGGAACGCCCTGGACTGGCGACGAATCGTAGAGCAGCAGTCTAGCAAATGGAAAAACATTACCCTGCGCACTGGCAAGAAACAAATCGCCTGAAGCCGAATCTTGGGCCTTCACGATCGTGAACTCGCTCGTTATGAGAGAAAATGACTGAATCTGCATGATGTCCGAATACCCAGGGGTACTGCTCACTCCGGGGATGCCGGGCACCTGCAAGTAGAGTTCCAACGGGTTGTCACTATAGAAGGCGACCTCTTCGGTCGTCGGGCTAAGCACACTGTACGAAGAAATCAGTGTGTTGAAAAAGCCGAGCGTGGCATCCGGCGCGCCGATCGGTGCCGTATTATAGATCATCGCGTTGATCGTGCCGAGTGGAGTGCCGCTTAGCGCTGCGAACTGGATGTTTGCAGACGCTGCATCTGATTCACGCTCCACCGTTAGAATCGAGGGCATGATCGTAAGTTTGGAAACCGCCATCGCTCCAGGGTAACCAGGCACTTCGTCTTCGCCTGCGATGCTCGGGATATTGATAAAACTTTGCCCTGCAACCACGGGCACAGCTTGTAGAAAAATGCCGATCGTGAAAACAAGCGAAGCAATCGTCCATCGAAGACCGTTCATAGAAGTAAACTCCCAAGAGTCAAAAAAAACCGCCTCTGAGACAAGCGGTTATCAGTATAGCAACTTACCAGGGGCGCGAAATGGTGGGGATATTTTCGTCGCAATGACCAGCAACCCATGGATCACTGCCAAAATCTAGCTTTTCGTAAGGGCAGCATTCAGTATGGTGGAACCGAGATCTCTCGACGACGCAGCGATTCTAGATAACACTGGTCTTTCAGGCAGGCATATCTGATTCCACTGTAGCTCGCACGCTGTCAATGCGTCGATCGCCATGAATATTGTCGAAGCTGGCGTCATCGCAGGAGTCCCCGCAGGCACGACGGTCGGAATCTTGCTATGCAAATCCTACGGAGTGCTCGGCATTCTCGGCGGACTCGTCGCGGGGCTCGTCGGCGGCGGACTGGCAGGCTGGGGGTACGCTCTCATAATCATGGGCCTGCTCATCACCTTTGTGCGGGCCTGGCGAAAGGTGCGGCCGCGTACCAAGCCACTGTCCTTGGATGCGGCACTCGAACGAATGACGCCAATCGGTGTCGTCGGCACGTTTTTAGGCGTGCTCTTTTCATTTCTCTGCTGGTTTGAATTCGGCTGGGTGTCGGCCGCCGTATCGGCGGTTGTCGCCGCCACGCTGACGGCTCTTGCCGCCGTTGCGCATTGCGAACTTCGCTAAGATTTTTAAAATGGAGGGCTTTGCTGAAAGAATGGAATTCAGAATGCAATCATGCGGTCCTCGAGGCGTTGGCGAGCTTCGAGACGATTCGCTACTGTAGGCGGAAAAGTGGGCAGCGCGGCTGTCACGTGTGCGATTACCTTTTGTAGCCAACGATTACGCCCCAAAGCTTCTGCTGCCAGGTTTTCTCAACTCGGGCAAAGCCAACTTCTTTCAGATACTTAATCTGCTGCTCCACAACCTCCAGGCAATCGTCGCCGCTTTTGCGCGGCTCGTTGAAACGCCGCACGTTCCGGTCGTACCAGGCCTCGAGTGTCGGCATGAAGGTGGAAGGAATATGTCCGTTCGCTTCGCCGTATTTCATGTGCTCGAACCACCATTCGAGCATCGCCAGATAATCCGCGTCACTCGCAGGCCGATGCTCATCGCCATTGATGAACATCCCGTCCGGGGCCAGCGTGCCGAAACACTTCGCAAGTAGAACCTGCTTTTCTGCCGGTTCCAAATGGTGAATTGCCGACGTGCTGACAATAACATTCGGCATGGCGCGTAGCGACTTCTGCCAGTCGTCTTGCAGCCGGTGTTGAAAAAAATCGATACGCGATGCGAACCGTGCGAGTTGTCTTTCAGCAATCGCCAGGAACGGCTCCGATTGATCCACCAGCGTCACCCGCGCATCAGGAAACCGAACCAGCACCCGCTCCGCAAGCCGCCCCGACCCGGCACCAAGATCGACCAACTGAAACGCTTCACCTTCCTTAAACGGCAAAAGGCTCAGGATTTCTTCCTGAACCTTTTCGTAGTACGGATGAATGGCAGGCGCGGCCACATCATAAGCCTCCGCCGCGACAGACGTATTCCAACGATAAGGGCGACTTGTCGATACCATACACGCCTTTCCGAGATAGCCGTTGTCAGCGGCATTCTGAGCCGCGTGATTCAAGATTCAACCGAGACACCTGTCTCCACCAAAGGTTCAGCCATGTCGCGTGCGGGTGGTAGCACGGCGACCCGCTGAAGAATTCTGCCAAGCCGGTCCCATTCGGAGTCGGGCAGGGCATCGCCATTAGGAACATAGATCGTTTGCTCAAGCCAGCTACATAATCGCCCCACCGCAAGTGGTGTGTGCGCCGACTCAGAGAAATCTTTTAAGCTCGAACGGGTCGTGGCATCGAATCCGGCCCTGTAGAGTGCATTCAACACTTCCTGTTTATTGGCTACTCGTAGCGGCATCACCCAATAGGTGTGCGTATTGTTTTCATCGCCCACGACCATTCCTGTAGGCAACGATCTCGCGAGTTGTTTGCCTCGCATCGTGCGTTGGCGCAACTGCCGCAACCCACCCCTATCGAAACGCGCAATTCTTCGGGTCAGCAGACGCAACATCGCGTTGCACGGTTGTCGTCGAATCTTTTGAAAAAACGAATCGCCAGGAAACGACCGCGATGATTCCGCCACGGCGCGATCGAAATCCACGCCGCACAACCGATAGAGTTTTGCAAGCGCTCCATACACCCACGGCCAGTTCATCGTGCAGTACATCGAATACTTAACAACGCGACGAAGAAAATCGCGTTGCGGTTGCTCGGGATATTTCCGCTGCAACTCGTCCATGCGAGCCAAGGTTCGCTTGTCGCGAATTCGGCAAACCGCTCCGCCAAGCGCGGTAGCCGTTTTGATAGGACCAAAACTGAACATGCTGCAATCCGCATCGTCGCTTCCTGCAAAAGAAGCGCCAGCAAAAGCCTGTGCGCAATCTTCAACAACAAGTAAGCCGTGTTCGTGGGCAAGTTGCACAAGTGGCTTCATGTCAACCCGCGAACCAAACAAGTGGGCAACAAGTAGAATGCGAGTTCGCGGCGAAATCGCGTTCGCCACTTCAATGATTGAGGGCTCCAATCGACGGGGCTCAACGCATACTGGCACAGGCACCAAGCCGTGGTGTTCAACGATGCGAACCATGTCCGGAATTGTCACCCCAGTGACAATCACCTCGCTGCCTCGCGGAAAACAATGCGCTTGCAGAAATAAATCCCAGGCCGTGCGTACCGAGAGCGACACCAAAGCTTGGTCGCTCGGAATCCAGCCCGCGACGATTTCATTCGTCGAAGCCTCTTCACCACAAGCGAAACACTGGCTCAATCCGTAGGCCAAATCGCGCCAGCCAATATCAAGCTGTTTCCTCGGCCACATAGAGAGGCCCTCTGAATTCTGGCAGAGCACTTCGCAACGATTCTACGAAGCGATTACCAACCTGGTCATCTTAAAGGAACAACTCAAGAATAGCTGCCCTATTTCCGGAATAACCACAGAACGCGTAGCGTGGGTACTTCCGCACTAACGAATTGTGCTCGGAATCCACCACAGAGACACAGAGGGTTTGTAGGATGCGGGATAGTGGATGCAGGGGGGAGGGGTATCTTACTGAATGCCTTGGCCCTGCTCCCCGCATCCACCATCCTGAATCCTAATCTTCTCCGTGTCCTCTGTGTCTCTGTGGTGAACCCCACTTGCTTTGAGTCATCCCTAAGGTGTAATTCGCCAGGAAGGCATCTCGATTACCAGCAAAGGACAATAAAATAAGAAATGTACGAACGGCCGCTTTAGAGATTCCCGGTGTTCTATCGCATCACCTTCCCGCGTGCCGCAGCAGAATACACGCAACCTCCTCCACCGTGCGCGAATCTCGCTGCACCTCGGTGTGGTTGGCGTCCACGAACAGCTCGCTTTGCACGCCACCGATTCGCGCGCTCGAAACGGCCACCACGCCGTCGGTCCGCCCCTGCAGCGGCGACCAGCGAACGTCGCCAATCACCGAATGGAGTGCCACATTGGAGCTGTACGGCAACGCATCGGTGGCTTGCAAAATACAGCTACTCGGTTCCAGTAAATCAACGCTCGTGGGAACTTTGCGTTGCAACTCGCTGCGAAACGCGCACGGATTATCACGCACGAGCTGCTGGTGCTTTTCAACCAGGTCGGGGCGATTCTCCACGAGCGCCGAGCTAATGCGACCGACGCACCGCGTGGCATCATGCGAGCCTCGGTGCGGCGTCGCGATGTAAACCACGCGCTGCACATCGGGCGACGGACCAAAATAAAACGCATTCTGTAAATGGGCTCTCGTGGTCGGGTCGGTCCGCAGCGTGGCAATCGGCTGCATTGCCGCCGAGTTCCATAGCGTTTCACCGCTATAAGTAACCTGCAGTTTCGAGAGCAGCCCGCCCATGCTATGGCCCACAAGCACCATCCGCGACAGGTTCGGGTCCATTCGCATGGGGTCGTACACGCGCCGCACCCTATGCAAGTCCTCACGCAAGCGAGTCGCGCTCGATAAAAACGGATCGCCCGTGCTGTAACGGAAAAACCAAAACTGATAACGCGAATAAACGGCCGGCTTGTTGCGCAACTCGTTCTCCATTTCCGCCCATGTGAGCGGATCCGACGCAAGCCCGTGTACGAATACGACCGGAATTTTCCCAGACTGAAACGGCTCGCGCATGTGCAGCCCGTTGAGCGGATCATACCGTTCAGGACGCAGGAAGTCGGTGAGCCAGTCATCGGTTTCGTGCGAAGCCGAATACGCAATCGGTGCCGTCAGGTCGCGAGCCAGCGGAAGCCCCGTATCGGTCGCATTGGCCCGCAACGGATCATAGAAAGCCAGCGCAAAGCTGCCGCCCAGCGATGGGGCTGGGGACACCACCGCCGTCGCTGCGAAGGGTTGCTCCGGCTGGATGAACGGTTGCCGCGGTCGCTGCGCAGTCAGCACCACATACGGCACCCCCACGCCCCCCGAGGCATACTGCCGACTCACGCGCTGCGACGCATAGCAGCCAACCGGAAGAAACGTGCAGAAATCGGCCGGTTGCCAAAGAAACCCGTTGTAAGTCACAGGCACCACTTGCCCACTGGCCAGCACGATTCCGCAGGAGCGATCGTAACGCCCCAACCGAGCCGCCGAGTCGATCATGCCCCGCACGGCCGACCGATACAATTGGCTACCCCGGCTATCCTCCTGCGCCACGCTCGCCGCGTGGTGTGGCCAGGTTTGAGTCGCCGCGGCAAAGTAATGATCGACACACACCGCGTTGCACGCCGCCTCGGCCTCTTGGCCGGCCGCATACTGAGCTTCCGCCGCTGCCAGGCACGGATCAGCATCTCCTGCAAACAGGCTCGCACGATACGGAGCAGGCGGATTCCAAACATTCCGCGATCCAAAAATAGTGCAACCGCCGCAGGTGGAAACCAACAGCACGAGCGCAATAAGAACCATGAACGCGGAATGCGTTCGAGCGCGCAACGGGAGAGCGAAATCCGTTTCCATTGCCGGTTCCGTCCGGTGAGAAGCCGCTCGTCCGAGATCCCCGCAGTTGGGCAGAGCGACTACCAAAGTATGCGCGCTAAAAATGGGCTAAACGGCAATTCAGTGAGCCGCGACCTCAAAATTGCGGTACGAAGAATCCGCGCAAGGCTTATCGCAAGAAAACTCGCCGCCAATAGGCAAACTTTACCAGTCGCGGTGTAAACCTGTGCGATTGGGTTGATAAGTCAAAATAGGCAATCGTCTGTCGCCCACTTTTTTCCAACTTTTGTCGCCCGGGCGCTCGGCGTCCTCCGCTACCCGCCGAATTCAACTTTCCACCGTGTTTTTAGGCGTTTTTGAGCATTCACGAAGCCTTCATGCTAGCGATGCTAGAATTTAACACAGGCTACAACCCCTTGTATGACAGCACTTTACGACACCCAATGAATTGCATTGACGACGCGAGCCGAAAGAGTAAGATCAGACCCCTGACCGCAGTATGTTGTTGCCAGGAAGGGCATTGGGTACAATATATTGTGTTACGGTGGCCTTAAACACTGCCGTTTGTCGGGTTTTGGCTAATCCATGCTCAAAATCTGGTGCCGCTCGCCCTCGTCTGCCGATGCAACTTGCGAGTATGCACAAATGTTCATATAAGGATAAGGATGCCCCCGTTCTCAAGCACAAGAGGTGCCACCATGGCTACAGCTCATACGCCTTCGTTTGCCACTTCCAAAGGATCCCAAGCTGCTGTGAAGCGTTTCCACGGCCGAGTTAAAGTCGACGCCAACTTCTGTCCCTCCGATGTCGAGGACCTCTACTCGACCGTCGATTGGCAGGTTCGCAGTTCGCAAATCAAGGGCGAGAACGGCGAGCTCATCTTCGAGCAAACCAATTGCGAAGTGCCGTCGTTCTGGAGCCAACTCGCCACGAACGTCATCTGCAGCAAATACTTCTACGGCGAAGTCGGCACCTCCGAACGCGAGTACAGCGTCAAGCAACTCATTCACCGCGTGTCGCGCACCATCGCCGATTGGGGCCTCGAAGACGGCTACTTCGCCAGCCCGGCCGACGGCGAGCGATTCTACCGCGAGCTCTCGTGGCTTTGCCTGCATCAGCATGGCGCGTTCAACTCGCCCGTGTGGTTCAACGTGGGCCTGTATCACCAGTACGGCGTCAGCGGCGCGAAGTGCAACTGGCGCTGGGATGCCGACGCGCAAGACGTTGTGCAACCCGAGAACCCGTACGAATACCCGCAAGGTTCCGCGTGCTTCATTCAGCACGTCGACGACAACATGGAAGACATCATGGAACTCGCCCGCAGCGAGGCCATGCTCTTCAAGTTCGGCTCCGGCACCGGAACCGATCTCAGCACGCTCCGTTCGCATCGCGAAAAGCTCGCCGGCGGCGGTCGCCCCTCCGGCCCGCTCTCGTTCATGCGTGTCTACGACCAGGTGGCGGCCGTGGTGAAGAGCGGCGGCAAAACTCGCCGCGCCGCAAAAATGCAATCCATCAAGGTCTGGCATCCAGACGTTATGGAATTCATCGAGTGCAAGTGGAAAGAAGAGAAGAAGGCTCGCGTCCTCATCGAAAAGGGCGGCTACGAGTCGAACTTCAACGGCGAAGCTTACAGCAGCATCATGTTCCAGAACGCGAACCTCTCGGTGCGCGTGACAGACGATTTCATGCAAGCCGTCGAAAAGAACGAAGATTGGACCACCCACTGGGTCACCAACAACAAGCAGCCCGGCCCAACCTACCCGGCCCGCGAAATCATGGACCGCATGGCCGACTGCGCCTGGCATTGCGGCGACCCCGGCGTGCAGTACGACACCACGATCAACCGCTGGCACACGTGCCCCAACAGCGGTCGCATCAACGCGTCGAATCCGTGCAGCGAGTACATGTTCCTCGACGACACGGCTTGCAATCTGGCCAGCATCAACCTCATGAAGTTCCGCAAGGCCGACGGCGTGTTCGACGCCGAACGCTTCAAAGCGGCCTGCCGCATCTTCTTCATCGCCCAGGAAATTCTGGTTGACCATGCCAGCTACCCCACGGCCGACATCGCGCGAAACAGCCACCTGTTCCGTCCGCTCGGCCTCGGTTACTCGAATCTCGGCAGCCTGCTCATGTCGAGCGGCACGCCGTACGATTCCGACGAAGCTCGCGGCGTGTGCGGTGCCGTCACCGCGCTCCTGCATGGTGCGGCCAACCTCACCAGCACCGAGTTGGCCGAAGCCGTCGGCCCGTTCGATCGCTACGAAATGAACCGCGAACCGTTCCTGCGTGTGATGCAGATGCACCGCGACGCGGTCGAGGACATCAACCCCGAGTGCCCGGCGTATCTGCAAGATGCGGCTCGACGCACGTGGGATGAAGTGCTCGCCTCGGGCAGCGTCCACGGCTTCCGCAACGCGCAGGCCACCGTGCTCGCGCCCACCGGCACCATCAGCTTCATGATGGATTGCGATACCACGGGCATCGAGCCCGATATCGCCCTCGTGAAGTACAAGCAGCTTGCCGGCGGCGGCATGCTCAAAATCGTCAACCAGTCGGTGCCGCAAGTGCTCAAAACGATTGGCTACGATCAGCCACAAATCAGTTCGATCCTTGCCTATATCGACGAGCACGATACGATCGAAGGCGCGCCCGAACTCAAAGAAGAACACCTCGGCGTGTTCGACTGTGCGTTCACGCCGCGCAACGGCAAACGCTCGATCGCGTGGCAAGCTCACGTGCTCATGATGGCCGCCGCTCAGCCGTTCCTCAGCGGTGCCATCTCGAAAACCGTGAACATGCCGCGCGACACCACGGCCGAGGACATCGCCAAGGCCTACTTCGACGGCTGGAAGCTCGGCCTCAAGGCGCTTGCGATTTATCGCGATGGCTCGAAGGAAAGCCAACCGCTCGCCACAAGCTCCGAAGGCCAACGCGCAGCCGCCGCGGCCGCCGCAACTGCCAAGCCGCGTCGCGAACGTCTCGAAGACACGCGGCAAAGCATCACCCATAAGTTCAGCGTCGCCGGCCACGAAGGCTACATCACCGTCGGCCTCTTCCCCGATGGTCGCCCCGGCGAGCTGTTCATCACCATGGCCAAGGAAGGCAGCACGATCGGCGGCCTCATGGACGCCTTCGGCACCAGCGTTTCGATGAGCCTGCAATACGGCGTGCCGCTCGAAGACTACGTGCGCAAGTTCAGCCACATGCGATTCGAGCCGCAGGGTTACACCAAGAACCCCGATATCAAAATCGCCAAGAGCCTCATCGACTACATCTTCCGCTGGCTCGGCATCACGTTCTTGCCCGGCTACAAAGAAGCCAGCATGGGCGTCCTCAACCCCGAAGGCGAGCGAGCCGGGTCATCCTCGACCCCGGCCGGAGAAGACGACACTGAAACACAGCCCATGCCCGTCGCCAACGGCAAGAAGCCCGCGGCCGGCGGGCGGAAAGAAGCCAAGGTGGAAGGCGGAAAGCGAAAGGCAGAAAGTTCGGCGACAGCCCCCAGCTCCCAGCCCCCAGCCCCCAAGCAGACACCCGACACCCGACACCCGACACCTAAAAATGGCCATGCCAATGGTCATGCAAACGGCCACACGAACGGCAACGGCACCAAGCCGGAAATCAGCGCGGTGCTCCTGGCCCGCGCCGGCGTGATGCTCAAAGACGCCGGCCCCCACACGGCCCGCAGCGAGCAATTCGCCGACTTCCAAACCGACGCCCCCCCATGCGACGCCTGCGGTGCCATCACCGTCCGCGCCGGCAACTGCTACCTCTGCCACAACTGCGGCAGCAGCATGGG
>CAZTWS010000088.1:0-20977 GCA_964618225.1 uncultured Planctomycetaceae bacterium
GAGCCAACTCCAACATTTACATTCTCCCCGCTAGTGTTCTGTCCATGGTCATTTGATGGGTGGCATGCCTTCGCCTTGTGGGCGTAGGCATGCTTACCCGCTACCGCGTGAAAGCATGCCCCCCATCAATTCAAGACTGACAGAACACTAGTTTCATTTGCCAATTTTGATCAAAGGTCGCTAATCAGCTCCATGCCACGCCAAACTAAAACATTCCTGCTCGAGCGATTTCGCGAAATGGGCATCCGCCCCGCGACCCGGCATGGCCAGAACTTTCTCATCGATCTCAATTTGGTCGAGTTGATCGTCGACTCGGCCGAACTCACGTCCGACGACGTGGTGCTAGAAGTGGGCACCGGCACGGGCTCGCTCACGGCCATGATGGCCGAACGCGCGGCGGCCATCGTCACCGTCGAAATCGACGCTCACTTGTTCGAGCTTGCTAGCGAGCAGTTGATCGACCTGCCGAACGTCACCATGCTGCAGCTCGATGCGCTCAAGAACAAGAACACGATCGACGATCGCGTAATGGATGCCGTCGGCGAACACTTGGTCGCGGCACCTGGCCGCCGTTTCAAGCTGGTCGCGAATCTGCCGTACAACATCGCGACGCCGCTGCTGTCGAACCTGCTTCTAGCGCGTCACGTGCCTTACTCGATGACGGCAACGATTCAAAAAGAACTTGCCGAGCGCATTGCCGCTCGGCCCTCCACCAAAGATTACAGCGCGCTCAGCGTTTGGATACAAAGCCAAGCCACGACCGAAATCGTGCGATTGCTGCCCCCCTCGGTATTCTGGCCGGCTCCCAAAGTTACTTCTGCGATTTTGAAAATCGTTGTCGATCCGGAACTGCGATCTCGCATTTCGGATCTCAGCTATTTCCACCAAATTATCAAAGCGTTATTCCTGCACCGCCGAAAATTCTTGCGGGCCAATGTGCTGGCCGCCATGAAACACCATCTCAATAAAGAAGGGGTTGACACGCTGCTCGACGAAATGGAGTTCAATGCAGACACACGCACCGAACAGCTCGACGTACCAACGCTCATTCGACTTGCCGACAAAATCCGCGCCGTAGCTCCCGACTGGAAGTTGTAACGAACCGGCATAAACAATCGACCGAGGGTGGCCGGATTTCACCCGCTGACAATTCATCGGCCGACGGTTAAGATAAGAACTGCACCGGCGCGGCTGCCGGTTTTCATAGGAAACAGTCTATGGCGTTTATCGAAATGACCGGCGCTACGCTCGAGCGGATCGTGGCCGACGACGAGTTGCACCACGGCGATTTGGAAGCCGCCGGCGTGGACGACCACACGATTGTCCGCATCAACCGCCAAGGCGATATCGAAGTTCGCCGCCCCAGCGGATGGGACGTCATCGGCGGCCTGCTGGGCGAATTCGACGAACGCATCCGCCGCGAAACAGGTCTAGATTGGGCGTAAGCTATACTTGATCCGATACGGCTCGCCCCGCAAACAGCCTGCCCATTTCGCCGCTCATTTCACAGGTTCCTGAATGTCTCGCACTGCCTCGATCGATCGCAAAACGGCCGAAACCAAGATCCAGCTCAGCCTCGATCTCGATGGCAGCGGCCAAGCCGACGTGGCCACTGGCGTTGGTTTCCTTGACCACATGCTCACGCTGCTCGCCAAGCATGCGGTGATCGATCTCACCGTCCGTTGCGACGGCGACCTGCATGTCGATCAACACCACAGCGTAGAAGATACGGGCATCTGCCTCGGCCAAGCCATCAAACAGGCGCTCGGCGCGAAAACCGGTATTCGCCGCTACGGTCATTTCACGCTGCCGATGGAAGAAACGCTGGCCATGGTCGCCATCGACATGAGCGGCCGTTACGCGTTCGTATTCCGTGCCGAATTCCCCTCGCAAAAAATTGGCGATTTCGACAGCGAGCTTGTGGAAGACTTCTGGCAAGCTGTCGCCGCGAACGCGCTGTGCAACCTGCACGTGGTAGTACACTATGGTCGCAACAGCCATCACATCAGCGAAGCGATCTTCAAATGCACGGCTCGCGCGTTGCGCATGGCAGTCGAAACCGATCCACGCATGCCGGGCGTGCCGAGCACCAAAGGAACGTTGGACGGCTAACCAGCCGCCCAGGCAGACGATTTGCCTTGCGGCGCACCGATTTGGCGACGGTTCATTTCTTCCTCGTTCACATACGTTTCGAGGAAGCGAGTAAGTTGGTGGAAGTCGCTGTTCACTTCGATGCGTCGAACGACCGTTACAAGGGTCTTCGGATCGACGAGATCCTCGAACGGAACATAATGCAATTTCAACTGGCCTGAAACTGAGACCATGACGCCGTTTAGACCTTGCTGGACCATGGCACGATAGGCACCCACGCCAAGCTGGCAACCCAGCATCACGTCGAACGCCAGCGGCTGAGCGCATCGCGACTCGTAACCCAGTTGCAATGGCGTGACCTTCCGCTTCTTGCCGGTTTGCTTCGTGTACTCCTTCATGATGAGATCTTTGAACAAATCGTGCAGATCGACGGCGGCGACACTAATATGGCCGTGGTCATCGCGAGGAATCCCTTCCAAATAGCTTTGCGGCAGTAACTCGGCCAAGCCTTCGGCGATCACGATAACGCCGTATTCCTTGTTCTCGCGTTCGCGCGTGGTCATCGTGAGCACAATGCGATTGATCACGTTTTCGATGTTCATGATCTTTCGCGTTGTGACCTCACCGGTCTTAGGATCTGTAACCTCTTCGGTAGCGGCGTACGGTCCCTCGATGTCCTCGACGCTCATTACCAAGCTGGCTTCACCAGCGATTGCGACACCGTAGGCCAACCAGCCGGCACTACGGCCCATCGACTCCACGAGAAAGTACGCACGGTTTGCCTCGGCATCGGCAATCAGATTGCGAACTTCGCGGGCCAGGAAATCGACGGCCGTGAAAAAGCCAAAGGTGAAGTCGATGCCGCTGTAATCGTTGTCGATCGTCTTCGGCAAATGAACGACCGGGATGCGGTGCGAACCGGCGGGCAGATTTTCTTGATACAGCTTGAACTTATTGGCGGTCTTAAGCGTATCGTCGCCACCGATCGAAATCAAACCATCGACACCGATCGAACGCAATGCTTCGTAAACGGTCTTCAGTGGCTTCACGCGTTCGGCATCATCCAGATGTGCCGGCGAAGAAACATTCTTGCCCGGGTTGGCTCGTGCCGTGCCGATGAGAATACCCGACGAATTACGAGTACGGCCCAACATGCGATGGTTGAGGAGCACGTAGTCGCGGCCTTCTTCAAGCGGATGATCGGGGCCGAACTCCACCAGATGCGAGTAGCCGTTCAACACCCCTACGACTTCAATGCCTTGCCGCAGAAACGCGGTTGCTGCCGTAGAGATAACCGCATTAGCGGCCGGGGCCGGACCACCGGCGAACAGAATTGCCACGCGTTTGAAATCGTGCGTCAAGGGCGGCGGCGATGCCATGGTTGAAGATTGTTGCTTTGCCATTGAGTCTCGGCTCCCGATTACCGGAGAGCCATCCTTCCTTTTCTATCGAAAGTTGATTTGTTGTTGCGCCTGGTGTGCCAATCAGCTAAATCTTCGCGATAATCGAATTTGCAACCTTGAGCCTAGTTGTTCTGTTCCCGTTATCGCACGATATTGTTCGAGCAAGCTTTTGATCACCAACGAATCGGCAAGCTCACCATTCATCTTTTCACACGGCGGTGCATGTTCGAGGCAATAGTGCCACGTAAACGTTTGATCGTCGTTCACGATCGTTTCGTGAACGACTGCAAGCTGTCCGCACATGGCACACTGGAACTTGCTCACCGACATGCCCTCCCGCACCGCTTTCTTCGCTTCGGAACGAGTAACGAACCGTCATTTTAGCGAATGACAGGGCAAGCGACCAAGTCCTACCACGGTGATCGCCGAAGCTACTCAGCGAGAAGCGTACGCTCGACAAATGTCGTATCGACTCGCCCTTCGACGAAAGCCGAGTGGCTAAGAATTTCTTGATGGATGGGCACCGTGGTTTCGATACCTTCAATCCGGAGCTCCGCGAGCGCCCGCTGCATTGTGGCAATGGCTTCGGCCCGCGTGGGTTGATGAACGATAAGCTTGCCGATCATCGAGTCGTAATAGGGGGGTACCACATAGCCGCTGTGAGCATGGGAGTCGAAACGCACGCCGAAACCGCCCGGAGCCATAAGTTGCTTGATTAGGCCAGGCGAGGGCTGAAAGTTGCGTCGCGGATTCTCCGCATTGATGCGGCATTCGATCGCCGCGCCACGTTGCGGAATATCTGTCTGCGACCACGGCAAACGCTCTCCCGCCGCAACACGAATTTGAGCTTTGATGAGGTCGATTCCCGTCACCATTTCAGTCACCGGGTGTTCGACTTGAATGCGAGCATTGACTTCGATGAAGTAGAAACTGCCCGATTTATCGACGATAAATTCAACCGTTGCCGCGTTCGTGTAATTTGCAGTTTGAATGAGCCGCCGTGCCGCATCGCACATGGCCATTCGCGTTTCGTGCGAAATGCTCGTGCTGGGACTTTCCTCGATAAGCTTTTGATGGCGCCGCTGGACGCTGCAATCGCGTTCCCACAGATGCACCACGTTGCCGTAATGATCGGCAATTACCTGCACTTCCACATGTCGCGGGTGCTCGATGTATTTTTCCAGATAGACATCGCCGTTGCCGAACGCTGCTTCTGCTTCGGCGCGTGCTTGCTGCAATGCCGACTTCAGCGCAAGGTCGTTCGAGGCCACGCGCATACCGCGTCCACCGCCGCCGGCAACGGCTTTGATGAGCACTGGGAAGCCAACCTCGTGGGCAAAGCGGAGCGCTTCGTCCTCAGTGGAAATAATCCCCTCGCTACCAGGCACAACCGGTACGTTTGAAGCGCGAGCCAGTTCTCGTGCCACGTTTTTATCGCCCAGTTGAGCCATCGCCTGGGGGCTCGGCCCAATAAAGTCGATCTTGCAGCTTCGGCAAATTTCGTTGAAGTGCGCATTCTCGGCTAAAAATCCGTAACCGGGATGAATGGCCTGTACGTTTCCGACTTCAGCCGCGCTGATGACGTTTGCGATTTTAAGATAACTGTCCGCGGCCTTCGCCGGCCCCACGCAATATGCTTCGTCGGCCAATTCGAGATAGCGCGAGCCGCGGTCACCCTCGCTAAAAATGGCCACGGTCTCCACGCCTAGCTCTTTACAGGCCCGGATGACCCGCAACGCGATCTCACCGCGGTTCGCTACGAGAATTCGTTGATACATGGGCAATTAAGGTGTTACCTTGCGGATGCCGGAGCTTACTTGATGCTAACGACACGCGGGCGACAAACCGTCGGCATCTCAGTTGGGTTCGACGCGAAATAATGGCTGATTGAACTCGACCGGGTCGCCAGACTGGGCAAGCACCGCAACGATGCGTCCCGAGCATTCCGCTGGGATCTCGTTGAAAACCTTCATCGCCTCGACAATGCACACGGTGCTATCCGGACCTACTCGGTCGCCAACCTTTACGAACGGCGGCGAATCCGGGTTTGGCGATGGGTAGAAGGTGCCGATCATCGGACTACGGATGACCAAGGCTTTGCTTTCATCGGCAGGTGCCGCCGCGGCAGGTTTTTCTGCCGAGGGCGCTGGAGCCGAAGCCGAGCCTGCCGCCGAAGTTGCTGGCGAGGTACTAACCGTTACTATCTCAGGCCCACGGCGAAGACGGATCCGCTGATCCCCCTGCCGTAGATCGACTTCCGCCAGATCGTGCTCGTTCATCAACTCGATGAACTTGCGGACTTTCTTTACGTCGAAAACGTCACCGGGATTCGATCCCGAGTTACCGGTCATGTCGGTCTCCATGGCGATGGATACTCGATATTGTGCTGGATGTTTCGGAGCGCGTTGCACAGGCGGCCGCGCCGCATCGGGGTCGCGACAAAGCGTCGCGATTCTCTCTACGGTAGCGTTGGTGCTTCGTTAGGCTAATACACAGTCCTCTAGCTGCTTCGGCACGTCGGAGAGAACTTCATGTCCCGTGCGAGTAACCAGCACGTCGTCTTCGATTCTCACGCCCCCCCAACCGGGCACGTACACGCCAGGCTCCACAGTAACGATCATGCCCGGCCGCAACTCGGTTTTGTGTCCCACAGCCAACCGCGGTGCCTCGTGAATCTCTAAACCGGTACCATGGCCCAGCCCGTGGCCGAATGCCTTACCAAAACCGGCTCGAGTGATGATTCGACGAGCAACGCTATCGACCTGCTCGCCCGTCATTCCGGGTCGAATCGAGTCGATTGCGGCAAGCTGTGCTTTTAACACAACTCCATATATCTTACGTAGTTTGGGCGAGATTCTACCGGTGACTATGATACGCGTCAAGTCGCTCATGTAGAGCCCGGAGTTCACGCCCCAGTCGATAAGCGTGAAGTCGCTCTCACTCAACCGCCGCGAGGTGGGCCTTGCGTGGGGCAGCGCTGACCGTGGTCCCGCAGCCACAATCGCCGGAAAGCTGAGCGACTTGGCTCCAAATCGGCGAGCGCGGTATTCGAGTTCAGCAGCCACGTCGAGTTCGGTCATATCTGGCGTTAGGCCAGCACGAACCACATCGAAAGCCTTGCGAGCCTGAACGCAGGCCAACCGGGTGGCCTCGATTTCATCCTTGTCCTTTTCGAGGCGAAGCTCCTCGACCAGGTTTTCGGTGGTGATGAGCTTTACTTTTGGCAACGCTTTCTGAAGCGATTCTTGGAAGGCCACCGTGGCCGAGGCTCCCTCGATGCCAAGCCGCTCGATTTTTGCCCGCCCGACCACCGTCGTCACGCCCTGGAGCATGGTGACGCCCGGCTCGCGGATTTCGAGCTTCAGACCGGGGCATTCCTCGTCGAGCTGTGTGGTGTATCGCGGATCGGTGATGAGAATTTCGCCATCGAGCGTGACCAGCAAGTAACTATCGTCGCCCGTGAAGCCGGTGAGGTAGGTGACGTTTTTGAAATTCGTGACAAGCAGCGAGTCCGCTTCCGCTTCACCGATAAGGGCCCGAAGTTTCTTGCGACGGGTAACAAATGACGACATAGTCCAACTCATACCGACCGGCCAACGCGGGAGGAAAAAATCGACGGACCAACGCGGCGTCATAATACCGCGAAATGCAATACGGGCACAGTGTAATCGCGGACCTGTGCTAATAAGAATCGATTACGAGCGCCGCCGCGTGCCAGCCATAAGCATCGCCACGAAAGGCAACATAAGCACGATTACCGACGGCTCGGGAACACCCACTGCAAAATTTGGTAAGCCACCTTCACCGAACAGGGCGGTCACAAAAGACTGCGAAATCTGTCCGTTGAGCGCGTTCCGCAACAGCAAGAAGTCCGTGATGTCGGTTTTTCCGTCACGAGAAAAATCGCCATTTCTCCAAGAGGTCAGGGTTCCGACTCCCGTACCGTTATCGTACCCCCAACCAGCAATAAATGCGGCTACATCGTCCGATTCCCAAACGCCTGTCCCATCCCCAAAAACATTCCCGTCTAGATTCACGTCCCCGATATACGAATAGTTGGCGTGCGAATCGATGATGTTGCGGATGCTGTTTGGGTAGTCCTGATTGTAATACCACAAGTCGGAAATGATGGTCCCGTTGCCATATACCGCGGCAGTAGAGGGCTGCCCGTCATAGGTCCAAGTTGCATGAACGAGCCCAGCCAATTCCCATTGTGGTGACTCCACAGTACCTCGATTGTAGAAAACCCCACTCCCGGAATTGCCAGAAGTCGCCTGTGTTTCCAAAGCCGTCGATCCAATCGCGGATTGTCGATCGAAAACCGTCATCATCGAGATGATTTTGAATGTAACTCCCCCACCCATTAACACGCCTATTGCAGCGGTGCTGTCCGATATCACATCGTTCGCACTGAACCAATTGTTCGGAGACACTGTGTAGTTGATCGCACCAGGATCAGAGGGATCCCCCAACGTATTCGGCCGAAAGTCCGTGATGCGGTTGGTACCAAAGTGTTTTACCCTGCTTCCTGTGCGCTTATAGCCTTGACGACTGCCGGTGCCTGTCGTTTCGGTCCAAGTCGAACCAGAAACATTCCAATGAGTTTCGGCAGCCTGTCGACCGATGCCAAGTCCGATGGTAACAACCTCGGGCGCAGTCGCGCGAGTGAAGTCGGAAGGCATTGGCTGAGACGCAAGCGTCAAAGCCGGTAAGCCTGGATCCTCGCTGATCCGAAAAAGTTGGGTGTCTGAAAAGTAAGTTCCGTTCGACGCAGCCAGCGAGATCGTTTGGCCAGTCTCCGACTGCAGCGTCATGGGATTTGAGATAGCGTATTGACGAATGCCACCGGCAGTATAGCCGTAGTCATGATAGTAAGTACCTGGAATGCGATAGAACGATTTAATTGGCCCCGGGGACCCATCGGGCAGGTATGTCTGCAAACTCACGCCAGACGACTCGTTATAGCCAACGTGACGCGCCGAAAGCACCCAGCCGTCTCCCAGGTATACATAATTGCTGCCCAAGGCAGACATGTTGTCCCAACCAGGATCAGCCGCCGAGGATCCGTAATATGTGTTCGGGTTTACCGTTGTCGCTGGCACGACGCCAGGCACACTCCCAACAATGAGCGCCTGAGCTGGATTCACACCAAGGAAACACATCAATAACGCGGCATGGAAAGCGCCGACTACCCGACGACTTCCCCCATGGATGTTCTTGCGCAAGAGCCAACCACGTAGCACAGCAAACTTGGACGCGACTTTGAAATTCACTGGTAAACCGGTTGCATGTACGAAGAAACGGTGAATCGCTATCTCCCTATTATAACCATGCCGCCAAATCAGGCTATAAAAGTTTGCCCTGGATTCCGCGGCCACCAAAGGCATGTTATGACGGTTATTTCACCTTACCCCCCACAGAGACTCCAACCATGCCCGCAGATCGAACACTTGGCACGGGACTTTTGCTAAGCGGCGGGCTCGATAGTGCCGTTCTACTCGACCAATTGCTCGAACGCGGCTGGCGAGTCGTGCCGTTCTACGTCCGCACTAACTGCGCCTGGCAATCGTGCGAATTGGCATCCGTAGAGCAATTCTTGGCCAAAATCGCCCAGCCCAGCCTTCAAGAGTTGGTTCTGTTCGACATGCCGTTAGACGACCTCTATGGCGACCACTGGAGCATGACCGGCTCGAACGTCCCCCACGGCTCCACGCCAGATGAAGCCGTTTACCTGCCTGGCCGGAATCCGCTGCTGCTCATCAAGCCGGCATTGTGGTGCGTGCAGCACGGCATCGAGCATCTGGCCTTGGCCACCTTGGCCAACAATCCATTCGACGACGCTACCCCCAACTTCTTTGCAGGATTCAGCAGCATGATCCGCATTGCGATGGGTGCCACGATCGAGATTGCATGTCCCTTCGAGCGCCTTACAAAGAGCCGCGTCATGGAACTCGGTCGTGGTCTACCGCTCGAGCTCACGTTCTCCTGCCTCGCGCCTGTCGCAGGCCAACATTGCGGATACTGTAACAAGTGCGCGGAACGCCGTCGCGCATTCCACCAAGCAAGCATCATCGACAACACGCCCTACGCGCATTCTATTTCAATCGCCCCCGGCGACAGCGCTTCGCGATAATAATCCACCAATGCCATTGGGGAGCGAGCATCCGTATCCAATGGACCGCAGGGCACTTTTTCGCTGCGCGCATAAAAAAGCAGTCTGGGCAGCTCACCGAGCCAACCCAGACTGCGCCCCCCTGAGAAATCGCTCGCACCCCGTAGCAGTCGAGTGTGTCACTACTGATTTCGAGCCAGCCGCGATCTGTTCAAGTGCTTGCAACCTCTGAAGTTGCAACACCCAAACCGAATTAGCCTGCGAACGCCACTGGTAGTGATTCACTCGTTTGCGAGTTTTCGTTGCGAGGATGCCCTTGTTTATCGTCACCACGGCCCCAAACCTTTGCCTGTTGGTAACGATTTCGTCGAGTCTGCCGAATAGTGAATCTTATTCGATGCTGGCAAATTTTGACTCATTAACTTTGACGGATAAGTCGATTTTGAGGGACAAGGCTCCGTCCTCGGGCGGCGGGCCGCTGCGCGCATTGCAGTCACCGTGTCGATCTAGGCACGGCTCGCAGTTGCAAAACGATTCAAAATAGAACGGAAGCTTCCACGATGGATGCCACCTCATTTGCTGATTTCGGACTTGCCATGGCAGCGATCACGCTCGCGCTCATGGGCTTCAACTCGCTAGTAGGCAAAGGGCCGCGAGGAACGATTTCCATTATCGCGGCATGCTGCTTCACCTGGGCTGCGTTCTTGCCTTTTATGCTTCGCGACCCCGGTTCGCTAGAACTTACTAAGAATGGCGACCTGCTAATCACCGTTTTACGGTTGTGTGGCACCATTGGCATGTGCTGGGGCATTTACGATGTGCTTAAGCCGCGCATCCGAGAGCAACAATTTGCCACCGAATGGGTTCTGCGGCAATCGTTGCTGTGGGGCACCGTGCTGACGGCTAACTTCTTTGCCATGCTTTACCTCGGAACGATCCCAAGCCCGTTCCTGTGGCGTTACACGGCAGGCCATCCGGTAAACATGGTTGAAGTATATTTCTTTTTCATTGGCATGGCGTTTCTTGTGATCCGCGCCGGCGGGTTGAAGTGGCAACTTAAACACGCTGGCGACGTCTCTCTAGGAGAGTGGCCCGCGGATGGTCAAAGCCCCGCCGAAGCAGGCCAACTGGCCGACAAACTATCCACGTATTCGCACCGCCTTCAACGCAGTTATCTGGTGCGCCGCTTGAAAGAATCGCTGCAATTTGTTCGTCGCAAATCGTCTGCCGACGAGCTCGATCAATACCTGCGCCACCTGGAAGAGATGGACTCCCTGCGAATGAGCGCGGCGTATTCCACGCTGCGGATCATCATCTGGGCAATTCCCATTCTTGGCTTTTTAGGAACCGTTATTGGTATCACGATGGCCATCGCCAGCTTGACACCCGAGGCACTCGAAGAGTCGATGAACGAAGTTACAAACGGCCTGGGAGTGGCGTTCGACACCACGGCCGAGGCACTCGCACTCACCATGGTGCTGATGTTCACCAAAGCATGGGTAGAACGAGTCGAAGAGCAAGTGCTCGCTGTGGCGGATGCCAAGACTAGCGAAGAACTCGTAGGCCGCTTCGAGCGAACAACCGTAGATACTGACCCGAACGTGGCCACGATTCGCCGTATGTCGGAGCAAGTCATCGAAGCCGTGGAAGCACTGGCCGCTCGGCAGGCCGAGGTGTGGAAGTCGTCCATTGATGAAACGCATCAGCAGTGGGCCGATGTCAGCATGGCCACCGGGCATATCGTGAAAGACTCGCTCACCTCGGCAATCCGCGACAACCTCGAGCAACACGCCCGCGTACTCGGTCAAAATGCCCTGAAGCACGCCGATCGAGTGCAAGTAACCATCGATAAACAAGTGGAATTTCTCGATCGCAACGCACAGGACTCGGTTAAGCGGTTGCGAGAAGGTTTGGAACGATTGGGCGAGGTGCTTGTCGAGGCGCTCGAACAACATGGCGAAGTGCTCACGAAAGCCGAGAAGGAGCTGGCTGCCGAGAATCGGCAACACCTGTCGGAGGTCGAGTCGACACTTGGCAACTCGATGGTCGTCGCAGCCGAGCGGCAGGAGAACCTTATCCACCAAAGTGAACAGCTTCTCAAAGAAATGCAGATCGCGCTCGTCGAGGCGGCTGGTGCGACAGTAAACCAACAAGAACAGCTTGTTCGTCAAAGCGATGTGCTGCTTAAAGTGGTCGATTCCACCAACCAAATCGTTCGCCTGGAAGAATCGCTCGCACAAAACCTCTCAGCGGTCGAGCGAGCGCACAACTTCGAAGAAATGGCCATCAACCTCTCGGCCGCGATTCAACTGCTCAGTGCGCGATTGGGCCATGGGCAGCACTCGCAACGGGTAGTTGATACCACAGAGCCACAAGCCGCCTAGGCCGTGGTAATAAGTCGCATTTTGTTCATCGAGCGCCCAAAGATTCAGCACCATGAGCCGCCGTAACACCAGCGACAATTCGGCGACCGTTTCGCTGTTTCCGTTCCTCGCGGTGCTGCTATGCACGATGGGCGCGTTACTGGTCGTTTTAGTTGCCGTAAGCCGCAATGCGCGGCTTTCCGCCGTCGCCCCTACGGGCGGCCAGGGCACCGCTGACATCGAAATTGCCGATGCCGAGCACGCGAAAAAACTGGTGGAACTCCAGCAATACGCTGAAAAAGTCCAGCGAGTGCGGGAAGAAGCCGCCACGAAGTTGCAAGAAGACCAGAAGCGCATCTCACAAGTCGAAAGTCACATGCGCAATTTGCAGGATGAGCTTAAAAAGGTCGTCCTGGCATCCATGGAATTGGAAACGCTCGAAGGCGAGCACCACGACGATATCCGGCAAGCCGAGCGAGAACGCGATCGTCTACAACAGCTTATTGCAGAAAAAGAATCGGAAGTCGACAAGCTGAAACAAGGCAGCCACTACCGTAAACGAACCTATTCCCTCGTGCCTTATGAAGGCCCGAACGGCACCACCCGGCGGCCCATTATCATCGAATGTTGCCAAGAAGGAATCGTGCTGCAACCCGAGGGGGTGGTAATTCGTCGCGAGGACCTACAGCCTCCGCTAGGTTCCGGGAACGCACTTGCCTCGGCGATCCGTGCGGCTCGCGAGCATTACTTGCGGCAGCACCCGGAGGAAGGCAAATCGCGAGACACAGAGCCTTACCCAATGCTCGTGATTCGCCCCGAGGGAACAGAACTTTTCGGCCTGGCCCGACGCGCGATCGAGGCAGGCGGCTTCGACTTCGGCTACGAGCCCGTCGAGTCTCACTGGGAATTGAACTATGGTGTCGCCGACCCGGTGCTCGCCAAAGCCGAGCTACAAGCTCTTGAACAAGCTCGTGCTCGTCAGGAAATTCTGGCAATGGCAGCACCTGGCATGTACCGCGGCTCTGGCTCGTCCGTAAGTATCGATACCCAAATCGACCAAGATAGTTCTATGGGCGAACGAATCGGCCGGGGCGGATATTCACGCTCACGACCGGAAGGCAGCCAATTCGGCCCTTCATTAAACGGTGCTTACAACGATGACATGACAGTTGGCAGCGGCACTATCGGTAATGGGCAGCCCTCAGCAGATCGATATGCAAGCGGTGGTGGCCGACACCAAGGTACCGGCATGGGAGAAGGCGGCCCCAACGATGTTACAGGTATGTCGGCATCGCCAGACGGCATGCAACCGGCCAACAGCGATAATTCGTCTGCCATGAACGGCGGCAGCGGTGTAGGTGGCGGTAGCAGTCAGCCTCCGCCGCCAGGTACCACCGCCACGGCAAGCGGCATGGCAGGCTCACCTTCGTCATCGAATTCAATGGGTGGAACCACGCCAGAAAACACAGGCATCGCCGCCTCATCCGGCTTGCAATCGGGCACCACGCTGGGTGGTTCACCCAACGATTTCGACTTGAACAGCCAGCCGAGCGTAGACCTGAACCAGAAAGTGGTACCAAATTGGTCGCGACCGCGAACAAACGTTCGCGCCGTTGCGGTCCGAAGACCAATCCGCGTCATCGTTCGCGAAGACCATGCAAGCATCATCTCGGATGAAACAAGGAGCCAAAACGAAAACCTCACCGGTCGAATGATCAAGTTTGAAGACAACACGATCGATTCGATGCAGGAATTCGTGAAGGCCATAGAAAAACAAGTAGACGGATGGGGCATTGCCGGCAACAACCTGTATTGGAAACCAGTGCTCGAATTGCAATTTGAAACCGATGGCCAACGCCGCGCAGACGACATGGCACGGCTGTTGAAAAACAGCGACGTGGAAGTCCGGCTACCTGCTACAGCAAGCAACGCACCTCAGGGGGCAACCAGTGCGCCGCGCTAACGACAACGCCGACGACATGGTCGGACAGGATTCCTTTCTCGATGTTGTTACAAACATCGTGGGTATCCTGATCTTACTTGTGATGGTGATGGGCCTTCGTTCTGGCAAGGAGGTCGCTACGGATGCATCTGATCCGGCCGCGATTGCGGTACGAGAACAAGAAAAAAAGCAAGAGTTGGAAGAAGTCTACCGCACCGCAGTAATGACCGAACAGGATCTGCACGACACGATTCGCCGTGTCTACGACACCCAAGACCAATCGATGATGCGCGAGCAAGAACGGCTCTGGCTGCAACAAGCCGTTGCCGAGGCCGAGCAAGCTCTGACCGAGAAACGTGCAAAGCTCGATGACAAAGACCAGCACAAGTTCGACCTCCGACGCCAATTGTCTGAAGCCCATCTGAAGCTGGACGAGTTGACACAAGAACAAATTGCGCTACTAAACACCAAGGATATAGAAGAAATTCAATGCGAGCCAACGCCCGTCGCACGATCGGTGACCGGCAAAGAAGCCCATTTGTTGCTGGCTAACGATCATCTGGCTTTTCTGCCGGCCGACGATCTCATCAACATGATGTATAGCGACTTCGAGCAAAACTCCTGGCGATTGCGCAATGAAAATGAAATGATGCGAACGATCGGCCCCGTAGGCGGTTTCCGACTTCAATACCGCTTCGAGGTCCGCGATATCGTTGGCCAAACCCGCACGGGACTCACCACATCGGGCAGGAAAGCCGAGTTTATCGGGCTGTACTTTCTTCCTACGACAACACCGATCGGTGAACCGGCCGAATCGGCCCTCCATAGCGGATCGGAGTTCCTGGCTCGACTGGCGCAAATCGACGCCACACGCACCACGATCACGATATGGACTTACCCAGGCAATTACGAACGGCTGCGTGATGTAAGAAAACTGCTGCGAGAGCACGGTTACCAGGTAGCTCTTCGACCGCTACCCAAGGGGTGCCCCGTCGGTTTCTCACCAAATGGCAGCAAATCGGTCTCGGAATAAACCACAAATTCCATTTGCTCTGGAACAAGCTCTTAGCAGCGACCACGTCGCCGCAATCAGGTGGCGACATAACAACACGCGAAAGGCGATTGTTTTTATTTCAAGAAGCCGCCGACGGCGGAATCGTCTTTTCGGCAGCCGACTCCGCCACCACAGGGGGCGGCATAAACAAAGCATGCAAGAACATGATTGCCGCGCCGACCACAAGCAGCGAATCGGCAATGTTGAAGTTCGGCCAACGCCACTGGTCGCTGGCTTGCCAAAGTATCCAATCTCGCACTGCATGGATGGTCTGCCCCGCGCGAGGATCGCCCGCGGGCCACACTTCGCCGTGCAGCCCGAGGCGATCGTAAACATTTCCAAGAATGCCGCCCGTCACGCAGCCAAGCGCAAAGGTTAGCCAGGCATCACGGGCAGCACGAAACCAAAAGAGCCACACCGGGATCGCCGTCAGAGCAATGAGGCTCATCGTGACAAACAGCCACACATTGCCCTGCCCCATGCCGAACAAAGCGCCTTCGTTCCAACTAAGTTGGAATCCGGCATGACCTGGCCAAAGCCACTCGATTTGGTGCGCGCGCAAACCGGGCCTCGAAAAGGCCCAGGCCTTCGTCGCCAAGTCGATCGACACTCCAACGATCGCCGGAACCAAATAAAGGAGGTAACGCTGGGGCGGTACGCGATCCATTGCTGTTGCCCAGATTGGTGTTACTGGTTCTCCTGTATCTCCGCGCACTTAATGCAAACAGAAGTATACGGAATCGCATTAAGACGTGCCTTGGAGATAACGCCGTCGCACTGCGCGCAACGTCCGTAACTGCCGTCTTCGATACGCTCGAGCGCCAATTCAATGCGGCTGAGAGTGCCTTCTTCGGCCTCCATCAAACCAAGAGTAAACTCCTGTTCGAAGTTATCGCTGCCCAGCTCCGCCATGTGAATCGGCATAGAACTGTCGCTGCCCTCCATGCCCGATTTACGCAGAGCGACCTCGGCCATTGCCGAAACATCGCCGCGCAGACGGGCGCGAATCGCATGAAGTTTCTCCCGGTACGCCAGCATATCCGTCTTCTTCATCGTGGTTCTCCAAGGCAATAAATCCCACTTCGCTGTGCAATTGCTTGCCAACAGCGAAGACCCATTATTTTAGAGACAAATTTACAGGCCTGTAAAGCAGTCGGTCGGGAAACTCCGAGTCTCCCCCTGTGAGTTGCGATAATCTATGCTTCGCAGTAGACTAAAGTCTTAAGTCGTTCGGCGATCAGGCTTTACCCCCTGCTCATCGAGCTCGCAATTAGCCACGAGGCATTACTAAATAGCCTCGCCGCTTTGGTTGCGCGCCCGCCTGGCAGATTTTTATTTTCAGCCTTGGCCTCGCCGTGCCAAAGAATACTACTTGAGCCCTATGGCTTCCACGGTCAAAACCCGAACCGATCTCGCATTTCAACGCTGCGTGATGCCCGATTGCGGTGCCACCTACGATGTGAGCGAAGTGCGCACGAGCTGCGACTCTTGCGGATCGCTCCTCGATGTCGTGTACGACTGGGATTCGCTCAAGGTTCCCGCGTCGCTTCGATACTTTGAAGAAAAGTGGAGCCGCCGCACGGAGCCGCTTTGCTTTAGCGGTGTGTGGCGATTCTCCGACCTGCTACCGTTCGCTCCCGCGAACAAAATCGTCAGCATCGGCGAAGGCCAAACGTTGCTCCATCCGTCAGACGGAGTCGCACGCTACGTCGGCACACGCCCCGGCAACCTGTATCTGCAATACGAGGGCATGAACCCCTCGGGCAGCTTCAAAGACAACGGCATGACTGCCGCGTTCACCCACGCGCACACCATCGGTGCCCGCCGCGCTGCTTGTGCTTCAACCGGCAATACCAGCGCTTCGCTCGCACTGTACTGCGGTGTCAGCCGGCTGATGCAAGCCGTGATCTTCATCGGCTCCGGAAAAATCTCCTACGGCAAACTCTCGCAGGCACTCGACTATGGTGCCCTTACCATTCAAATCGCGGGCGACTTCGACGATGCCATGCACCGCGTGCAACAAGTGAGCGCCAAGCAAGGCATCTACCTTGTTAATAGCGTCAACCCATTCCGCCTCGAAGGGCAGAAAACGATTATGTTCCGGGTGCTCGAAGCGCTTCGCTGGGAAGTGCCCGATTGGATCGTCGTCCCTGGTGGTAACCTCGGTAATAGCAGCGCCTTCGGCAAAGCATTCCATGAGCTCCACCACCTCGGTCTTATCGACCGCATCCCACGCCTGGCAGTTATCAACGCCGCTGGTGCGGATACGCTGTATCAACTGGTCGAGCATCGGGGACTTCGCTGGAACAACGGACGACCAGACGCATCCATCGTCAACAACTACTACGCCGAGCTGGATGACGCCCACCGCCGAGCATCCACCATCGCGAGCGCCATCGAAATCAATCGGCCGGTGAACTTGTACAAGTGCCTTCGTGCTCTCGAATGGTGCAACGGCGTCGTACGCGAAGTGACCGACGAACAAATGCTGGATGCCAAAGCCCAGGTAGGAGCCAACGGCCTAGGGTGCGAACCCGCGAGTGCCGCCAGCGTTGCCGGTGCAAAAATGCTGCAAAGCGAAGGAATCATCGATCCTGGCGAGCGCGTGGTGTGCATTCTCACTGGCCACCAACTTAAAGATCCCACCGCCACGGTCGCCTACCACACGCACGACCAGAACGAATTCAATCGAGTCCTTGGCAGCCGTGGCGTCAGCCGGGCCGCCTTCGCCAACCGTGCCGTGCAAGTCGAAAACAATCTCGACGAAATCATCCGGGCCATCGAACTGAACAGTTAATCGTCGCCGGCGCACTTCCGTAGGCCGTTGCGAACTAGCGGGCGAATATCTCGAGTCCCGAACGATCGACGGTGGCCTGCGCAACTCCCCAACTTTCGATTATCCCAAACTTCACGCCCCATCCCCCAGCCCTGACATCCGACCTCCAACCCCTAACCTCTCTTTCCCCCATGAAACTCGCCATCCACGGTGCCGCCGGTCGCATGGGCCAGCGTGTCACAGCACTCGCCTTTGCGAATCCGCGTTTCAAAATCGTGGCCGCGCTCGAATCGGCCAACCATCCGCTGCTCGGCAAAGATGCCGGCCTCATCGCGGGTGTGGGCGAAATCGGCGTGCCGATCGGCGTTGTCGGCGAATCCGACGCCGATGTGGTCATCGACTTCTCCGTGCCCGACGCCGCCGTCGCCGTGGTCGCGCATTGCCTCGAGTTCAAGCGTCCCGTCGTCATCGCAACCACCGGCCTCGAACCCGACCAACAAGAATACATTCGCAAAACAGCCAAACAGATTCCTATCGTTTGGTCGCCCAGCATGAGCACTGCCGTCAACGTGGCGATGAAGCTCACCGCCATCGCGGCCAAAGCACTGCGCGACCTGCCAACCGGCGTCGATGTCGAGATCATCGAATGCCACCATCGCTTTAAAGAAGATTCACCGAGCGGCACGGCGCTCAAGTTCGGCCAAATCGTAGCTAGCGAAATGGAAGTCAACGAACATCGCCACGGCCGCTCAGGCCGCCCAGGTCAACGTCCGCGCGATGAAATCGGCTACCACGCCGTCCGTGCGGGCGATAACCCGGGCGAGCACACAATCCTGTTCGGCATGCTCGGCGAAACACTCTCCCTGCGAGTCGCCGCCTCGAACCGCGACTGCTACGCCCAAGGCGCACTCCTTGCCGCCGATTGGCTCGCCGAAAAACCACCCGGATTGTATGGCATGAGCGACGTACTCGGGTTGTGAGAAGAGTCGAGAGTGGAGAGACAAGGGTCCAGAGCCAGACACAAGCGAATGAAATTCCACCTCAAGCGAGCCGGGCGGTCCCCCGCCCCGTCGGAGGCGAAGACACCATCTCACCCTGACATCTAAAATCAGGATTGCCCAAAGACAAATTGCTATCACCCTAACCATCCCATTTTCAATTCATCCACACTAACGCCTCTCTCCACGCTTGCATCTGCCCACCAACTCTCGCCCCTCAACTCACCCCTCTCCCATGGCCAAATGCGACGAAGGTTACCTCTGCGACGTATGCGGCCAGGACGTGGCTCAAATCACCGAGAGCGATCTTTACTTGCGCTACGTGGTCGGCCTGCTAGACCCCGAAGTACTGCACACCACGAGCGAACGCCACATCCGCTGCAACCCCGCGCTCGCGCAATACATCGTGGCCGACGATTTTGAACCGGTCGCCATCGAAGGGCCATTCGACAAACGCCACCTCGACCCAACGTTCGTGCAGCAGCAAGAAGAATTGATCACCCGCGGCTGGAAGCGCCTTCAAGACGTCATCCCTCTCGGCATCCCCATCATCGAGTACCCTCTGCCGGAAGTGCTCGCCCAGATCAAAGCTCGAAGTGTCGGGCCGAGCTAAGTCTCTCTCTTGAGCTTTCTGTAGCTGGCTTCTATTGAGGCCGGCGGCGCAACGAGTTGCCTCCCTCTTAGCTCTGGCCCCCGACTGACCTTGTGACGATATTTGGGCGTCCGTCATAATCCCTTGCATGGATGACCAAACTACGCATGAGCAGAATGCTACACTTCACGAATCACTTCCCCCATTGATGCACGACTCCAGCTTCTGGGGCATGGCCTCCACTCAATTTCTGGGGGCCTTCAATGACAACGTTTTCAAACAACTTGTTCTGTTGCTCGCGACGCCCACAGTCGCCCAAGTGATGGATAAGTCCGCAAAAGATCTTCAGTCTGAAGCCCAATACATTTTTGCCGCTTCATTTCTAATATTCTCTGGCTTTGCCGGCTTTCTGTCCGACCGCTACAGCAAACGGCCTGTCGTAGTTCTCTCGAAAATTGCAGAAATCGTTGTGATGTTTCTCGGAATGATCGGCTTCTATTTCTACGACATGACTGGCGTTGCCGGCTTGTTCCTGGTTCTATTCCTCATGGGCACACAAAGCGCCTTCTTCGGCCCGTCGAAATACGGCATTCTGCCCGAAATGCTGCGTGCCCAGGATTTACCAAGAGCCAATGGCATTTTTCTCATGCTGACATTTACCGCGATCATCTTCGGAATGGCGTTCGCTGGCGGTCTCAAAGAGTTTTTTGCAGATAGGCTCTGGATAGCCTCTAGCGCGTGCGTCGTGATAGCAATTATCGGAACAATTACTTCCCTCGCCGTGCGACCGGTACCTCCAGCTCAGCCAAACCTTCCTTACAGGTGGTCGGTATGGATGATCTCAAAGGAAACCCTTCAACTTCTAAAACGCGACCGCGGACTCCTGGCCGCGATCGCCGTTGTTGCTATGTTTTGGCTAGTTGGAGGAATGGTACTTCAAACCGTTAATGCGCTAGGTAAATCGCAACTCGGTCTCAATGAACTGCAGACGAGTTTACTGGCTGCTTCGATTGGTGTCGGAACTGCCGTTGGATGTCTGCTTGGTGGCTACCTATCACGCGATCGGATCGACGCGAGAGTAGTAGCTATCGGCGCGATTGGCACGATCATTATGTTAGTTCTAATGAGCCTGCCTGGCGGCGCAAATCAACACTTGTTAGGTTTCCGCGGAAGCATCCCGGTGCTCATCTTACTAGGTACTTTCAGTGGAATGTTCATCGTTCCTGTGCAAGTCACACTCCAATCCCGGCCACCCAAACAAGAGAAAGGTCGCATGATCGCGACCATGAACCAAATCAGTTGGGTAGGGGTGATTCTCGGCGCGCTGATTTATAAACTCAGTTTGGCAATCTTCGAGTCATTCGACGGCCCGCGAAGTTATATCTTTGGAGTCACCGCGCTACTCATGCTGCCCGTCGCGTTGTTCTATCGACCCAAGAGCGAGCAACTGGCAAACTCGGTCGTGTAGGGCTGAAATAAATCAGGAAACTTGAGACACGTAACCTGAACCCGTCAAAACTTGGCGGACTCACCGGCTACCGCTTGCGGCCTAGGAATGACTCAAAAAATAACTTCGGCAGATGGGATTCACCGAGGCCCTGTAAGAAATATTGTGTCAGCTATCAGCATTCGGTAGAAACTTGTTC
>CAZTWS010000089.1:0-20895 GCA_964618225.1 uncultured Planctomycetaceae bacterium
TCCAAATTACCTGGCCAGCGTAAAGGGCGCTAGAGCAAAGTTAAAGGCGCTCTAAATGCCCAATAATTTGGCCTACAATGACTCTCGTACCCCTACGGACTGGTCGCTTCAGCGACCAGTCCTTTTTTCTTGCTCACGCCTCGCGCTACTGGCTTCTAGAACCCCTCATTGGTCTCCACTCACCACCGGAGCCACGCCCGCTTGCTGTCATCGTCAATTTAGCGATATAGTAGCCACGGAACTTAAGTTCCTGTCACTCACTGCGCGACGAGGAGATCGTGGCCAAAAACTTCGCAGGTAATCCTCCCTCGTCGCACCATTTCGCGACTCGTCTCCGCTACTGGCCACGAACTATCGCCTGGCTAGCGGTGTTGCTGGCGGCTATGGTTGGCGCGCTGGCGGGGATTGGGGCCTTCACGTTCGGCTATGGGCAGGGGTGGAGTTATTTAAGCAATAATCCAACCACATGCGCAAACTGCCACATCATGCAAAGTCATTACGATTCTTGGCAAAACTCCAGTCATCGGCATGTCGCCGTTTGCAACGACTGCCATCTGCCCCACCACCCAATCGGCAAATGGGTTACCAAAGCAGATAACGGGTTTTTCCATTCGTTGGCATTCACGCTCGAAAACTTTCACGAGCCCATTCAAATCAAACCACGTAATCGTCGTGTAACTCAAAGTGCATGTCTCTATTGCCATGCCGATATCGTCCATCAAATGCTGCCCGGTGTTGATGACGGCCAGGTGCCGTCATGCATCCACTGCCATAGCGATGTAGGACATGCCTTGAAATAAAAAAGGATGCAAACATGGCCGAAATCACTCCGAACTCTCAAGGAGGCTATAAAGACACTCACGTTAAAGGCCGTTACAGGTCGTTCATTCGACGCAGCCTCTTATGGTTGACTCTCTTGGCGGGCATAGTGGCCGCCGCTGTATTTGGCATCACCGCGCTGCTCGTTACTATTTTCGAGCACAAGCAAGATGCCCGTGCGCCTTTCGTACGGCTTGTTGAAGTGAATGAAATCAGCGCCGACCCTGTTCCCTGGGGAATGAACTGGCCTCTGCAATTCGACAGCTATCGACGAACCGTCGACACCGATGAAACCGAGTTCGGCGGCTCCAACGCGATGCCCGCAAGTAAGCTCGAAGCCGCCCCCTGGTTGAAACGCTTGTATGCCGGTTACGCTTTCAGCATCGACTACCGCGAGGCTCGCGGTCATGCCTACATGCTGTACGATCAAGAACACACGGAACGCGTCTTAAAGCGTCCGCAAACCGGTGCCTGCTTGCATTGCCATGCGTCGGTCATACCAACCTATCGCCGTATGGGAATGGAAGCGAAGGGCCGGCAAGTCGATGAAAAAACTTTGGCGGCAGATTTCAATTGGGACGCCGTCATGGAAGGCTTCCGCATTGCAAGCACGCTGGACTATGCACAAATGCACGACGAGTTGCTCGCTACTCCCGATGGCACGCCCGGCGAAAACGTTCCTCTCTTTCCCGGGGGCACGGATAACGCAATCGAAACTCCACACCAAAACAACGGTGGCTCGCCTCACGACCATCCAACGGCGTCAGGAAAAACTCTCACCGGCGAGGCTCATCCTGTCAGTTGCATCGATTGCCACGATCCAAACACCATGCGGTTGCGAGTTACTCGCCCCGCGTTCATTCACGGCATCGCCGCCTTGGCCGAAAGCGAACAACCGCTGCCTCACTTGCCTAGCGTCGAGCGATGGCGCGCCGGCGACCGAAGCCGGCCCTACGACCCGAATCTCGACGCAAGCCGACAAGAAATGCGAAGCTTTGTCTGCGGGCAGTGCCATGTCGAATACTACTGCGGGCCGAAGGAAACGCTCTTTTATCCCTGGAATAAAGGCCTCCAAGTCGAGCAAATCGAGGCCGTATACGCTGAGCACAAATTCCCAGATGGCTCACCATTCTACGATTACGAACACGGTGAAACGAAAGCTCCGTTGCTTAAAGCGCAGCATCCCGAGTTCGAACTCTGGAGCCAAGGAATTCATGCACGCAGTGGGGTCTCTTGCGCCGACTGCCACATGCCCTACGAACGCGTCGGTGCCATGAAAGTCAGCTCTCACTGGGTACGTAGCCCTTTGCTAAACATCAATCGGGCATGCCAAACATGTCACAATGTCCCCGAAGAAGAGCTACGCGACAAAGTCGCCACGATCCAGAATCGAACGAAATTGCAAATCGAGCGCGCCGCTGTGGCCATGACCGAAATGCTCGATGCAATTCTCGAAGCCGAAGCAGCCGGTGCTACCGCCGAGCAACTTGCGCCAATTTTTGAGCTTCAAAAGAAAGCCATGTGGCGACTGGACTTCATCAGCAGCGAAAACTCGAAAGGCTTCCACGCCGACCAGGAAGCCATGCGGATTCTCGGCGAATCAATCGATTACAGCCGGCAGGCACAAGCGGCCGCACTGCGATTGCGAGCCCCCGATGCCCCGCCAGTCAAGCGCGATACCGTGCCCGTCACCGGAATTACGCCCGATCAAAAGCAACCACCAGCCGACAACGGCTCGGAGGTTAACCAAGAAGGTTCTTCTGGAAATTGAATGGGCGGCTTTTCCATGGGACCAAGCCAAAATCAACAGGAGGAAACAGATTTTGAACCACAAAGGCACGAAGACACGAAGTATTTAAGCAACTCATACACCTTCGAGGTGGCATTTTCTGTTTGCGATATGAGGCCGCATGGGATTTTTAATCGATCTTTGTGCCTTCGTGCCTTTGTGGTTCAAAAATGACTCTGTTATCTCGGTTTCCTTCTGTTTAAAAACGATCCTTCCGGAAGTGTACTAGTCGGTTGGTTCGTAAAATCACTGAAGAACCACCAAGAATAAACTTACCGAACCAACAGGTTATTCACTCGCTCTGTTGCGAAAGCAAAAACGCTAGCAGCGCGTAATAATCCTGCTCCGGAATATTCTCGATCATATTCGCCGGCATCGGCGAAAGTGTCGTATTAACTCGCTCGTCAATATCCGCAAGCGGTAGTCGCTGTTGTTGCCCGTTCTCGTCGTTGTAAACTAGCGTTTCGCCTTCTTCGCGAAGTCCAAATCCGCTTAGCACTTGCCCGTTTGTGGTGATGATCGTCACGCTACGGAACGCCGCGTCCACATTCTGGCTCGGGTCGAGCGTATCCTCCAACAGCCGATCCAATCCGCGGTTACCGATGCCGTCCAGCGCCGGCCCAATCGTTTTCCCCACGTCGCCAATTTTGTGGCAACTCGCACACACGCTTTTGACAAACACGGCCCGGCCAATCTCCGCGTCATGCTTACCAGTTAGGTACCCGGCACGCCGCTGGGCGATGAGCGACTTGATCCGATCATCCGCCGGCTGCAAGTCAGCCGTTAGCTCCGCGATCTGCTCCTCGATATCCTTCACACCGCTCGACTTCAACCGGTCGGCCACCGTCGGCTCGCGCAACAGCGTTGCCGGCGCACGGCCGGCACGAATCTCCGCGAGCAACCCCGTTGCCGAATCCCCACGGCTCGCAAGCCCCGTGGCAATGAGCACCGCGACCGACTCTGGTGCAAGGCGAAGCTGGCTTTTGAGAGCGTCCCGCGCTTCAGCACGATCGATCTGTCCCAACTGCTGAGCCGCCCGTTCGCGTGCCGCGGTCGGAACCGCCGCATCTCCCAAAATTTTCGCCAAGGGACCAACCGCCTGCTCTGGTTCGAGCATCGCCAGCGATTCCGTCGCACCCAGCCGAGCCGTCAGATTATCGTGGGGGGCAGCAGCAACTGTCGCCAGCAACGCAGCCACCGAACGCAGCTTCAACGGCCCCGCCATACGCAGCATCGTCGCTCGACCAGCCCCCACTTCATCCACCGCCTCTCTCGGCGTCGATACCACCGCCGGCTGGAAACGCCCCACCGCCAGCCACGCGAAACCGTCGAGACTCGTAATCCCGTCCACCACTTCCACATGCCCCCGCTGGCCCGCAAATTCGCTCAAATCCCACGTGTACTGCTGGGCGATGTCGTCACGGGGCGGATAACTCCGCGCCACCTCCCGGCCGTCCTCAAGCACTAGCCGCACATAGTTCTGCTGCAAGTCGGCCGCGTTGGGCGGTCCGTTATGGCCACACATCCAAAACGACAATGTCGCAGGCAACTTGAACGCGGGACTGTGCAGCACCCCGCCCAAGTGCTCCCCACCGGCTGGCAACGAGCTGATCATCGTTGCTGCTCCCGCACCGCGACAAGCACGTTGCTGTGGCACCCAGGGGCTTGGTGTCACCTGCCCCGCCACCAACGGCATGTTGAACCACTCCACCACCGTATCCGCCGGAACCGCCGACTCGATCACTCGCACCAGCGCCGCTTCAAGCGGCTTGCTCAATGGCATCCCGCGCGTCATCAACCCGTCGGCCAACACTCGATACAATGCCGCCTGTTGAAACGCATTTCCAGGAAACCGCCGCTCAATTTCAGGCACCAGCGCATCGATTCGAGCCTCATCCAAATACTTGGCCGCCGCCGGCAAGGCCGAAATCAGCACCTCGTTACCCACCCGACGCTCCAGCGCTTCATCGACCACCACCAGCGCAGCCGGCCCAACCGGCGCGGAAATCGCAAAAGCCACGAACTGCTTCCGCTGCTCCGGCGAGAATTTCAACGTCAGTAAATCTTCGCTTACCTCGGAACTGCGAATCTGGTCGCGAATCGCAATCCGAGTCGCGTGACGAAGCTGCGTGTCCTTCACATCGGTTCGCGCGAGCATGTCGAGCAGCGGAATCAAATTCTCAATCGCCGGATGTTTCGACAACGCCTCCGCCGCCGCACGACGCACGAATGCATCCTCGTTTTCCAGCGCCGCCCGAACCAAATCGAACTGCCATGCTTGCCACTCGGTCGTCTCGCCCAAGGCTCGCATCGCATGGACTTGCAAAACGCGTGGCCGCCCCTCATCCATGCATCCCCGTGCTAACTTTTCGTCAAGGCCACCCGTTCGCTGCACCACCCAAACCGCGTGCGCAAGTTGGTCGTCCAAAGATTCTCCAGAATCGTTCGCGGCCACACCCGCCGAGCGTGGCTGGCTCAACAATTCCGTTGCCAGCTTAGATCCTTCTTTCGGAAACGCCTCAATCAACTGGTTCGTCGCCATCGCACGAACCGTCAGATTCGGATGCGCGAGCAACGCAAATAACTGTTCCGCACTGCTCTTGGTCAGGTCGGGCATCGCCGTAGCAAACTTCGTCTCAGCCTTCTCTACCTTCGCCTCGTCGCCCTTGTAAACCACACGCCAAATGCGACCCCGCTCGCGATCGCGCTTCGGATGCTCGAGCGGCACTTCATAATGCCCGATGATGCAGTTGTAAAAATCGGCAATGTACAACGCGCCGTCCGGCCCTTGCTGCAAATCCACCGGCCGGAACCACGGATCATCGCACGTAATGAAATTCTGAACCGTCTCCACCGTCGGCGTCGAACCGGTCCACTTCAACCGGTCGCAATGCACGCGGTTCGTAATCACGTTTCCCACGAACAACACATCCCGAAACTCGGGCGGAAATGCCGGCAGCGTGCTGTAAACCACGCCGGCGATGCCCGTTCCACCGTGGTCAATCTGCGTCGTCTCGGGCGCAAAACCCAACCCATCGTGCGGCTTGCCAAAGCTCTGGTAGTAACCGCCTCGCAAAAGCATCGTCACCGCACACGAATGGCAGTCGGCCGAGTAGAGGTTGCCCAACGGATCGAAACTAAGTCCGAACGGATTCACCTGCCCGTAGCTGTAACCCTCGATGCGCGACCCGTCCGCCCGAAAACGGTACGTATTGCCCGAGTGCATGTGCAGCACATCCGGCCCCTGTCCGCCCACCTTCACATGGCTCTCGTTTGAGAAACCGTGATTCGCGTAAACCCAGCCGTCGATCCAATGCGTGAACGCGTTCTGGTTGCCGTGCGTATCTGTCGCTCCGAACGGACCAAACGCAACCGTACGCTCGTCCGCCACGCCATCGCCGTTCGTGTCGCGCAGTCGATAGATATGAGGAATCGACCATGCCAGTGTTTCTTTCGCGCTCAACGGCAACAAACCAATCGGAATATTGAGGTGATTCGCAAAAACGTGCGACTTGCGAGCCAGCCCGTCCGGCCCCAAATCACTCAGAATCGTCATCTCGTCGCGTGCTTTAGCGCCATCAGTCGCTGGGAACGGATACTCCAAACTGTGCGTCACCCACAGCCGCCCCTGCGCGTCGAACTTCATATTCATCGGCTTGTGGACTGTCGGCTCGCTGGCCACTAGCTCAATCTCGAACCCCGGCGGCAGATGGAACTTCTTCTGCTGCTCCGCGGGAGTCAACGGCTCCGTCTCGGCAACCAACGCCTGTGCGAATACGACGCGGTTCTCACACGCAAAAGGAACCGCCAACAACAAACAAGCGAAACGAAATCGCAACATAGAAATCGCCTTCATGAAGCGGCACGCTAACCGCACTGTAGGTCAGTGCGACTCGCTTAAACCGGCACGTCGCACGAAAGTCGGCACAGGTCGTGCCGTAGGTGGGGGAATGTTATTGATCCTTGCATTGAGAGAAAACAAAATTCCGCCCTCGGCTGTCAGCTCTCGGCTATCGGCCAGATTGTCTTGCCGAAGGCCGACGGCCGACGGCCGATAGCTGAAAGCCATTTTCCTCGCTCATTCTCAATGCATGACTCAATAACTCGGTAGATTCTATCCGCCGTATTATAAACACTCGCGGCAAATCATGCTTGTCTACCCCCAATTTTCGGCCACTCAAATTCTGAGAACAACCTTGTCGAAAACGGCCACGCAGTATGCTACGCTCCATCTACCTCACAAACACAAGCCCCCTGGGGCAACATTCCAAAACCCGCTTGCTCAGTGCCCGCTCTTTGATAACCCACCCCACTTATTTAGCGGCGGAGCTCGCTCCGCCCTCCAGCCCCCTGCGCGCTCCTCCGCCCCCAGTCCCCGATCGGCATCTACGCGAAAAACACGGCAACCAATCACTCGTAGCTATGTTCTTGCGCCGGAAAATCCCCGCTACGCACTTCATCGCGATACTGCGTAAGTGCCCGACAAATCTCCGACTTCAAATCGGCAAACGGTTTCACGAACCGCGGCAGATAACCAGATGTCATGCCGAGTAAATCATGAAACACGAGCACCTGCCCGTCGCAATCCGGCCCGGCACCAATGCCAATCGTCGGAATAGAAATCGTTTCGGTAATCTTCTTGGCAATCGCGCGCGGAATGCACTCGAGCACGATGGCAAACGCCCCCGCCCGCTCGGCCGCCTTCGCGTCGGCCAGCAGTTCAAGTTCGTCGCGCTGCACTTTATACCCGCCCAGTGTATGAACGCTTTGCGGACGAAGCCCACAATGGGCCATCACCGGAATCCCTGCCGACACCAGTGCCGCAATCGTATCGGCCTGTTCCACCCCGCCTTCGAGCTTCACCGCCTGGCAACGTGTTTCCTTGAGAATCCGACCCGCGTTCTCGATCGCACGATGCACGCCCAAATGAAAACTCGGAAACGGCATGTCCACGATCACCAGCGCATGCTCCACCGCACGACCGACCATTTCCGCATGATAAATCATTTCATCCAACGTCACTGGCAACGTGCTGTCATGCCCCTGCACGACCATCGACATGCTGTCGCCAACCAAAATCCCTTCGATGCCTGCCGCATCGACCAACCGTGCCTGCGGATAATCGTAGGCCGTAACCACCGACAACTTACGGTTATCGCGCTTGTAACGTGTAAACTCGGGAACGGTGATACGCGCCATGAAAGAGAAACCAAGAGGATTTTTTAAGAAAACAACAGCCCACTCATTGTGTCCTGCCGCCAGAAAACTGACAACCGCCCCAAGCGAGCCGGGCCGTCCCCGGCCCCGTGTGCATACTTGAATTTCCGCAACATGCAACCAGCCCAGATTCGTGTATATCATGGGCACCTGCGACAACCACTAACCACAGATAGAATTTCAAATTACCAAGGACCAGCAATCATGAAACGAATCCAACTACTCTGTTGCTTCGCGATCCTGGCAACAATCTGCATGGCAACCGTTGCCACGAACGCCCTCGGCAAGGAAGCCAACTCGCCAGCGGCTGATTCAGCCCTAGTACCCATCGAAAAAACAGTCGTCTTCAAATCGGGCGACGACGGTTATCACACCTACCGCATCCCGGCCATCGTGCGCGCCACCAACGGCGATCTGCTGGCCTTTGCCGAGGCACGCAAAAACGACCCCGGCGATCATGGCGATATCGATATCGTCCTCAAACGCAGCAGCGACGACGGACGCACCTGGGGGCCGATGACACTCGTCCAGGACGAATGGGAAAACCCCACCGCGCGCGTGTGGATCGGCAATCCGTCCCCCGTGGTCGACACGATCGACCCCGAACACCCAGGCCGCGTTTGGCTCCCCTTCACTCGCAGCAACGCGGCCCTGTTCGTCACCTACAGCGACGACCACGGAAAAACATGGGCCAAGCCTCGCGACATTTCGAAAACCACGATGAAGCCCGAATGGAACTGGTGCGCGGCCGGCCCCGTCCACTCCATTCAACTGCAACAAGGCCCGCACCGCGGCCGATTGATCGTGCCCACCGACCATAAGATCAACGAACCGTTAAGCTGGGGCTCCCACATTGTCTACAGCGACGACCACGGCAAAACATGGAAGCTCGGTGCCAGCGACACTCGTCCGGCAAGCGATCCCGTACACCCGAACGAATGCGTCGCGGTCGAGCTGGCAGACGGCCGCCTCTATATCAATGCCCGCGAACACCTCGGCTCGAGCCCCGAAACCCGCGTCGAGGCTTACAGCAGCGACGGCGGAGAAACATTCGATGCCCCGTTCGAAACTGATGCCCAATTCGTAACACCGGTCGTGCAAAACTCCGCGCTGCGGTTTTCCGAAAAATCGGGCAACGAAGGCCAAAACGTGCTGGTCTACTCGTGCCCTGGCGATCCGAAGAAACGACTCGACCTAACGCTCATGCTCAGTTTCGACGAATCGGAAACCTGGCCTGTGAAAAAACTGCTCCACAAGGGACCAGTCGCATATTCCGACCTCGTCAAGCTCGACGACCAGCACGTCGGCGTGCTCTACGAAGCCGGCGAAAAACTATACGACGAAATCGTGTTCGGCATCGTCGATGTCAAATCGATCATGGACGAGCACGATCAATGAATCCGGCGGGTGGCATGCTTTCACGCGATAGCGGGTAAGCATGCATAGCGCCCCATGCTCACGCCGCTTGCGCGTCGAGAGCATGCCACCCCACATGAATTGCAGGTGTTAATGACGATGTTTACTTCAGCACTTGTTGTAACAAAGCCGCCAGTCGGAAACCGGCCTCGATCGCCCGGCGCTCCGCCAGCGCCTCAGCGTCCTTACGATACCCAGCCGATACATTCAACGGGCCAAGGTGTGTATGTTCTTCGCGCGATGCGATCAGGTCCGTTACCTCCTTGGTATACACCGAACGCAGCGCGTGTTGGTGGCTTTCGTCGATCCACTTTTCGATGTCAACGGTTCCCGCTGCCTTACGCCCCACCGCTGCTTTGCGTTCGTTCTTGGCCGAGTTCGCAGCAAGCGTTCGCAACGTCAAAAACAGATCTTGGGTACAAATCTGGTCATCCCAAAAACCGTGCAGTTTCCAGCCATGCTCCACTTCAAGGTCATTCCCTCCATGATCTCCCTGCGGAAAACGATTCGGCGTGTAAAGCGCACCCGAATGAAGCGGCTGATGCGAGTCGCCTGCCAAATGCGTAAGCCAACACAAGTGAACCGCCCGCGAGTCGGCTGGCGAATTCGGATCGCTCACGATACGCGTCGAGTTTTTGAATGCCTGAATCACGTTCATGCTCGGGTCATCCGCATCCGCTGGCGGCGTGCGATTAACATACAGCCGCAGCCCCGGTTCGAGCTTCGCGCGGTCCGCGTCATTGAGAAAAATCGGCTGATTAATGTAATGCCAGTACGGACGGCTGAATCGGTTTACGTCTTCCCGATCGACGGTCGCACTCGGGCTTCGCACCTGATCGGGCCATGTGGCCGAGTGGGCAAAATACCAACGGGCTTTCACCTCGTCGCTTTCGCGGGTAACTTCTCGCGGCATAACCCGCTCGAAATGCGCGGGAAATCGCGGATGCTGCCGCAGCAACTCAATAGCCTTCGTCCGCGTGGCATCATCCATTTGCTCGTAAGCGATCAGGGCCACGATCATATGCCCTGGCGAATTCCAAGCACGAGCCGTCGTTGCGAGCAAAACAAACGGGCAAAGAACTGGCAAAAACAGAATTGCAAACCGTGCAAAGCGTCGATTCATCGCGTTCTCGGAAAGAATGGTTGGAGCGGTGCCTGCCCCCATTCTAACCGGCATCCTCCGCCGATGTCGTCCGCTTTCGGCTTTTACGTTAAGAATGATGATGCCATGCGGTTCTTATTCAGACAGATGTTTGTCCGCAGATGACGCAGATGGCCGCAGATTGTCAAGGCATGGCCACTTTCGTAGATCAGTCGTTGTGAACTGTCATCCCTTAATCTGTAGAATATCTGCGTGATCTGCGGACAAAAAAACTATTGTCAAAGTACCCACCCCACAGCGACCACAAAGAGCACGGAAAGTAGGGCCACCGGCCCGTTCGATTGCGAGCAGGACTCCACATCTTGCTTTGCTTCGAAGCAAAATCGGCGTCGGCCCGACCTTCGTGCTCTCTGCGGTTACTGTGGAAAACAGGAATGCGCCTTAACTGCGCCGACGAGATTGCCGGTAGTATTTCCAGCCGGGAAGTGCAAAGCAGAACGCGGATACTATACCAAACAAGGTCAGGCCCAGGTTTGGCACGTACGATTGCCGTTGGAGCCAAGCCATCACCAGCCCTGTTACGCAGAGCACGATGGCATAGGTGTAAAAACGTCCCGATAGAACCGAAGCTTTCACCAAAAACACGGCTCCGCTGACAGGCCCAAGCATGGGTGACAGTGTGAGCACTGGCAGCCCTAATTGCCATTCAATAACGTACATGAACGTATCGGCAATCATACTACCGGCCCACACATGCGCAATCTGCCGTTCGACAAACGTGATCGGCCCACCACGCCTGCGCAAGTTCCAGAACACCACCGCCCAAGCGCCAAGCCCGAATGTCCACAAGGCCAGATATGGCCAGCGTGCCGCGATGCCACTTAACTCGAAAGCGTTGGTAACCACGCAGAGCGTAAGCAGCACGGCCGCATGCAGCATCCACAGCAGACCCCAGTTCTCCAACACATTCACATGATGCGTTTCGCGGAAAGCACGTGTAAGAATTTGTGTAAATCGCGACGAACGAGCAGAAATCGGTTCGTCGGCCAGGTACGCTTCTAAGTCGGCAGCAAGTTCAGCAGCCGAGGCGTATCGCAACTCCACGGGTTTTTGCAAACACTTGAGCGCAATCATTTCCAGATCGCGATCCACGCTCGGGTTCAGCGTTTGCGGCGGCAGCGGTTCTTGTTCGAGTACCATCATCACCGTATCCACCGGCGAGGCCGCTTGGAACGGAGGCCGACCCGTGATCATGGCATACAAAATCGCCCCCAGGCTGTAGATGTCGGTGCTTGCCCCGATCGTCGCACCACGCCCGGCCGCCTGTTCGGGGCTCATGAATCCGGGCGTTCCAAGAATGGCCCCCGTTTGCGTTACCGCACGAAGCAACTCGGTCGCGTCCGGATCATCGCTTGGTTCATCGAACAGCCGCTTGGCCAAGCCGAAATCGCTAACAAACGGTTGGCCGTCGCTGTCGATCAAAATATTCGACGGCTTCAAATCGCGATGCAACACGCCGTTCTCGTGCGCATGGGCGATTGCCCGGGCGATGGGTGCCAAAATCTCAGCCGCTTCGCGAGCATCCATCGGCCCATCCGCAAGCCGATGGGCCAACGTGGTGCCCGGCACGTAACGCATCGTGAAGAACGGCAAGCCGTCGCGCTCGCCAACGGCATACACGGGCACGATGTTCGGGTGATTCAAACGCGCGGCCGTTTCGGCCTCGGCACGGAATCGAGCCAGTTCCGAACGCCTCGCGATGGGACCACCGAGCAAGATTTTTAACGCAATAACCCGATCGAGGCTCTTGTGGCGTGCTCGATAGACCACTCCCATGCCACCGCGGCCCAGTTCCTCGAACAGCTCATAGTCGGAGAAGGCCGGCGTCTCCCGCGAGAGCCGTGCCCAGTCGTACTTAAGCGCCTCCCTCGCGTTCTCTTCATTCGTTCGTCTCGCATGCGAAATGGAGCTGCCGAAGTTGTCGGCCACCGCAGCTACGCTCCACAAACTTCGCAGCTCGCCGGCAAAATCAGGGTTCTCGACGGCATGCCGCTCGATATCCACTTCATGTCCCGCGCGGGCTTCGGCCAGTATCTTTTCGATCAGTGCCGCCAAACGTGCGTCGCGCATCGATATTACCGATGCCTCGTCACTGCCGTCTTGCGCATCGTGGCTTTTCAATGCCGTTACTCCAACCAAGAAGCGGGCTCGCCGCCGAGAATCGTTTTCAGTTGCCGCAAAGCGCGCACGTATCGCATCCCGGCGGCCGGTTCGGTAAGCCCAAGCAACTCGGCAGCTTGCGAATTCGAGAGTTGCTCGGCATGCCGCATGAGCACGATTTCGCGCGCATCGTCGCTCAGTTGCAGCAAAGCCTGCTGAAACCGCTCGGCAAACTCCTTGCGAAGCAACATCGCGGCGGGCGTAAGCTCCCCATCGCGAAGCTGCGCGATTGGATCGAGCGAAGAGGCCTCCTCGACGACACGCTGTTCGCGTGCCACATCGCGCTTGTCGGCAAGCTCATGGCGATACGCATCGGCCAAGCGATCGCGAGCCAGGTTCCGCAGCCAGGTATGAAAGGGCATCCGCGGATTCTGCAGATACTCGCTCAATCGGCGGCTGGCCGTGAGGAACGTTTCCTGCACGATGTCACTGGCATCCACTCGCCCGGCTACGCCCGGGTTGAGACGAACCCGAATCATGCGGTGGATCGAGTCGCGATGGCGGTCCATCAACTGATCCACGGCTTGGCGATCTCCTTTTTGAGCGCCTTGCAGCAGTTCGATCGTTTCATCCTGATTGGGCCACATGGGCAACCGGGCGGTTCCTTCGGTAGCTCACCGCCCCTCGCTGCGTATGATTTATTGGCAACAGTTCTGTTCTACTCTAACACGAATCAGCAATCAGTATCATGGCACGACCAGTAACGGTGAATATCCCTCATAATCTCGGCAAAGACGAGGCTCGGCGGCGGATCGAGGAAGGCTTCGGACGGATGCGTAGCCAAATGACAGGCGGCATGGGGATGCTGCTCTCCATGCAGGAACGGTGGGATGGCGACCGACTGTCTTTCGAAGGGGGCAGCCTGGGGCAAAAAATATCCGGCCGGCTCGACGTGATGGCCGACTCTGTGCGCGTGGAGTTGGACCTGCCCGAGATTCTGGCCGCGATTGCCGACAAGATCGCAGGCCGACTTAAGAACGAGGGGCAAAAGCTACTCGAAAGGAAATGACGTCTCCGTTGTCATATCTTCCTGTCTTTTATTTAACCACAGAGACACGGAGGGCACGGAGAAGAAAAGGCAGAAGGAAATTGGTCATTGAAAATCGGTCATTTGCCATTGGGTGATTTCTGAAATGGCCCAATGGTAATTTACAAATTTGCAATGACACATACTCTTCATTCTTCTCTGTGCCCTCCGTGTCTCCGTGGTTAATTCGCTTAGTCGTTCACTACTCGATGCACTACAGCGGTGCCCGGGGAACGGCGCGCTTGAACGGCGGCTCCTCGTGCATGGGCATTGGCTGGTCGTTTTCCTCGGCCCATATTTCGCGTTCGGCGCGGGTGGCGTAGTACTTAAGCCAAAGCTCCGGGTTCTCGTCGATGTTTGCACAGTCCCAGTGCAAAAAGTTGGTGCGACGTTCGAGCTTCTTTTCGTGCGACGGCAAAATATCGCGGAAGATGATGCTGTAGAGCTGGTAGTCGCTCAGGTGATCGGTGAAGTCGAGTACGATGTGCTTTTCGTACAACTTCTCGATCGTGGCGTTCAACACCAGCGAAAGTTGGTGCTGCGACAACCGATCGGGATGAGGCAAACGCAGCGCCGGCTGGAACCATTCGCTGATGGGAAGCATCGGGGCACGCTCCCATTCCAGCATCGATTCCAAAAATTCGTTTTCGCTGCGTGTGCTCATGACGGTCGGATTGACCCGGTCAATCGACTCATCGAAAAGCGGTTCAAGCTCATCACGGAGCTGGGCGTTGCGGAGCAAATGCTCCACATCATCACTTCTGGAAGATTCGGGGAGAAACATGCAACCGTGCGTAGTAAAAAGTCGTTTCGAGTAGCCGAACAAGGGACGACAAGTTTTCAGGAACCGCGCGCCTCAATCCTTCGAGCGAGCCACATCTTGCCGCGCAGCGATGTTCCTGAATCTTGACTTTAACAAGCGGCGGCCCGCACTAAAAGCGATTTGCAAACGCATTCCCTATTAGTTTTCGATGCTTGCAGAATCACAGCCTGCATACACGGAAAGGTCGCCCCAAAGGGTCTGCGTAATCGTTAAAGTCGGACACAGGGGCCCTTAGGAGAGACTAGAAATTGGGGCTCCCAATGAAACCCCGTACCGCGAGGAACGTACACACGCCCGGTGCCACGCCCCGGATTTGCCCAGCGGACGATTGCCGGTTTCAGTTAGATATCTGGTACCACACGCCTTTTTGTTGAACCACAGAGGCACGGAGGACACGGAGAAGAGAATGCAGGAGTTATTGAACCACGAAGGCGCGAAGGCATGAAGAATAGTTGCGGAAGTTTTTGGAACGCTGATCGACGCTAATCATCGCTGATGTCAATCGAAATTCGGAGATTCCTATTAGGGCGTGGCTGCCCTCGATTAGTGATTATTAGTGTAGATTAGCGTTCTCAAGTTCTTCCTTCTCCGTGCCCTCTGTACCTCCGTGGTGAATTCTTTCCGGTGGCACCGAGCGCGAGCATGAAGATACGCCGTGCTTGTCGAACGGAAGCCGTAACCAGAGGCGGTTATTTCTCGGCGGGCTTTCTGGTGATTAGCACCCGGTCGATTCGCTGGCCGTCCATGTCGACGACTTCAAGATCCAGATCGTCCCAATCGGTTTTGTCGCCAATCGTGGGGATATGCCCCAGGCGATCGAGAATCAGTCCGGCCACGGTGCTAAAGCCGCGGCCTTCCCAGGCCTCTTCATCAACGCTGATATCGAGTCGGTCTACCAGGTCGGCCACACTGAACGCGCCATCAACGAGCCAACTGTTTTCATCGCGCTCGACGAATTTTTGCTCCTCGTGGCGGCGGTGTTCGTCGCGCATTTCGCCGACGATTTCCTCGACCACATCTTCCAGGGTGACCATTCCCTCGGTGCCGCCGTATTCGTTGAGCACGATCGCCAGTTGATTGTGTTTTTCTTGAAACAACTGCAGCAACCGATCGAGCGGCATGGTTTCGGGCACAAATAGCGCGGGGTGAAGCAATTTGCGAAGCTCGACCGACCACCCCAAATACTGCTGGCGGAACAAGTCTTTGATGTGTACAAAGCCAAGCACGTGGTCGAGATCCTCTTCGTACACGGGCAGGCGTGAAAAGCCGGCCATGGCGGCCGTGCCGAGAACTTCCTCGGCAGGCGTCTTGACATCCATGGCATCAAGATCGATACGCGGCCGCATGATGTCGCGCACCGTGCGCTCGCCGAGTCGCAGGGCACCCAGTGCCAAGCGTTTTTCGAGCGCGTCAACGACGCCTTCTTCGGTGCCCGATTCGATCAGATGCTCGATGTCGTCGATGGAAACACTCGGCTCGAGATTCGAGCCAAGGCGTAGTGCCCACAAAACGGCGCTCGTCGATTTCCCCATGATCCATACCAGAGGCCGTCCCACAGCGGCGATGAACTTCATGATCGGGGCAACCGCGATTGCGATGCTTTCCGCGCGACGCAGCGCCAGCCGCTTAGGAACCAGTTCACCAATAATGAGTGTGAGGTACGTGTAGCAAACAACGAACAGTGCGAGCGCGATGCCATCGGAGTGGCGTTGCACGATCGACCATGGCAACTGCGCGATCCAGGCGCTGATATCATCAACCAGTTGTTGACCGCCGTAAGCGCCCGCAAATGCTCCCACGAGGGTGATACCGATTTGCACGGTGGGGAGAAAGCGGTCGGGGTCGCCGGCTAGTTCCAACGCACGCTGAGCGTTCCGGCTTCCTTCGGCGGCGCGTTGCTCCAATCGGCCACGCCGCGCTGCGATGATCGCGAGTTCCGCCGCCGCGAACAGCCCGTTCGCGAGGATTAAAGCCAAGATCAGCAGGATTTCCCAGATCATTAAATAGCAATCAGCCGTACGACAGACTTCTCGCGCAACGCAGCACGATCCGCCCAGGTTTGGAACACTAATCTACACTAAACCGTGCCGAAAAATCAGCGCTATTTGGCGGATTTTGAAAGTGCTCGGCCTAGTCGGAATGATGCTGTTTCACCTGCAGGAGGCGTCTCCGATGGTCGATCGCCGTTCAATCTTCCCATTTCCAGCCCATTTCTCGCATCAGAAACTTCATGTCTTCCCACGTTTCCTTCTTGAAGGAAGGGCTGCGAAGTAGGAACGCCGGGTGGTAAGTACAAACGACTTTGATACCGCGGTACTCGTGTAGCTTGCCGCGGAGTTTGCCGATCGAGACCGTGGTTTGCAACAGGTTTTGCGAGGCCACTGCACCGCAACAACAAATGAACTCTGGTTGGATCAATTCGAGTTGACGGTCGAGGTAACCGCGGCAGTGCTCAAGCTCAGTCGGAAGCGGATTACGATTTCCTGGTGGCCGGCACTTAAGCATGTTGAGGATGTACACATCCTCGCGGCTCATTTTGCACGCTTCGATGATTTTGGTGAGCAACTGTCCTGCTCTGCCAACGAAGGGTTCGCCGAGCCGGTCTTCATCGGCACCGGGCGCTTCGCCTAAGAAGCACAGCCGCGCTTTGGGGTTACCCACGCCAAACACGGTTTGAGTTCGCGTGCTAGCTAGTTCGCCGCATCGAGTGCAGCCCGCGACGATCGGTTGCAATACCTCGAGCGACGGCACGTGCGAAAATTCACTCTCCCCGGTTGCCGGTTCAGCTTCGTAAAGAGTTGTCTTTTTCGCAGAACGAGATTGGGTAGATTTCCTGGTGGTAGTCATAAACTCCGACTCCGTTCCGGCTCGTGGCGATTGAGATTGTACGACGGCAGGCGGCGGCGTGGGGATAGGCGGAGGCACGGCATGGGGCAGCGTTGGCTCTGCTTCCGCAACAGTCGCCATGCCGGCCGTTACCAACTCGGCGGCCGCCACGGCCCGGGCAGGCTCGGCCACCGCGGGCGGGGTAATCCCCATCGCTCGCGGTAGCTGCATCACGCCTGCGCGCCGCAGGCTTTCCAAGCGATCGATTAAGATTTGCCGCAACTGGTCGAATTGTTCGGGCGGTATCGCCATTGTGATACGAATACGCTCGCGTGCGGAATTTGCTGATTTTTTGGTTCCAACAGCACCATTTACCTGTTTACCTGTGCTGTCAGTTTAAGACTCTGGAGGACGCCGCACAGGGCCTGGCCGCGGAATTTCCATGCCAGCGGCGTTTTTTCGCAGTTCCCGGAGGGGCTTGGGTGCTGTCACTACTCGCTGAACGCGACACGAACTATGATGGAACCGTTGAGTGGGGCCGGCCCTTCATGCCGCTCGTCGCAACGCCTGCTACGTTGCCCTTACTGGCCTCGGCCCGCCTGTTGTCAGGCGAAGATCGATCTGTTTCATAATCATGAGTGTTCCGCAAGTTGTCATCGTAGGTCGGCCTAACGTCGGCAAGAGCAGTGTATTTAACTGGCTCGCCGGGGTGCGCATCGCCATTGTTGACAACCAAGCTGGTGTCACCCGCGACCGCGTGACGCATCTCATGTGTCATGACGACCGGTTCTTTGAGTTGGTTGATACGGGCGGCATGGGCATTGCCGACATGGACAATCTCACTCAGCACATCGAGGATCAAATCAATCTGGCGATCGACTCCGCCTCGATCATTTTGTTTGTAGTCGACACACGCGATGGCATGATGCCGCTCGACCAAGAGGTGGCACGCCGGCTAAGGTCGGTGAATGTGCCCGTCATTCTGCTCGCCAACAAAGCCGATAGCGAAAGCATCGACAGCCAGGCCGACGAGTTCTATCGGCTTGGATCGGGCAAGCCGTTACGAATCAGCACACTGCAAAACCGTAACCGGGCCGTGTTGCTGAACATGATCGTTTCGAAGTTGCCCCCGGCGCTCGACAACGAAGTGGAAACGGGCTCGGCCGTGCCGGAGATGAAAGTGGCCATCGTCGGCCGCCGCAATGTGGGCAAGAGCACGTTCATTAACACGCTCGTGAATGCTCCGCGCATGATTGTGAGCGAGGTGCCGGGAACCACTCGCGACAGCGTGGATGTGCGATTCGAGCTCGACGGCAAATCGTTTGTCGCGATCGATACACCGGGCATTCGCCGTGCGAAAAGCCGCAATAACGACATCGACTTCTATGGCACCCACCGGGCACAGCGCAGCATCCGCCGTGCCGACGTGGTGTTCATGTTCTTCGATGCCACGGACCGCATCAGCAAAGTCGATAAACAGCTCTGCGACTATATCAGCCAGCAATACAAGCCGGTCGTGTTTGTGGTAAACAAATGGGACCGCCTCGTGGGCACGATGCCCACGGGCAAATGGGTGCGCTATCTGCACGATGCGTTCGGAACGATGCGCTACGCGCCGATCGCGTTCATTACCGGCCTAACGGGGAAAAACGTCAAAGCGCTCATCAACCACGGGCAAATGTTGTTCAATGAATCGCGATCGCGCGTTTCCACGGGACAGCTTAATCGCATGGTGCGCGACGCGGTGCGCCGCAATCCGCCGCCCTCGGCACGCAACCGCGAGCCGAAAATCTACTATGCCACGCAAGTCGGTATTCAACCGCCCACGATCGTGCTGTTCGTGAACGATCCGCAGTTGATTTCCAAACCGTACCAGCGTTACTTGCTCGGTAAATTCCGCGAAGACCTGAGCTTCGACGAAGTGCCGATTAAACTCTACCTGCGCCGCAAGCACCCAGCGGATACTCGCGACGATGTGGCTCGCGAGGCGAAAGACGGTTCGCGCGACGACGTGGATGAGTCGGAACCAACCGCCGATGCGGCACGGGTCGATCTCTAGAGCGCGTTTCACGTAGTTGTAGTGTGTTTTTCGTCGTTTCAAACTGGAAAACACGACACGGCACACGCTACACGCCCGTGCGGCTCGCACTAGGCATTCACTGCCGCGAAACCTGAACCTTAAGAGTGGCCACAAAAAGGCACGAAGAAGCACGAAAAGATTAATCGTATAGTTTTGCGGCTTTTTGCGCCTCTTCGTGGCTATCAGAAAAATATAGCCCGGTGATCTTCGTCGGGCCTCTTCTAAAACAGCCAAGGCAGTGTTAGCGGCGTAGCGTGGCTTGAATGCCAAGGTCGTCGCTGGTGACGGCAAACGAGCGAGTGCTGGGTTGATCGCGATCGGCACGGTGGCCCTGCACGGCCACGAGCAAGCCTAAAGCCCACGCAGACACGAAGCACACGACTTCTGCGTAGGAGAAGAGCTTTTGCCAGTTCCAGCGAATCGAAAACGTCGTCCCAGACATTACCGTTTGCTCTGATGCCGCGATCCGATCGATCGAGGCGAGTTTTGGTGGCCTGAACGTCCCAATTCAGGCATTTGCGGTTCTAGCCGACGACGGATCGTTCGTCGGTTTGATGAAACTTCGGAGAAACAAATGTAAAGAACATTCGCATCGTCCGCAATTCCTGCTGCCCCGCCAGGCTGCAACCGGAATTACACAGAATGCCCCAATTTCCCGCAAGAGCGATCTAAGGCAAACTGGGCAAACTCCGAGAGCATATTTTCAACGAACCTTCTGCACGTTAAGCTGGAGAAACATCCGCCAGCCGCCTCGTCGCTGCTAGCACCCGTCTGGGCCTACCCCGCTAGCCCAGGATCGCTATGATAGAGCTTCCGCCAGTGACGGCCGGCCCTGGGGATGCCGATAGTTGAAAAAAGCAACAACTGCTTATCGGAGAAAGGGCGTGTAGCTCAGTTGGTTAGAGCGCTTGCTTGACATGCAAGAGGTCACAGATTCGAGTTCTGTCACGCCCACTTACTCAAAATACTGCAAAACAAGCTGTTTTCAGCCAAAAACAAGAGGTTTTAGAGGTGCCAGGTAGACCGCCTGAAAGCTTCTAAAACCTCTTGTTTTTTTCTCGATTCTCCTCGATTCCGTATCAATTCCGTATCATTCCGTATCGGTATTGGAGGGGCTCCCGCTGGTCATGGTCCGGGATTAGTGCCAACTACCTACGACTACTTATGGCAGTAGGTGAAAGTCTCGCCCGCATTCCGCCGATACCTAGGATGTGTCATCCTCTCTTCAAACTCTCGACCGTTCTGATTCCAATTATGCACCTGGGGCATAATTGCCTGCTAACAGTGGCGGGAGTTTGCTAACCCAATATGTAGCAACAGTTTTCAAATGTAACCCGAGGTTACATTTGAAAAGCATGCCAGCAGAATTTCTAATTGTCGAACGAGACGACAATTAGAAGACGTTACAGACTTGCACGCTGGCAACTGAATTCTTGCTTTTCCTGTTAGTGGCCTAATCGCGAGTAGTTAAGCTGCCTCACTATCGAATGATTTGGGAACACGAGGTAGGGTTAGCTGTAGTTCCTTTTGCGTGGGGAATCGATAACCGCATGTTGGGCAGACTTTGGTAGCACCA
>CAZTWS010000090.1:0-20631 GCA_964618225.1 uncultured Planctomycetaceae bacterium
CGATGTCCCGCTCAGTTTCAATGCAATCATCAATAGGTTGCACGCCCTTCGCTGAGCAGATGCAAGGAGTGGGTGATTTGCGGCGTTGTGCGGCACTGGGCGTTTGGAGGTTTGCGCACTGATAGGCCGTTCTCCGATCGCAGCGGCGTGGTCGCCGCCGCTAACTAAACCGCTAAGAACTTGGGATGGCTAAGTAGCTGAGTTCGTCGGAGATGTTGTCGTCGGAATCGCAGTAGGATGTGTCTAGCGGATCGATCATCGAGAGGAAACCGTCGCGGGTGATGTATCCTTGCGGCTGGCCGTGCTGGTTTGTGACGATCAGCGATTCACACTCACGTTGTGCGAAAGTTTCGTAGATTTCGGGGAAAGTGGCTTTCCAGGAAATGGTTTCGATGGACGGTTTGGGCCAATCTGAAGTGGTGTCGCTGATGTCCTGAATGGTTTCTCGAACGCTATGGTCAATGCCCAGCGAGCACAGATGGCCATTGACCTCGGCAAGGCGCGCATGAGCCGGTTGATCGAAGTTTTCGTGGTCGCTGGTGGAGTATTCGTCAAGCGAGTAGATGGCCGGGAATGATTCCATGATGTCCTGAGCAACCACGCTTGCGAAGGGGTTACCGTTGAGGACGTCGTTGGTCCAGGCCGCTTTTTCGGAGTTGAATTCGCCATGTTGGAGGACGCGTCCGCCGCCGGATTGTTCTGCTAACTCGAGGGTTTCCAAAACGTGTTGGAGTGGATCTTCGTTTTGGCTGTTGCTGACGTAAGCGGCAACGGCGCTGGTTAGAGCAGGGCGGGGGATGGATTCCAAGCGGCTTTCGCGACTGCTGAAATCGCGAGCAAGGGATTCGGCAATTGCCTTTGCGGAGGTCATCGAATGCCCCAGCAGGAGGCTTACAAATTTCCCTGAACCGAGATAGCAAGAAATCGGATTTTCGCCAGTGGCTCGTTTGATGGCACGTGCGGCCATGTTCACCAAGCTCTGAGCGGCCATTCGCCCGTTGATCTCGCGGATGCCTTCGTACCAATCGACGGAGGTGGCCAGGAGCGTGTGACGACTGGTGGATGCCAAGTCGCCTTCGGTCAACTTGCTGAGTTTTCTGAGGAAGCCACGCCGAGTATAGAAGTTCGGCACGACGCTACGAGTAGATTGCTTCAACAATCGATTCTCGAATTGTAGATAACGAGCGCCGGCGCGTAGACGGCTGAGAAGTTCGCCGCGGCTAATGGGAATTCGTAGTGCGTCGTGAGCTCCGGCGGAGAACCAATCGGAAAAATCGGTCCGCTTAGTGGGGTTGTAGAGGAATATGCGGTAAATCGGATTTTCGCTGTTATGCGCGAATGTATCGGCAGTTGGTTCGGTAACGCCGTCGGAGTCGATGAGCAGAAAATCTGAGGATGAGTATCGTCGCCAGAGGGCGTCGTGCTCGAAATCTTGCGAAGTTTGCACTCGCATGCCCACTGCTTCGAGCAGCCACGCTACTTCGTGCAGTAGGGATGCTTGGTGCGATACGACAACTACGTGGAACGGTCGTGACTCGGCAGACATTGGCAACCATGCTCCCGAATAACAGGGTTAGAACGTTTGATCCGTAAAACAACCCTAGCTCAAAATGGCCTCCCGAGCGGAGAGAATTCGGCGAGTCGCTATGGATTTGGGGCATATGCTAGGCTTTTGTTGTGGTATTCCCCATAATCCCGAGGCGTTGCTTCGGGCCATGAGGTGGCCGCGCTGATTTTGTATCGCGGTTTGTTCGACAGATCGACACGCAAGCTAGTCCATGAGTTGCTGTAATTGTGACGCACATTACTCTATCCAAAGCGACCCACTCGAAGCCGTGCCTGGAATATTACTCCGATGGCAGCGGCGAGCGGCGGCGTGTTGAGATCGATCAGTGCCCTTATAAGATCGGGCGGGCTGAAACGTCGAGCTTGCGTATTGAGTCGGTTCAGGTATCGCGCGAGCATGCGGAGATTTTCGAGCGCCATGGCGTGTGGCTGGTGCGAGACTTGGGCAGCACCAACGGAACGCACGTCAATGGAAAGCGGATCAAAGAGACGCTTCTTTCTGACGGTGACATTCTCAAAATCGCGGAAACCGAGTTGACGTTCGTGGCTTCGGCCGCGTCGCAATTCCAACGGATGGTGACGCAGCCGATTCAAAAGAACCTAGTTGTTGCTCGCGATGAATTGCCGGTCGAAGTCGCAACGATGCGTATGCTGACCGAAGCGACGTTGAACCAAGTGATTCCGGTGCAACTGAATTCGATCAACTCGATGCGTTTGAAGGCTTCTGAGGGATTTGTTGCCCTAACAAACAGTTTGCCGGCGTTTCGTGCGGTGCTCAACGAGCAGCTACCAGTGAGCGAGCACTATCGTGACTTGGAGCGGAGGCGCTCATTGGAACTAGCCTTGCCGCTGGCCGAAGTAAAACGGCTGTATTTGCCGATCGGCTCGGCCGATGCGTCGGCCCCGCATCGGTTGTTTTCGTCGTTGCGGCAACTCCGCTGGATGGTGCCATCGGATTGGGAACTGGGGATTTCGATCCCGGTTCCGGACGATGCCGATGTGTCGCGATTTACCGATATTTATCGCGAGGCGCAGGATAACGATCTTCGCGTGGCTTTTGTTGATTTTCTGGGGACTGGTTCGCAAGTGCTGCACTTGAAATTGCTGCTGCCGGACTATTTGCTGTTATCGCCGAGCATGCTCAGCAATTTGGCGGTGACACGGCAACCGTTGCGGCGGTTGGAGTCGGTTGTCGCGGCGTGCGAGGAATTGGCGATCAAACCGGTGCTTCCCCGAATCGAATCACAGCAATCGCTTGATCAGTGCCAGGAAGTTGGTTTCGATTTGTATTTGTCGGAAGTGTCGGAACATGATTCCGCAGTACATCGAGCGGCGAGTCTTTCGGTTTAGCTTCGCTAGTTATCGCGAATTAACGCATGTCGACCGCCACACAAACGTGCGAAATTGTTATACCAGGTTATACGCTGACCGAGCGCATTGGCTCTGGTGGCTATGCCGAAGTATGGCGTGCAGAGGCACCGGGCGGCATCGAGAAGGCCGTAAAGATAGTTTACGGCTATTACGACGATGAGTTTGCGTCGCAGGAATTGAAAGCACTCGAGCGGATCAAGGGGGTTCGCCATCCGTTCTTATTATCGCTCGAGCGGTTCGAGATTATCAATGGCCGGCTCGCGATTCTTACCGAACTGGCCGACATGAGCCTCGACCAGAGGCGGCAGCAGTGTTGCGGGCAGGGCTCGGCGGGCATTCCGCGCGAGGAATTGCTTCGTTACATTTCCGACGCGGCGGAAGCGTTGGATTTTCTGGCTCAGCGGCATAGCCTGCTGCATCTTGATATCAAACCAGAGAACTTGTTGGTGCTTGGCGACCATGTGAAGGTTGCTGATTTTGGCTTGGTGAAAGAAATCGCCACGCGGACACAAAACTCGCTGGTGTCTGGAATGACGCCGACGTATGCGGCACCAGAGATTTTCGACGACAGTCCGTCTACGCAGAGTGATCAGTACAGCCTGGCGATTGTTTACCAGGAAATGCTAGTGGGAACGCTACCGTTTCCGGGACGGACCGCGGCTCAATTAGCTAAGCAGCACACACAGGCAGAGCCTCAACTCGCGTCGGTACCACAACCGGATCGCGAGGTGATTGCTCGGGCGCTGTCGAAGAGGCCGAGCGATCGCTTCGAGTCGTGCAAGGCGTTTGTGAAGGCATTGGAAGGAAGTGTTGCTAGTGCTCCAATCCTAGCGCCTATTGCAACAGCACTACAAGAACCAACCAGTACTGTCCAAAGGCCTGAATTGGCGGACGACACCAAGCCGCCGTCGTTTAATCCCACCGTTGCGGTGACGGCGGAGGTTCGCCAGCAAATTGCGAGTTCCGTAACGCAACCCGTCGTTCGTGAGGAGCCGGTTTCGAATCCGACGATTGCCGAGGAGACTGCTGATTTACTCAATGATTTTGTTGATGTGGAATCGGCTGATGTGATTGTGCCGACAGTTGAGTCGACAGTAGCGATTGACATGCCAACGCTTTACATTGCGGCGGGTGGCGTCGGAATTCAGACGCTTGCTCGACTGGCGGAACGGCTCGATAAAAACAATCGCGGCACTGCCTATCAGTGTGTTGCGATTGATACGGATCGCGATGAGTTGCGGCAGGCATGCAATTCTGGATCGAAGCTAGAATTGGCTGACACTTTGCATGTGCCATTGAAGTTGCCGCAGGATTACGAGGAGGCTCGACACAATTTCGAGTGGGTGAGCAAACGCTGGCTTTACAACATTCCGCGCTCGCTGACCACGCGTGGCTATCGTCCGCTGGGGCGGATTGCTTTGATTGACCATAAACGTCGTGTGGTCGATCTCATTGAATCGAAGTTTGAGCAGTTGGTCCGTTCTGAATGCCGCGAGGTGGGAGTGGATCGTCATATCAAAGTGGCAATCGTGTGTGGCATGGGAGGCGGCACGGGTGCCGGCATGTTGATCGACTTGGGCAGTTTGGTGCGAACCTTGGCGGAACAATATAAGGTGGTCGTCGAGGTGTATGCTTATTTGGTTTGCAATTGCCTGAGTGGCCGGGCCACTTCTGCTCTTTTGGCGGCGAACGGTTTTGCACTTCTAACGGAGTTGAATCACGCGGCCAGCCACGGCAATGTGGGCGTGGCTACGAAATTGGCTGATTTGCAACAATTCGAATCGAATTCGCCGGTGTTCGACTATGTTTATTGCGTGCCTTCAAACTCTCAGGCGACCACGGCCGGGGAGCAAGATATTCAAGAATTGTTGGCTTGCTACCTCGAAATGGACCATTCACCGAATTGCGCGAGGGTGTTTAGCGCTTGCAGGACATCGCCCACGCAAAAGGAACTCGACAAGACGCCAGGCTTGACTCTCCGCACGATTGGCCTGGCATCGTCGCTAGATTACAGGCGAACTATGCTCAAAGCGAAGTCTGCCGACCTCGCTCAGGCTGTGATTCGTCATTGGTTGACTGAAAGACCGGTGGTTGCCGTCGATCCTGAACCGTCAGTCCAAGGGCTTGAAGTGGAGGAGGAGGACGCGACCACGACTTCGAGCAATGCTACGGCGGAAACAGCAGAGAAGCCGCAAATAGCAGTGCAGCCATCCAGGGAAATGTTGAGGCGGCAGTTTGGTGAAAACGCATCAATTTGTTTTGCCGATGAGGTGGCCGAGCAGATTCAGCAAGTTCGTAATTCTTCTGTTGAACGTGGGCATTCGCAACTTACGACACGAGACATTTACTCCATAATTGAAGCAGCACAACGGCTTATTGGGTCCGTCCAGAAAAACCTGCAAGGCTATGTGGAAGAGGGTGCAACCGGCGGCGTTGTCTGGCCTGCGGAAATCATCAACGAATTAAGCCAGCAATTTGTGCGAGAAGAAGTACACGGTTTTGATCCGTCGCATATCGAGCGCAGCTTTTCGATTGATCAGCTTAAAACGAAGCTCGAAACGATTGGCCTACAAGTGCTTGAAGAGAAGATCGAAGACCAAGACTCCTCCTTGGGTCGTGAATTGATCGGCAAAGACCAAGCACTGCAGGCGGTTTTGACTGCGTCCAGAGCGAACTTGCTGGGATGCGGTGCCGACTATCGTACGATCGTGTTCAGTTCGGACAATGAACAGCTTGCGGAGGTGAAAGCAACGGTGCATGCAAATAATGAGCGGGCAACAGTCACGCCGTTCGATGAAAGCGATACGATTGTTGTTTCGGAGGCGACCGGTATTCAGCCGAGGGCTGTGGCAGCTGCCCTGGCGAGAATGTTTCCTGGAATCGCGGATGCGGGGCGCAGGCTGCACACCCGGACGGATATCGATTGGGCAAAGCTTTAGTGTCGTCGTCGGCTAACTCTAGTGCGTTTTCAGATAATTATGCCGCCCTCTGATCTTAGCGACGTGGCCGCCGCCGCTAAGAACTTTGTTCCGACGTCGATAAACATCGGAACGAAAACTCGAAAAATGCACTATCGACTTACTGGATCGCAAAGTATCGAGGACGGGTTGGCAACTTAGCCGAGGTCCAGTAGGTTTACAGCAGTCGCTAGATCTTCGTGGATTTATCGTTGTTTTCGAAGCGGTTCGAGTCATGAGGTCGGCATGGCTACCCCCCCGGCAAAAATTCTTATTGCTGACGATGAGCAATTGTTTCTGAAGACCACGGCTGCATTGTTGCAGCAGGCTGGCTACGAGTGCAGAACGGCTGCCGATGGTTCGACTGCTTTGGGGCTTCTCGAGCAAGAGTCGTTCAATTTACTACTCTCGGACCTGAGAATGCCGGGTAATTTTCAGCTCGAGCTACTACGACATGGTCGCGAGCGTTGGCCCTATTTGCCGGTGATCGTTGTCACCGGGGTTCCTACTCTGCCGTCCGCCATTGCTAGCATCCGCATGGGGATCGCCGACTATTTGCTAAAGCCTGTTAAGTACGATGATTTGCTGACAGCGGTGCGGAGAGCTATGAACCGGCGTCTTTTACCGCCAAGCTCAGCATCCGTTGAACGTTCGTACCGCGGTAGCAGCGAGGAGTTTCCTCAGATCATTGGCAAAAGTGCCGCGATGCGCGAGCTTTTCGACTTGATGTCACGCATCAAGCACTCGGATGCAAATGTGCTTATTACCGGCGAAAGTGGTACGGGCAAGGAAATCGTTGCCAGAGCCATCCACGATTGTAGTGGTCGTCGGACGGGGAACTTGCAAGTTGTCGATTGCACGGCGATTCCGGAGAACTTGTTTGAGTCTGTTTTATTCGGGCATGCCAAAGGAGCTTTTACTGGGGCCGCGAGCGATCAAACAGGACTCATCGCCATGGCGCATGGCGGAACGGCATTTTTTGATGAAATTGGAGAGTTGTCTCTCGCGCTGCAGGCGAAGTTATTGCGTGTTATTCAGGAGCAAACATTCACGCCTTTGGGAAAAAACTCGTCGCAGGCTATCGATACGCGATTCATTTGTGCCACGAACCGGGAGCTGCAACGCGAAGTTGATATTGGTACTTTCAGGCACGATTTATTTTACCGCTTGGCAGTAGTTCATTTGGAGTTGCCTTCGCTGCGCGAGCGCGAGGATGATGTGCTCTTGCTGGCCGAGCACTTTTTGCAGGAGCTTAGACCGCCGGAGTCGCATGTCACGGGGTTTTCGGATGAATGTATTGAGTTGATGAAAAGTTACCGCTGGCCGGGCAACGTGCGCGAGCTGAGAAATGCAGTAGAGCGCGGAATTGCGATGGCGCAGTCGTCGAAAATAGATGTGGAAGATCTTCCGATTTCGTTACAGTCGCACAAGCCGGGACAGGGGGGCGACGAACAGAGTCCTGTTGCGAACGCATCGCGTAAAACGGCATTGAATGCAGCAGACCGCAATTACTTTATCCGACTGCTAACAAGAAACGCCGGGAATGTGGCGGCAAGCGCGCGTGAGGCAAATATGTCGAGGCAAGGACTTCACAAAACCTTGAAACGGCTTGGCATAGATACACAGCAGTACCGCGGGTAAGCGTCTATTTGGCAACCCGCGAGTTTATTTAGCCATAAATCTTTGGCACCGATTCATGCGTCGCTGTTGGTGCCGATCGTAGCAAATTGAGCATTCGTGATCGGGAATATCGCACTGAACTTCGTGCCCTGTTCAGTATTCTCAAATTCTATTCGTCCATTCATGGCTTCGATGAGGCTCAGTGAAACGGAAAGCCCGAGCCCCATCCCGGGGGATTCGAGCTCATGCTTCGTCGTAAAAAAGGGTTCGAAAACGCGAGTCGCGAGCTCTTGCGGGATTCCGTTGCCTTGATCGCATACTTCGACGACTGCTTCGCCGTTTCGAATGGTTAATTCCAAGGTGACTCGACCGTTACTGGGCGAAGCTTGAATTGCGTTGCGAGTGAGATTCATCAGAATTTGCCGAGCTTCCCCCTCCGAAAGAAGGACGTCGAATGACTCGACCGAGCCAATTCGCTGTACGGCAACATCTTTTTCGTGAGCAACGCCTTCCAAGAGTCGAATCGTGTCGTCCAAAGCTCGAACCAGGCAAAAGCCGCTCAGGGGTCTCGGTTCGCGGTGGTATAGTTGGTACATCTGATGCGTGATTGCACTGATTCGTTCAATTTCTCGATCGATGAGTTCGAGCAATTCGTAGTTGGGATTATCTTTCGATATGCACGAGCGGAATAACTCAAAGGCATTGCGCATGCCCGCAAGCGGGTTATTGATTTCGTGGGCTATACCCGCGGCAAGCTGCCCGAGCGCGGCCTGCTTTTCCATTTGGCGCTGGCGAAGCTCCAGTTTCTTTAGTTCTGCGGTTCGTTGTTCAACGAGAACTTCAAGCTCATCGGCGTTTTTCTTCAGTTGATCGCGTAAACGCCGGCGTTCGGTGACATCGCGAATACTGGTGCGAAAACCGAGCGGAGTGCCGATGCCGTCGCTCATGGGTTGCCATGCAAGCGACATCCATCGGATTTCGTGGTTTTTATGAATCGAACGAAATTCCACATCGCCGCCCGTGGTTCCCTCCACGGCAGAAGCAAGAATCTTCTTGACTCTCTGCTGATCACGTGGATCGATCAGAGGCAACGGATAGTTTTCCATTGCGAAGCACTCGTTGACTGTGAACCCAGTGATACGCTCGACGGCGGGATTCACCCAGAGTAAGTCGCCATAGGTGTCGTGCCAGCTTTCCCAATCGTAGGTGGAGTTAGCGACTGCCTTGAAAAGGCGGTGAACAATTTGTTCCTGCAGGGTAGGGCCGCGTTCGAAGTCGGGATTTACGCAGAGCAAATTATGTTGCGAGAGGCTCATGGAGTTGGCTCTTGGTCCTAGTGATTTCAAACAGCAGCTTCTAAGTATTTATCGCGATTGAGCATGCCATGGGCAAGCGAGCTTTTTTTAGCTTAGGGTGGCCGTCAACTCCAGTTTACATGTGTCGCTCTAAGTGCCCTCCAAGGCGACACATTCGAGAGCGTTTTTCGCATTATTCGCGAAGTAGAGGATTGGCCCAATTGTTGCCTGCTAGTTCGTAGTATTTCGCAAAGCAAGATCGAGAAATGAAGTTTGTTTACGGAGGAGAAAAGAAATGGCACTCAGAGTAAAAGCAATCACAGGCTTTCTAATTGTCTTCGCGACTTTGCTGGCCATGAGCGCTGAAGTGAGCGCGGCGGGTCGCAGAGGAAACTCGAAATATGTAAGCAATAGGTACGTTAGCAACACACAGAGCGCTGCACCGAGCAGTGCCACGCAAGCCAGTCCTCAGAAAACATACATCCCCGCGCCCCAAACTCGCAGGTATAGCTCAGGCGGCGCTTTCAAGCAGACGAACAAGCCCGCATGGGGATTACAGAAAACGCACCCTCAAAAATATTCAACACGACGGTAGGCTGTTGAATGTGGCATAACCAACAACAAAATAGCCCGGCGGTAATTGTGCCGCCGGGCTTTGTTATTGAGATAATGGATGGGCAGTTTTATTGATTCTTAGTGAATGTGTTGTACTGCCGAGACGAGGAGATAAGTGCGGTATCCGCCGCTGATGTTAACCGCGTTGAAACCATGCTGGCGGAGAATGCGAGTGGCGATGTAGCCACGTTGGCCAACTTGACAATAAACGGCGATTTGTCGATCGCTCGGAACTTCAGCAAGCCTTGAGCGCAGATCGTCGACCGGAATGTTGACTGCATTGGGAATATGGCCCGCGTCGAACTCGGTTGGCGTACGGACATCTAGCATGAAAGACTGGTGTTCGAGAACGTACTCGACATCTACCTGAGGATGGTCATCCTTCACGAGACCTGCCGCAACGAAGCCGGCCATATTCACCGGGTCTTTGGCCGAGCCGAACTGGGGGGCGTAGGCCAATTCCATTTCTTCGAGATCGAAAACGGTCATTCCAGCTTGAATTGCCACGGAGATGACGTCGATTCGTTTGTCGACTCCGGTGCCTCCAATGGCTTGTGCTCCTAAGAGTTTGCCAGTAAATGGCTCGAACAGAACTTTAAGCGTCATCCCTTCTGCGCCCGGATAGTAGCCTGCATGGTTGGCGGGGTGAACGTAGATCTTTCGATGGGATCGGCTAAGCCGGCGGAGTGTTTTTTCTGACGCGCCCGTGAGAGCGGCGATGCGATCGAATACACCGACGATTGCCGTGCCTTGAGAGCCGCGGAACCGTTGCTTACGCCCGAACGCATTGTCGGCAGCGATGCGGCCCTGGCGATTGGCCGGACCAGCCAGTGGGAGTTGAGTGTGCTCGCCGGTCACGAAATCTCGAACTTCGATTGCATCGCCCGCGGCGTAAATATCGGGGTCGCTGGTTTGGAGAAATTCATCGACACGGATGCCGCCTCTTTGGCTAATCTCAAGCCCCGCCTCGACAGCAAGGTGATTGTCGGGGCGCACACCAACGCCGACAATTACTAGTTGAGCCTGCAAGGAATGACCGGAGTTTAGTCGGACCGTGAGTTGATCATTAGCTTGTTCAAAGGCTTCAGCAGATTGGTTCAAGAACAGCGTGACGCCTTTTTCGCGAAGTTTATCGGCGATGGGGACGGCCATTTCTTTATCGAGAGGCGGGAGCACTTGGTCTTGCAATTCGACAACGGAGGTGTTGATGCCGCGTTTGACCAGGTTTTCTGCAAGCTCCAGCCCAATGAACCCTGCGCCAATGATGACCGCATGAGTTACGCCGTTGTGGATCGTTTGAAGAATGCGATCCATGTCGTTGAGGTTTCGAAGCGTATAAATGCCCGGCAGGTCGATACCTGGAAGATTGGGCCGAATAGGTGAAGCCCCCGGCGATAGGATGAGCTTGTCGTATGACTCGTCGTACTCCTGCCCCGTGGCAAGATTACGAACGTGAACTAACTTGCGGTTGCGGTCGATGGACTCGACAGAAGTGCGAACGCGAACATCGAGATTGAATCGAGCGTGTAGTCGCTCTGGAGTGGTGATGAGCAGCTTATCGCGCTGGGCAATTTCTCCGCCAATGTGGTAGGGCAGACCGCAGTTTGCGAATGAAACATCTGGGCCGCGTTCAAAAAGAATAATTTCCGCATCTTCAGACACACGACGGGCACGGGCCGCGGCCGATGCACCGCCCGCGACACCGCCCACGATGACTAACTTCATGGGGGTAACCTCCACGCTCTACGATGAATTTCCGTATGTATTCTACGGCATTTGTTGGAGACGCATAATCGCCTCGACCAGTCGATCGATTTCTTCATGCGTGTTGTAGAGCGAAAGCGACGGCCGGACTGTGGACTCCAGGCCGAAACGACGCAAAGAAGGCTGCGAGCAGTGGTGGCCAGCGCGGACAGCTATGCCCTGTTGGTCGAGGTAACGACCGACATCTTCGGTTCGACGATTAGGGAGCACGAAGCTCAATACGCCAACCTTTTCGCGAGCCGTACCAATGAGCCGGAGACCATTGATACGCGACATGCGCTCCGTTGCGTATTGTAATAGTTGGTGTTCGTAGGCCGCGATGTTTGGCAGGCCGAGCCGACTGACGTAATCGATTGCTGCGCCGAGCCCGACGGCGTCTCCAATGCTGGGGGTGCCTGCTTCGAATCGGGCTGGGGCTTCGGAATACGATGTTTCCTCGAACGTTACGTTGCGAATCATATTGCCGCCCCCTTGCCATGGAGGCAGCAAGTCGTGCAGTTCTTCTTTGATGAAGACGGCACCGATGCCAGTGGGGGCGAATACTTTGTGGCCGGAGAAAACGAAGAAATCCGCGCCAAGCTCCTGCATGTTTACGGGAATGTGCGCCACCGATTGCGCACCGTCGATAACGACTCGTGCGCCATAGCGTTTGGCGATTTGAGTCATTTCATGTATCGGCAAGATGGTTCCCAAGCTGTTCGAGGCCTGGGTTAGTGCCACGACTTTCGTGCGAGGCCCCAGGAGCTTTTGGTACTCCTCCATCATGATTTCGCCGCGATCGTTGACGGGAATCACACGTAAGTTCGCGCCGCGTTCCTTGGCGATCATCTGCCATGGAACGATTTGGGCATGGTGCTCGAGTATCGAGAGGACAATATCGTCTCCCGGTTGCAGGAACTTTCGGCCGTAGGTGTTGGCAATGAGGTTTATGCCCTCGGTCGTTCCACGGACATAAACGATTTCTTTGGCGGAAGAAGCCCCGATGAATGCGCGAATTTTTTCGCGAGCCGCTTCGTAAGCATCGGTCGCGCGAGCAGCAAGCGAATGTGCGGCGCGGTGGATATTGGAGTAGTCGTTTTCGTAAAAGTGCTTTACGGCATCGATTACGCTTTGCGGTTTTTGCGTGGTTGCAGCGTTGTCGAACCATGCGATGGGGCGACCATGCACATGCTGACGCAGAACGGGAAAGTCCTCGCGAATCGACGCTACATCGAACGGCCGAGAACCAGATTCGCGTGTCGCATGGTGCAGGAACTGCGTGTCTGTGGGCGATACCGACGGCGGGGCTTGAGTGGTTTCGCCTCGATGAGATAGATGAGTTTGACGAACTCGTTGCACAAAAGCAGAGATGCCTGACGAAGTTTCCGTAGCGCTAGACGGCTGTGCTAAAAAGCCCGGCACTGCCGCGCCCTCGGGAGTAGCAGGTGGCGCTGCAGAATGAGCGGGGGCATCTCCAGGCTGACTGTCGATGCCCGTGGTTCTGAATGGAAAGCCCGGGAATTCCGGCGCTTGGAATCCAGCGCCCGAGGTGCCGAGCGGCAAGCTGGTTGGCGGGCCGGATGCAAGAACATTCGGAGATCCGGGAGGGGTAATGTTCGTTGGCGTTTGTGCCAAAGGCCCTGTTGGCAAATGGTTCACCGCAGCGGCGGCATTGCGAAAGATTTCGAAACTTGGCATCGAGAATCCCTCGGTGCCAGGAACATGCGGAGTTTGCAGTGGCTGCCCATGTCCTACGACGTTGGGCGAGACATGGGATGGCGACGTCGGCAAATCGGTGCCGGTGGTAGGCACTGCGGCCGCAGCGCCTGCCGAGGAGGGCAGGCTTTCTTGCGGCGAAACAGAACCGTTGCCCTCAGGCTGTTCGTTATAGATTTGTGAAGCCAATCGAGCGATAAAGTCGGGCGAAAGGTCATCCATGGTAGGTTGCTCTGTGAGGTAACTAAGGATTACTTGACCTTCGACTGGCGATGCTCGTAGTCGTGGTAGTAGCCGACTTCGACGTTTTCGAGGCTGGCGAGTGCGTCGTCGGTGAGAACGGCGCACGACGAGTACAGCGTAAGCAGGTAGGAAGCGACACCCAGGCTGTCGAGTCCCATCAGCCGTGCTGACAAGCTGGGGCTTACCTCGCCCGGAATACCAGCCTGATGGAGTCCCACGACACCCTGGTCGGCTTCGCCAATACGCATCAGCAAAATGCTGGTTGTTCCGTACCACTGGTTCGATTGGTAACGCCCTTTGATTTCCAGTTTGTCGGACGGAATCAAGGGGATACCGCGCCAAGTGATTACCGGGAAACCGAACAGATTGATCGTGACGGGGGGCACACCCCGCCATGTGCATTCACGCTCGAACGCGGCAATTGCCTTGGGGTGTGCCAGGAAGAACGCCGGCTTTTTCCACACAAGTGCCAGCAATTCATCAAGGTCGTCTGGTGTGGGGGCACCGTAGCGCGTGCTGATCCGCATGGCCGGGTCGACCGAGTGAACGAGCCCGAACTTGTTATTGTTGACCAGCTCCCATTCCTGCCGCTCTTTGATGCCCTCGATGGTGAGCCGTACCTGCTCTTCGAGCTGATCGTAGGGACCATTGTACAGATCGGAGACTCGTGTATGCACGCGCACCACGGTTTGGATGGCCGAGAGCGAGTATTCACGCGGATGTGCTGAATAATCGACGAAAGTCTCCGGAATCTCGACGTTTTCGGCAAAGCCCGAGACAAGGTCGATATTCCGCTCGCCGTAACGATTCACGTTAGAACGAAGCTCTAAATGTTCGGCAATCGCCCGTTTGAACTCTTCACCGAGGCTTGCGTTTTCGGCCAGCACGGCATCCATATCCTTGCGCGAGAGCGTAAGCAGCACGCAGGGCGTTGTGGTACGTACTGTAACGTCTGACGGCTTGTCGGAAACCAAGTCGGTTTCGCCGAAGAACTCGCCTTCGGTCAGCAGGGCAATACGCAAGTTGCTGCCATGCACGCCCTTGCTGAGCACCTCGACCTGGCCTTGAGCGATAATAAAAAACTTACTGAGGTCTTCGCCTTCGACGATTAATTTGTTGCCGAGCGAAACCTCTTCGGTTTTAAGCCGGCCGACCATTTGAGACAACACTGGCTCAGGCACCCGCGAGAAAAGCGGTACGCTGCGGAGCACTTCGGACGAGAACGGAGGGCCGCCATCGGCTAAAGAAACTTGGATTCGCTCCGCTTTACTGAGCTCAACTTTTGTGCGGTTAACTCGATAAGTTCCCCCCGCGACATGCACCCACGGCAGCAGGCTAAGCAGCCACCGCGGGGTGATCGACATCATTTTGGGCCTGGTCTTCGTGGTGGTTGCCAGGTTTTTTGCGACCGAAGTTGTTACGCTTCGTTGAAGCAAGCTATCAGACATTTATAGTTCCCTCTATTAGAGACGGCGATTTGGTCGGTACTCAGCCGAGTTAAATTCCAGAGCCGCCTTCGAAATTTTTTGATTCCCGCATGTTGTAGTCGTGGTAATAGCCGACTTCGACGTTTTCGAGGCTGGCGAGTGCGTCGTCGGTGAGAACGGCGCACGACGAGTACAGCGTAAGCAGGTAGGAAGCGACACCCAGGCTGTCGAGTCCCATCAGCCGTGCTGACAAGCTGGGGCTTACCTCGCCCGGAATACCAGCCTGATGGAGTCCCACGACACCCTGGTCGGCTTCGCCAATACGCATCAGCAAAATGCTGGTTGTTCCGTACCACTGGTTCGATTGGTAACGCCCTTTGATTTCCAGTTTGTCGGACGGAATCAAGGGGATACCGCGCCAAGTGATTACCGGGAAACCGAACAGATTGATCGTGACGGGGGGCACACCCCGCCATGTGCATTCACGCTCGAACGCGGCAATTGCCTTGGGGTGTGCCAGGAAGAACGCCGGCTTTTTCCACACAAGTGCCAGCAATTCATCAAGGTCGTCTGGTGTGGGGGCACCGTAGCGCGTGCTGATCCGCATGGCCGGGTCGACCGAGTGAACGAGCCCGAACTTGTTATTGTTGACCAGCTCCCATTCCTGCCGCTCTTTGATGCCCTCGATGGTGAGCCGTACCTGCTCTTCGAGCTGATCGTAGGGACCATTGTACAGATCGGAGACTCGTGTATGCACGCGCACCACGGTTTGGATGGCCGAGAGCGAGTATTCACGCGGATGTGCTGAATAATCGACGAAAGTCTCCGGAATCTCGACGTTTTCGGCAAAGCCCGAGACAAGGTCGATATTCCGCTCGCCGTAACGATTCACGTTAGAACGAAGCTCTAAATGTTCGGCAATCGCCCGCTCGAATTCTTGAGTGTAGTTACCATTCTCGGCAAGAATGGCATCCATATCCTTGCGCGAGAGTGTAAGGAATACGCATGGAGTGAGAGTGCGAACGGTGACATCGGAAGGGTTCACCGACATCAGGTCGGTTTCACCGAAGAACTCGCCTTCGGTCAGCAAGGCAATACGCAAGTTGCTGCCATGCACGCCCTTGGACAGTACCTCGACCTGGCCTTGCGCGATGATGAAAAACTTGCTGAAGTCTTCACCTTCTACAATGAGGTCGTTTCCAAGCGAAACCTCTTCTTTTTGAAAGCTGGTCGCCATTTGCGACAAGACATGCTCGGGCACTCGCGAGAACAAGGGCACGCTGCGCAACGACTCAGCCCCCAAGGATGCGCTACCGTCGTTTAGCTGAACCTCGATGCGTTCGGCCTTCGTAAGCTCGACCTTGGTACGATTGACCCGGTAGGTTCCCCCCGCGACATGCACCCACGGCAACATGCTAAGCAGCCACCGCGGCGTGATGGACATCATCTTTGGCCGCGTTTTTGTCGTGGTTGCCAAGTTACGGGCAACCGCGGTCGTCACGCTTCGTTGTAATCTGCTAGCAGACATCTTTAATTCCATTGCCTTGCGTTAAAACAGTGACAGAACGCTGGTCGATGGAGACTGGCGGCACGGAAAGTGTTGCCAAAACAAAAATTGAACAATTGGTTCAATGCGATTGCCGCGAGAAACGGCTGGCTCCAGCGCGTAGAATGCCGAAATAGAAGATTGCACACAGAAGTCCACCCTGTAGTGTAATCGAGGACGAACCTCCGGAATTTCCGGTCGGCGTAAATAAAATCGCGACTTTCCAAGCCGCAAAGTTTCGCTAGCTTAGCGACTTTCTCGCTTTTTGAAAAGTAGGTAGGCGGTTAAATTCATTGCCCCGGCAATTTGCAAAGAACAGGTTGGCTTTCAGCCCCCACAGGTCTGCCCATAGGAGTACTGGAAATGAGTGTGTCCACAATTAGCCCCTCTGAACTTGCCGGAAGGCAAAAACGAGGCGAGTCGTTCGATTTAATCGATGTTCGCACGCCTGCGGAGTATCGCGAAGTGCATGTGGAGTTTGCGAAAAATGTCCCCCTGGATCAGCTTGATCCGGCGGCCGTGATGAACGGGCGCAATGGCGAGCCACTGTATGTTATTTGCCAACTGGGGGGACGCAGCCGCCAGGCCTGCGAAGCCTTCCAAAAACAAGGCTACACGAACGTCGTAAGCGTAGAAGGTGGAACCAAGGCATGCGAGCAAACTGAATTGCCGCTTGTTCGCGGAAAAAAATCGATTTCCCTCGAGCGACAGGTGCGCATAGCGGCTGGTTCGCTTGTGTTGCTCGGCATAGCGCTAGGAGTGTTTGTGCATCCTTACTTGATTGGACTTTCGGCGTTTGTGGGTGCCGGCCTGGTATTTGCGGGGGTGACAGATACCTGTGGCATGGGAATCCTGCTTTCCAAGATGCCGTGGAATCGTTGATCGGGCTTGGCCTATTGCAACGAGTCTCTAACTGCGTTCCACTTTAGACGGCGGCGCTCCAGTGTAGACTCCAGCCGCCACAAAATGCTGACCGGCCAACCGGAGGCCAGCGCATCCTCACGAGGGTGCGCTGGCCTATTTTGTTGGTTCTTCCGGGAATTTAATGGGCGACCTTTCCATGGGAACAAGGCAAAATCAACAGGAGGAAACCGAGGAAACGGAGTCATTTTGAACCACAAAGGCACGAAGGCACAAAGGTCGATTAAAAATCTCCTGCGGCCTCATACCGCAAGCAGAAAATGCCACCTCGAAGATGTACAAGTTGCTTAAATACTTCGTGCCTTTGTGGTTCAAAATGACTCCGTTTCCTCGGTTTCCTCCTGTTAAAAATGATCCTGCCGGGAGTGTACTAGACGGCTGGTTCGTGAAACCCATTCAAATCCCTAAAGAACCTTTTTGTTGTGCTGAGGGAAGAACGCCATGAGCACCACCACGCGCCGGATCATTCATTCCGCTCACTCAATGCCTGATTGGCACATCGACTCGATCGTGACGAGATTGCGAGAGTTACGGGAGCAGTCGCTCGCCACGAGGCACCGACTTGGCAAGCCGGCTTTGCTGCCGTCGCGTGCCGCATTGACCCAAATTATAGAGGGACTTAGCAAGGCTCTTTTTCCTAATCGATTGGGCTCGCACGTGCTTATGAACGAGAGCATCGATTACTTTGTTGGCCACACGCTCGACTTGGCATTGCGCGATTTGGCGGCCCAGGTGCTTCGCGAGCTTCAGTTTGTGGCCGGAAACGAACAGCCTAGTGATCGGCAACGCGATGAAATGGTCCAAATCGTGCGCGAATTTGGAAGACGTTTGCCGGAAGTTCGCACGTTGTTAGAAGCGGATATTCGCGCGGCTTACGATGGAGACCCGGCAGCTCGGACGATGGACGAGGTGCTGGCATGTTATCCTGGTGTTACGGCGGTTACTCATCATCGGTTGGCACACATGCTGTACTCGTTGAACATGCCGCTTGTCGCTCGCATTATTGCTGAAATCGCCCATTCGCTAACGGGCATCGACATTCACCCTGGCGCACAGGTAGGGGGCAGCTTTTTTATCGATCATGGCACCGGGGTCGTAGTTGGTGAGACTGCGATTATTGGCGAACGAGTGCGACTTTATCATGGCGTTACGCTTGGTGCCAAAAGTTTTCAGGTCGATGAGCGGGGAGCACTTGTAAAGGGAGTATCTCGCCATCCTATTGTGGAAGATGATGTTGTCATCTATGCGGGAGCGACGATCCTTGGGCGAATTACTATTGGCAAGGGGTCGGTCATCGGCGGTAACGTGTGGCTAACTCGTAGCGTGGCACCTGGAAGCCGCATCTCGCAAGCCCAAGTCCGCACCGAGACCTTTGATGGCGGACACGGTATTTGAATCAACTGTTATCGAGCCGATTGCATAGCGGTTATAGAATGCCAGTCATGCCGATTCTGTCAAATTTTACCGCCAACAGTGAAATGTCCTGGATGTGTTCTGTTCTATTTAACGGAAACAAGCTTTGTAAGTCAGTATCGAAGGCCTGGAGGTGGAACTAGGCTGCAAATCGACAACAAAGAGTGTTGGGCACGATGTTTGCGACACGGACGTGGCATGACTGGAACGAGAGGCTGTTTCTCGTTGCCCTATTTGTTGAAACGATCTTTGCGTCGCTCACTGGAAAGTCTGGAGGCGCGCTGCGAAAACTTGCGGGAGTTTAGCGCTATGTCCTCCACGGGTCAGATAGTTCGCCATCGAATTCAAATGGCGAGTGTGCTTTCGAGCCGCTCACCCTCTATTGCGGCCTTTTGCAGGGCGAATGTGAAGCCGACACGCTGCACGCAACCAATCCGGCGTAGCTGCTGTTGTCGTTGAGTCTATTAACGCTGGCCGCAATGCCTCCTGTATTTAACCGCGGAGAGGCTGTATCTCGACATATTCGTTATTCGTGTGCGAAGGAATAATCTTATGGTATCTCGATTCATTACACTCCAGGCTGCCCCGAAAGTTGTGCTTTATTCATTCGGGGTTTTTGCGTTGTCGGCTGGCGTTGCGAGTGCCGCTGATGAGAGCCTGTCGGCCGTGGCGGATTCGAAGCCTAACATTCTCGTGATCGTTGCTGACGATCTAGGTTACGGCGATGTCGGTTTCAACGGCGGCAAGCAGATACCGACTCCCCATATCGACAGCATTGCAAAAGGTGGTGTGCAATTTTCGAACGGCTATGTGTCGTGCCCGGTTTGCAGTCCCACTCGTGCCGGGCTCGTAACAGGACGATACCAGCAGCGTTTTGGGCACGAATTCAATCCGGGAGCAGCTAACCAAGCGGATCGAGACGATATCGGCTTGCCTCTCACGGAAACCACGATTGCCGATGCCCTTCGGACCGTGGGCTATCGCACGGCGATCATTGGTAAATGGCATCTCGGAGGCGATACATCGCGGCACCCGTTACGCCGAGGCTTCGATCATTTTTATGGCTTTCTAGGCGGTGCTCATCCTTACTTCCCCTCGGATAACGGCAATCCGGGCGGCCCCATCTATCGCGATGATTATCAGGTTGATGCCCCCCCGCATTTAACCTCGGAATTTGGCAAGCGGGCTGCCGAATATGTGCGTCAGGAGAGCGATTCGCCATTCTTGCTGTATTTGACATTCAACGCGGTTCATAACCCGTTGCAGCCCGAAAAAGAGCATTTGAAGCGATTTGCTCACATTACGGATGAGCGACGCCGAGCGTACGCGGCGCTTCTGAGCGGCCTCGATGATGCTATCGGCGAGGTGTTGGCGGCATTGAATGATTCTAACAAGCTTGAGAACACCTTAGTGTTCTTCATAAGCGACAACGGGGGCCCTCAGGATGCTAACTCTAGTGATAACACTCCGTTAAGCGGCAACAAAGGAAGCGTGCTAGAAGGTGGTATCCATGTGCCGTTTCTCATTCAGTGGAAAGGTAAGTTGCCTGCCGGGACAAAGTTCAACTCGCCTGTGATTTCCCTGGATATTCCCGCAACGGTCGCAGGTGTTGCAGGTGCTGAGCTTGGCAGCAAAGAGCGCCCCGTCGACGGAGTCGATCTTATCCCCTTCATCACGGGCAAAGCTGAAGGTGAACCTCACGACAATCTGTACTGGCGGTTTGGCGCGCAACACGCTATTCGCCAAGGCGACTTCAAGCTCCGTCAGCAAGGTAACGAAGCACCGCGGCTATTCAATCTGGCCAGCGATATCGGTGAGAAAAAGAACATTGCGAACGAACACCCGGAACTCGTGAAGTCGCTCGAAGCTACTTATGCGGAGTGGAACTCCCAGTTGGCTGAACCGTTGTGGAAAGGAAGGAGTCCTGCCGCGAAGCAGAAGGCGCGCGAAACTCGCCGAGCTGCTCGTAGAAACGGAACGCAACTGGGAAAATCGGCTGAAACAATTGCCAAGTAGCAACAAGTAGCAATACGAACTCGGGCGCCTATCAACATACGGAAGCGGATACTGCTATATCGCCGCTGGAAGGTAGTGAGTGTTCCCGACGGCACGGAGCGGTACAAAATCCCGGGGCCATTTGGCTCCTAGTGTTCTGTCAGTCTTGAATTGATGGGTGGCATGCTTTCACGCGGTAGCGA
>CAZTWS010000091.1:0-20582 GCA_964618225.1 uncultured Planctomycetaceae bacterium
AATAATCTGACCATCCACTCGCGGAGATCGTACAATGGAGTTGTCCATTAAACGAGGTAATCCAATGATCCAAACCGTCGAAGGCGTAATCTCCACGGATGGCACCGTGCGGTTGTTAGAAGCGGTTCCACTTGCTGAGCCGCGACGTGCGCTAGTCACAATTCTGGACGAGCAGCCGACGGTTTATCCCGAAGAAACTGCCCGTTTGAGTGAAGCAGCACTTTCAGATTGGAACCGACCAGAAGAGGAGGAGGCGTGGGCGTACCTACAGTCGGAGACATAGTGCTTGTGCCGTTTCCGTTTTCTGATCTGTCGTCCGCAAAGGTCCGACCCGCAATAGCGCTTGCCGACGTGGGACGCGGCGATTGGATACTGTGCCAGATCACCACGAATCCATACGGCGATCTGCATGCATTTATGTTGCCCGCTTCGGAATTCACCTCCGGCGGCCTTCGAGCCACAAGTTACGCACGTCCTGGCAAGCTCTTTACCGCAAACGGTTCGCTGATTACTCGCACTGTCGCCACATTAAATACCTCGGCTACTAATCGCATCTTAGATGCCGTCATCCATCTGCTGCGTCCCGAAACACAGTCGTAGGGAACGCGGTTCCAGGTTGCTTAACAATTTGATCGAGACGATCATGCGCCCCCTCCAAACCTTCCAACAAAACGCCACACGCCGCACCTTCCTCACCACCACTGCAGGTGCCCTCGGTGCTACGGCACTCAACACCATGTTGAGCCCGCACCAGCTTGCACTCGCCGCAGGTGCCACTGCTGGCTCGTCCAGCAGTGCTGCCTCAGCACAGATAAATTCTCTCCCCCACTTCCCCCCCAAAGCCAAACGCGTCCTCTGCCTCTTCCAAAGCGAAGGTTTCTCCCACGTCGACCTCTTCGACAACAAACCCACGCTCGCCCAAAACCACGGCAAAGAACTCCCGCCCTCCATCAAAGGCACACAACGAATCACCGGCATGACCTCCGGCCAGGCCTCCTTCCCCGTCGTGGCCCCCATGTGGCCCGGCCGCCGCGTTGGCCAGCACGGCACCTGGATGAGCGACCTGCTGCCGCACATGCAAACCATCGCCGACGACATCTGCATCGTCAAATCGATGCACACCGAGGCAATCAACCACGACCCGGCCATCACCTTCATCAACACGGGCAACCAGCAGCCCGGCTATGCCAGCATGGGTGCCTGGATCAGCTACGGCCTCGGCAGCGCGAACGAAAACCTGCCCACCTTCGTGGCTATGATCTCCCAAGGCACGGGCAAGAACCCCGGCCAGCCGATCTTCTCGCGACTGTGGGGCAGCGGATTCCTCCCCTCCTCGCACCAAGGCGTCGGCCTCCGCGCCGGCTCCAGCCCCGTGCTTTACCTGGGCGATCCGCCCGGCACCGATCGTGACCAGCGCCGCGCCATGCTCGACGATCTGGCCCAACTCAATCACCTGCATGCCGAGCGCGCCGGCGACCCCGAAACACTCGCCCGCATCAGCGCCTACGAAATGGCCTTCCGCATGCAAACCTCGGTGCCCGAACTCACCGACTTCTCCAACGAGCCCGCCTCGATCATCGAAAGCTACGGCCCCGAAGTTCACAAAGCCGGCAGCTACGCCTCGAACTGCCTCATGGCCCGCCGGCTGCTGGAACGCAACGTGCGCTTCGTCCAGCTCTTCCATCGCGGCTGGGATCAACACATCGCCATCGGCCGCCAGCTACCGAATCAATGTAAAGACATCGACCAACCCACCGCCGCACTTCTCAAAGACCTCAAGCAACGCGGTATGCTGGAAGACACGCTCGTCATGTTCCTCACCGAGTTCGGACGCACCGTTTTTAGCCAGGGCGCGCTGGGCGACGCCAACGCCGGGCGCGACCACCACGGACGCTGCTTCACCATCTGGCTGGCCGGCGCGGGAATCAAACCCGGCCTCGAATATGGCAGCACCGACGACTTCTGCTACAACATCACGGAAAACCCCGTCCACCTCCGCGACCTGCACGCCACCATGCTGCACGTCCTAGGCATCGACCACGGCCGCTTCACCTACCCCTTCCGCGGCCTCGACACCAAACTTACCGGCGTCGAACCAGCCCAGGTCGTGCATGATATCCTCGCTTGACCCCTCCCTCTTGTCCCCCCTCCCCTACGGACTGGTCGCTTCAGCGACCAGTGCATCCGTTGCGCCCGCGCGTCCTACTTTCGCTCATCCTCAACCACCGGCTCAATCCACCGTGGCACCGGAATCATTGGCAACTGGGCCACAATAACAAGCACGCCCAACAAGATCACAAGCAGCGGTACTTCAGTATCAATTTTCATTCGCCCCGACTGCCGCAGCACCGACAACACGCTGGCCACCAAGAAGAAAGGCCCCACCAGCACGCTCAGCTTATCCAGCCCGCCGCTCAAAACGAAGGTAAGCACGCCCACCACGGCAAGCCCTAGCGTCCAAACCCAATCAATCCCCGGCACCACCCCCTTCGCCGTCAACAGCCAGCCAACACCGACCGTGATAATCATAATCCCCAACATCAAAGGCCCTTTGTTAGCCTTCATATCTCACTCCTCCTCACCTTCTTTCACTCTCTCCGCTCTGCACCATCCACTCCTCAACACTCCCCCACTTCCCCCGACGGACTGGTCGCTTCAGCGACCAGTAGCACACCGCATGCTCCAAACGATTGGAACCGTAGCAACGTTAGCTCACATTAAACCCCACAGCCTCCCCTTTTGCACGGATAAATTCACGGGCCTCCGCACTAAGGTCTGCTGTCGGAAGAGTGATGAATTGTGACCGGGAAAAAAACATCAACCAGGCTTCGGGAAAGCACCATACGCCGGTCACCGCCGACCAATTCATTTCAGCAGTGCCCAAATCAGAGCTGATTCCAACGCGATCTTCTCCCAAACGGAGGATGCCCACGGGAGACTGCATTTCTCGAAACTTGGCCAAAGTTCGTCGCATGTGAATAACATACACTGCGGCAGGAATGATGGTTCCTATGAGGAACATTGTTCCGATACCGCCGACCCACCACGAACGATCACCATTCCATAAAGCAATAACCAAGTACACGCCGACTGCCGAGAGCGCTACGACATGCCACCAACCGATCGTGCGCCACCAAAAGCGACGCACGGCCCGTCGAAGTAATGGTTCCGAAAAATGAAGGCTCACTTCCATTGATAACCTCCCCCTAAAATCGCTCGCAATCCAATGCTCATCGTGTAACATTTCCGCTTTGCTCAATCCGCTGCATGGCAAAGCGTCGTCAAGCCACTATTTTCGGCCACTAAAATCTTCCCGGAATTTCGCTGAAAACGATCACCAGGCATGCTATCGCATATGTACAAAAGTATATTCACAGGCAGGCTTTGCCCAAAAGGAAGTCAAGCCACGACATCATCGGCCCGTAACACAATACGGCCGCTTGCGGCTTAGCGAAGTTTCTGGACAAAAGCCTTTACACACAGCCGGCGTGATTTCCCCAAAATCCCGCTCCACCGCTACCGCTGCGCACATTGAAAACCCATGCTCAGTCGGTCGGATCATCATGCGCAAAGACGAGAACACAACTTCGCATCCGCATACACAAGAAACTTGTCCTCTTGTCCCCTTCCGAGAAATTCGCTGCCCAACAAATTCACTTCGAACCACAGTTCAGAAACAAAATTACCAACTTACGTCACCAGCCACTGCCTCCTCCGTCTACCCATTTACATACCAGTCAACGACCAGCGGTAAGTACCAGGCTTCTCCACCAAAAACGCATCATCACGCATCAAACGCAACGCCGTGCCTCCCCCTCTCCTTGTCTCCCCCTCTTCTTGCCGTCCTAATCAGCAATCACCGTTTTGCGGAACGCCCGTGGCGTCGTGCCGAACGACTTGCGAAACGCCACGCCAAACCGCGTGGCATTCGAAAATCCACACGCCAGGGCGATTTCAGTGATCGAAAGCTCACGCCGGCCCAGCAGTTGTTTGCCACGTTCCAATCGCACGCGGCGAATCTCTTCCGCGGGCGAGCGTCCCAAGTACGACCGGAATTGAATTTCCAAGCTCCGCCGCGAAATCGGCACTTCGCGCAAAATATCTTCGACCACGATCCCATGATGAGCGTGCGTTCGAATGTATCGCAAAGCCCGCACCACCGCCGGGTCGTCGATCGCCAGCACATCCGTCGATTGCCGGCTAACCACGCCGTGCGGCGCAATCAACACCTGCTCGCTCGGCGCTTTCCCACCGTTCATCATGCGATGCAGCATCGCGGCCGCTTCATGCCCCAAACGTTCGCACGCAACGCTAATGCTCGACAGCGGCGGCGTCGACACTTCGCACAACAACTCGTCGGTGTCGCCCGCCAAGATCGCCACATCATCCGGCACACGCACGCCGCCGTAATGGCAAATCTCCGCCAACTGCCGCGCGTTGTGAGCATCCACCGCACAAATCGCGATCGGCCTCGGCAGCGAAGCCAGCCACCGATTCACACGCCGCTGCTGCTCCGCCCAACCGATCTTGCGACCAGCTCGATACCCAGGCAAATACTCATGGCACTCATGCCCGCCTTCAAGAGCGGCCCGAACGAACTGCTCTCCACGGCTCTTCGAGTACCGATTACTCGGCGGTGCAAAGTAAGCAAATTTGCGGAACCCTCGCGCGACCAAATGCTCCAACGCCAACCGCGCACGCTCTGCTTCGTCGGTAATCACAACCCCGACACCCTTCAGTCCTTCGAACACATCATCCACATTGACGATCGGCAACTTTTTCTCAAGCACATGTTGGCACTGCGTACGAGTCGAAATGCGGGCAATAATTCCGTCCCCGTTCCACCCCTCCGGAATCGCCGAGCGTTGTTCATGATCGCGCGGGTCGATCAGCAAATGCCAACGCGTATGCTTCTCGGCATAATGCGCAATACCGCGAATTACTCGCGCTCCCCAACTGGTCTCCGTCTCGATCAAAACAGCCACATGCTCGACACGAAACGGGTGATTATTATTCGGTCCTGGTATGCTCATCATTTACAGCGGCGAGTAGATTGGGCCGCAATCAAGAGAAGATGGTGGACAAGCAGTCCGGCAAACGGGTACGATCAACCACTTACTGGCCATTGTAAGCACAAATCGCCAATTCCGTGCGCAAAAAAGAGACATCCGCCGCCAGTTTTATCCATTTGCCCACTGCACGGTCAGCAAAATCGATGCGTGAAATCGACATTTGCCGATTTGTATTTTGAACCTCACGGGCCCATTGACGCTATCCGCCCGCCCGTTCAACATACATACGTAAGTCCTTATCAGGTTTGGATTAGGGGATGGCCGAGTGCCCAAAAAAGAGCTGAAAAAGGTGTTGGGGTTAATGAGCGGAACCTCAGCCGACGGAGCCGACGTTGCGCTCATCGCCACCGACGGCGAGAACCAGATCGAATTCTTCGGCGGAATTACCCTGCCCTACGATCGGGATCTCCGCGCCCGCGTCCTGGAAACATCGCAGTACGATGTGCCCCTGATCGAAGTGGCGCGCGTCGAACGCGATATCACGCTCCACCATGCCGATGCCGTGGCCGAGCTACTGCGTACGCTTCCCAAGGAATCCGAAGGTGTTGATCTCATCGGCTTCCATGGCCATACGATCCGCCACGTCACCAGCGAGTTGATTTGTTGGCAAATCGGTAACCCGTGGCTACTCGCCGAACGCACCGGCATGCGGGTCGTCAGCGATTTCCGCCGACACGACATTGCCATCGGTGGTCAAGGCGCGCCCCTTGTCGCCATGTTCCATCGCGCATTGTTCACTCACGAAGCACGGCCGACCGTCATCCTTAATCTCGGTGGCGTCGCGAACATCACCTGGCTGGGCGAGAACGACGAAATCGTGGCGGGCGACACCGGCCCCGGCTGCGGACTCATTGATGAGTGGATCGAAGAAATGGCCGGCGAATCGCACGATAAAGATGGAGAGATCGCCAAACGCGGCAAAGTAGATCAGGGGATCGTCGACGCCGCTCTCTCGACACCGTTCTTCTCCAAACCGCTCCCCAAATCGGCCGACCGATTCGACTTCGACCATGTCGATGTATCGGGCCTGAGCGTCGAAGACGGCGCTGCCACGCTCTGCGCGGTCACCGTACAAGCGATCGTACGTGCCGTCCGCACCATGCCCGGCCAACCCGAGGTTCTCTGGGTCACCGGCGGCGGTGTCCACAACCCCGTCATCATGCGCATGTTAGGCGAGAACTTCCCGCACGTTCGCAACATTCGAGAGATGAACCTGAACCCCGACACGCTCGAAGCCGAATGCTTCGCGTGGCTCGCCATGCGTCACACGCTCGGCCTTCCGCTCACCATCCCGGAAACCACCGGTTGTAAAAAACCCGTCTGCGGCGGCACCATCACCTGCGGCTAACAGCACAACTAGCACTGCGTTATCCGATCACCTACCGCGTAGACTCGCCATTCACACGCACACTTCGCTCACCAGGGCGAACAGCCGAGTCCGAATTCGCCGTACGATAACTCGCCGCCGCAGTTGTTTTTTGGGTTGATAAGTCAGCATCAGTAAACGACTCTGCGGTCACACAATAAATATGTTCAAACACCTCTTTCTCGCCACTAGTTTTGCCGTTGATAGGTTGCTGCTGTCGGGACTCCAAAAGACCTGAGAGCAACATAGTTTGCCCTAGTTCAAGTTCCACACTCGTATCGATTTGCCGCTGCGAAATACTGGGCATACGCATTCCGCCAACTTCAATAGAGCGCGATTCATCTAGTTCACTTAGGTTTGCGCGTAGATTAATGACGACACGGTTCTCACCTTTTGCCACCGCCAACACATCAATTTCGCTGCCGCAGAATTTGTATTCGACAGCATTCGCGCCTCCCGCAGGAGCGGGCAGAGCCAACTCTCCGCCAACACGAAATTGTGCTGATCGGCCTGATACAACAACCATGCTGGGTTCAGCTAATACGCGAGCAATCCGTTTTTGTTGGAGAGCATCGAATACATTGAAAAAAGCACTGGACTTATCGAGAATTTGAGAGCCACTGGATAATCCAAGATTCTCTCCAACATGGCGCGGAATTTGTGTTTTCGGATCATTACTGACGAACGCGAAATCGATACCTAGCTGTCGCATCTTCGTACGCGAAACCTCGATAGCTTTTACTTTGATAAGTATCTGCTGAGGAGTTCCAGTCTCGACACGAAGGGCATCAATCTCGCTCTGCAAGCAATTCAGTTCGGCCAGTTTTTGCTGCAAAAGAGCGTGCTTGTCGGTGGTCCCACTCGATGCGGGCAACGAAGAATGCGAACCTGCTTCTGGAACGATGACTTGCGCCGGGGAGACCGAATTGTCGGCCAGTGCAATCACCGGCTCCGGTAAGCCCTTGGGTTGCGCATGTACCGACTCTGAGCACCATGCCACGATTGCCGCGCAAACTAAAACTGCACGCACCATGTCGCGAATCCTTTCGCACTTAGCCGTGATTTAAGAACTCTAACAAAACCGACTGAGAGAGGGAGACAGTCCCATTTTGCTGCGAAGACTCCGCAAAATTGGGACAGTCCCCGCCGGTTTTGTTAGAGTTCCTTAATGTTCCGAGCGAGAAGAGGCCCGAATACTAGAAGAGAACTCCACAGGCAGCAAGATGGAAGGTGTAGCTAGCGGTGCGACAATTGCTGCGTTGACGCAGCATCGCCAGCTCAATGCCAGTTCACGAGCTTGCCAGCATATTTGCCGTCGGTTAAGCGAATGCAGCCTAACAAAGGCTCCTCGACGAGTTTCAATGCAAACTCCTGACCGCAGCGGCGCAGTTCTACTTCAAGCTGCATCTGCAATCGGCGAGAACTCAACAGCACGCCGCCTGCCGCCGCGAGTGCCAATGGCGATTCGACTAGCTCGATCGACTGCGTTGCTCGCACCACGAGCTTTGCAAGTTCCGCTGCCGCTCCGTCCATGATGGCCTGTGCATCGGCATCGTCGCTGTCGGCCAGCGCGATGACCGCCGATGCGATTGCGGCTATCGCGACACGGGGATGCGGATTGCCATAAATCGTGCGCGTCACTTCAAGGGTCGAACGAACTCCCAACTCCTTGAGCACCGTTTCAGTCAGGTTCGTGCGATGCGCATTCATTTCGAGCGCGAGCAGTGCGTGTCGCAAGGCTTCGCGGCCAATCGCATACCCACTGCCTTCGTCACCGAGCAGATATCCCCAGCCACCGTGCAAAAACGTTTTGCCATCTCCGCGCCCCGCGTACGCCACGGTGCCCGTTCCCGAGATAAGGGCGATTCCCTGGCAATCCGGCGTGCCTGCCGCCAACACGGGAAGGACGTCCGACACGATGGCGACTCGATCAGCAAAACGCCCTGCTCGGGCCCAATCGATGAACTGCTCACGAAGACGCTCGTTGGCGGCCCCTGCGATCGAGAGCACCGCTTGCGAAGCGCAGCCGACTTCAATGCCTGCTCCCTCGAACGCGCGGGTCACGGCATCGGCAATGGCACAGGTCGACTCCGAGAAACCAACCGAGAGCGGATTTCCGGCCGAGGCACGGCCGCGTCCTAAAACCTGATTTTCGTCGGTTTGGGAAGGGTCCACGAGCCAAGCCGCGGTTTTAGTTCCGCCCGCGTCGACAACCACCAGCAGGTCGCCGGCCGAGGAATTCGAGTTCGATTTACTCACGTTCGTTGCAACCGTGCGACGAGGAAACGACTAGTGCGAGTTAGCACCGCCGTTATTATTGACTTGGCCGTAGAGAGCTTTGCGGAGATGTCCGTGGGACGCGTCCAGGATACGCCGAGCGTCGCCCGAGGGTACGCCGCGGTGAAAGCAGACGATGGCCGTCTTTACTTCGCCGCCACACTCCGTGAGCAGTCGTTCGGCTTCGCTATCGCTCACGTTGGTAGCGGCCCGCACGATACGTCGAGCGCGGTCGGCCAGCTTGGTGTTCGACGCACGAAGATCGACCATCAGATTGCCATAGGTTTTTCCGAGGCGAATCATGGCCCCCGTGGTGAGCATGTTGAGGACCATCTTCGTTGCCGTGCCGGCCTTGAGACGTGTCGATCCGCTCACCACTTCGGGCCCGACAACTGGCGCGATGCTGATTTCGCAGCATTTAGCCAGTTGGGGATCGCGATTGCAGCTTAGCCCGATCGTGAACGCCCCCACGCTGCGAGCATACTCAAGCCCCCCGATCACATACGGCGTACGGCCGCTGGTAGCGATGCCGCAAACCGCGTCGGCATCCGATAAGTTCAGCTTTTTAAGATCCTCGACTCCAAGCTCCGGGCTGTCTTCCGCTCCTTCGACTGCCGACGTTAGTGCCGTATAACCGCCGGCGATAACGCCAACGACTTGCCACGGTTGCGTGTTGAATGTTGGCGGGCATTCTGATGCATCAAGCACACCAAGGCGACCAGAGGTTCCGGCACCAGTGTAGATGAGCCGGCCACCACGGCCAATTCGGTCGGCGATCACGTCGATAGCCTTGGCGATCGGTTCGGCCTGCTCGCCCACGGCTGCCGCGACCTTCGCGTCTTCCGAGTTGATCAACTGGACGATTTCCGCCGCGGAAAGACCGTCCAAGTCTTCCGAGGCAGGGTTTCGCGCTTCGGTAGTGAGATGCTCTAGCATGAACGCCAAACGAGTGGATTGCCCCGAGAGCCGCCCGAGGCGAAACTCTCCCATGTGTACTGTAGACAATTTATCTTATTCAGGCCCCATGGACCAACATAGACGAACTGCGCAAAACTAAGAATGAACTGCGCTGCCGGGACTATAGGCTCGGGGCTCATGACTTATGGTGGAAGCAGCCAAGTTGGCAGCCCTGAGCTCAGCCAGCGGTCGCATCGACAGACTCGCGAGGTCGCGTTGGCCGTTGGGAATTTAGGAACTCGAACAAAACCGTCTGAGAGAGGGAGACAGTCCCATTTTGCTGCGAAGACTCCGCAAAATCGGGACAGTCCCCGCCGGTTTTGTTAGAGTTCCTTAGTGCGAGGGCTCATCCTGAATCCGGGGACCGTAATATCCTACCGTTCTGCAAATTAGAAGGATCGGCGTCGGAGACGCCTCCCACATTCAACAATTCAGCCCTAGTCACTTTTTCGGTATTTTTTGCCGGGTTTATCAACCGGTGCTAGACCAAAAAACTGGCGGTGCTGCGTGCTTTCCTAAAAGGAGCGAACTCCCGAGTGGCAAGTATTTTCGCAATTTCTGAAGGAATAGGGCCTACAGCGTTTGCCATAGTCATTGTTTACCTTTTGGTAACGACGTTGTTCGGCGTATTTCTCGGACGCGGCCAAACTAACAGCAAAGACTATTTTCTGGACAGCCACCGGCTTCCGACCTGGTCGCTGCTGATTTCTATCGTTGCCACGGAAACGAGCACGGTTACTTTTTTGAGCGTGCCCGGTAAAACCTTCGTCGATGGCGGCAATTTCACGTTTCTTCAAATCGCCCTTGGTTACATCGTGGGCCGGTTTGCAGTGATCGCGTTCTTACTGCCTGGCTATTTCCGCGGCGAAATGCTGTCGGCTTATCAAGTATTAGAATCGCGATTCGGAGTCACGACCCGCCGGATCGCGTCGCTAGTATTTCTGATAACACGAAACCTGGCCGACGGTTTACGCCTGTTTCTCACTGCGATTGCACTCAACATTGCCTTTGGTCTGGATATGCTGACGTGCATTCTGGTCACCTCGATTGCCACGGCCATTTATTCTTGCGTGGGTGGCGTTCGCTCGGTCGTTTGGAACGACTGCATCCAGTTTGCCGTTTACATGCTTGGCGCTTTTGCCGCCGCGTACTTAATACTCCATCAACTTCCGGGCGGTTGGAATGAGCTTGTGGAATTTGGCCACGAGAGTGGTAGGTGGAAGATGTTCGATTTCAGCCCTTCGTTGAACTCTCCTACGATGACATTCTGGTCCGGGCTTTTGGGTGGTGCCTTCTTATCGTTGGCCACGCACGGCGTGGATCAACTCATTGTGCAACGATATTTGTGTGCAAAAAGCAAATCTTCAGCAGCCTGGGCACTCGGGCTGAGCGGGTTTGTCGTTTTTGCCCAGTTCGCTGTCTTCTTGTTCATTGGCGTCGAGCTTGCCTGCTTCAATGCGGCAACGGGAGGAATCGGAGAAGGAATCGCTGGCGATCAGGCTTTCATGTCCTATGTGGTTAAACACATGAATGCGGCAATGACGGGCTTGATTCTGGCGGCCGTCCTGGCCGCGGCCATGTCCACTCTTGCCAGCTCGTTCAACTCCTCGGCCAGTTCCTTGATGAGCGACTGGATTGCGAGACTCTACCCCAACATAGAAGGGCGTCGTGCGCTAAATATTTCGCGAGTTCTAACCATGATTTTCGCGATTGTGCAATCCGTAGTCGCGATCGTGGCTTACTACTTCGAATTACAAAAGGAACAAGCAATCGTCGATGCAGTGCTGGCGATTGCTGGGTTCGCGATTGGATTATTACTGGGACTTTATGCCTTGGGATTGGTGGCACCTTCCACGTCGGAACCAATTGCACTCGCTGCCTTTGGCATTGCTACCATTGTGACCACCTACGTTGCTTTCGGGACTGGGCTGAATTCCTACTGGTACACGATCGTGGGTAGCACAACGACTGTCGTTGTTGGGGTATTGCTGGGCTCCATCCTCGGTTCTGGCCCCCGGCCAAATTCTTTAGAAACCAATCCGTAAACTCGATGAATAACTTCTTCCTCATGATGCGCACAATTTTCGGCAGAATTCCCATGCAGTGCTGTCTCGCGCTGCTTGTCGTCCCCCTAATCTTGCCTCCTGTTGATGCCAAACCGCCCAGCAAAATCGACTGGGAATCGGCCGGAATGGACCCGCAGCTAGAAAGCCGCATCGATCAGGCGGTGAAGCGGTACCTCGATGAAGGCAACATGGCCGGTTGCGTGGTACTTATTGGTCGTCAAGACGGAATCGTCTTCGAGAAGGCTTATGGATATCGCAGCCTTGAGCCGGAAAAAGAGGAAATGACGACCGACACCGTGTTCGATATGGCCTCGCTCACGAAGCCCACAGCCACGGCCACGAGCATCATGATTCTTGTGGACCAGGGTAAGCTCAAGCTCGACGACAAGGTGGCGAAGTACATTCCTGGATTCGAAAAGAACGGCAAAGGCGACCTCACGATCGAACAATTGCTGGTCCACTCGTCGGGGCTCATTGCCGACAACCCCATCGGCGATTACGAGGACGGTTGGAACACGGCCGGGCCGAAAATCAACGATCTCAAGCTGCTGTCGAAACCCGGCACGGCGTTCAAATACTCGGATGTGAATTTCATCCTGCTGGGCAAAATCGTCGAGGAGGTTTCCGGAAAGCCGCTCGAAGAGTTTGCCAAGGAAAACATCTTTTCCAAAATCGGCATGGACGACAGCGGGTATCTGCCGTCCGAGCAGTTGAAGAAGCGGGCCGCCGCCACCGAAAAAACGGCCGGCAAAATGCTGAAGGGCGATGTACACGATCCGCGGGCCGCGCGCATGGGTGGCGTGGCCGGCCATGCGGGCCTGTTCAGCACGGCCGAGGACATGGCCACGTACGCCACGATGATGCTGCAGAAAGGTGAGTACGAAGGCAACCGCGTGCTCTCCGAAAGCATCGTGGAAGAAATGAACACGGCTCGCACGGTGAGCAACAATAAGCGCGGCTTGGGATGGGACAAACGCTCGGCCTACTCGCGTAACCGTGGCCGTTCGATGAGCGACGCCGCGTTTGGCCACGGCGGTTTCACGGGCACGGCGATGTGGGTGGATCCGGCCCGCGATTTATACGTGATCTTTCTTTCGAACCGCCTGCACCCTGATGGCAAAGGGGAAGTGAACAGCTTGGCCGGCCAGATCGGTGCGTTCGCATGTGCCGCGATTGTAAACGCGAAGAAAAACGACGGCCCTGCCCCGACGACCGCGGCGAACGGATCGACCGGGCCCGTGAAACTCGGCATCGACGTGCTCAAAACCGATGGTTTTGCACCGCTCAAGGGTAAAAAGGTGGGCCTCATCACGAACCATACGGGGGTTGATTCGGACGGCAAAACAACCATCGATCTGCTTCACGAAGCCGAGGGAGTGGAACTTGTGGCGCTGTTCAGCCCCGAGCATGGCATTCGCGGCGAACTCGATGTATCGCAGATCAACGACTCGGTGGACGAAAAAACGGGCGTGCCTGTGTACAGCCTCTACGGCAAGAGCCGCAAGCCAAGCAAAGAGCACATGGAAAAGGTCGATGTGCTTGTGTTCGACATTCAAGACATCGGCGCGCGGTTCTACACCTATCCTTCCACGATGGGGCTTTGCATGGAAGCGGCCGGTGAGGCGGGCAAGCCGATTTATGTGCTCGATCGGCCAAACCCGATCAACGGTGAAATCATCGAAGGACCGTTGCTCGACGAGGGTGGGGAATCGTTCGTTGCTCATAACCGATTGCCTGTGCGGCACGGTCTGACGATCGGCGAACTGGCAAACATGTATAAGACGGAGCGCAAGTTGGATGTCGATTTGCACGTGGTCAAACTGGAAGGCTGGAAGCGTAGCATGTACCTGTTCGATACGGGCCTGGAATGGCGCAACCCGTCGCCCAACATGCGTTCGCTACGGGCGGCCGTGTTGTACCCGGGAATCGGCATGTTGGAATTCACCAACATTTCGGTCGGTCGTGGAACCGATTCGCCGTTTGAGTGGATGGGTGCCCCGTGGATTCGTGAACGCGAGCTCGCGGCGGCCGTCAATCGAGCCTTGCCGCCTGGCGTGCGTGTGCTGCCGGTGCGCTTCACACCGACATCCAGCAAGTTCTCCAAAGAAGAATGCGGCGGCTTGAGTATCGTGATTACCGATTGGAACCAATTCCGATCGTTCGATTTGGGGCTTGCGATTGCGAGCGCTATGCACTCACTGCATCCCGACAAATGGGAGCCCAAGAATTGGATGAAGTTACTCGGCAATAAAGATGTTTACGACCGTGTTCTCGCCGGTGACGACGCGGCACAAATTCTGGCGGACATCGATAAGGACTTGGCGAAGTTCCGGGAACGTAAACGGAAGTACGAACTATACGAGTAACACTGGGAATTGAATTGCCACGAAAAGGCACAAAATTCACAAAAAGTCTTTCAATTTGTTTTTTGTGGCTTTTGTGCCTTTTCGTGGCCAACAAATTTTCTTGTTCGCGTCATGGATATGCCATGAATTTAACGAAGTGTATTGCGTTGTGTGTGGCTGTGGTTGCTCTGGGAAATGAGCAATTGCTTGCCAATACGGCAACGGCCAAGCGGGCTATGGTGGCGACGAATCATGCAATGGCCACCGAGGCCGCGGTGGCCGTGCTTCGCGAGGGTGGCAACGCGGTCGACGCCGCAGTCACCGCCGCCCTCACGCTGGGCGTGGTCGATAGCGAGAACTCGGGCATCGGTGGCGGGTGTCTTATTCTCATCCGCTCGGCCGACGGCAAGCTCACGGCAATCGACGGCCGGGAAATGGCACCGGCCGCCGCGCACAAGGACATGTATCTGCGCGACGGCGTGCCCGTGCCGAATGCCAGTCAAACCGGGCCGCTGGCGTCTGGCGTGCCAGGCGCGCTGGCTGCCTACCAAGTCGCGCTCGAGAAATGCGGCACGATCAAAATGGCGCGCGCGCTCGAGCCAGGCATTTCCGCGGCTGCCGAGGGTTTTGCTCTCGATACCAGCTTCGCCGCGGCGATTCGCGGGACAGCCCGCAGCCTGAAGCGATTCGAGGGCTCGAAAGCGGTTTACTTCAAAGCCGATGGTTCGCCCTACCGAGCGGGCGAACGCCTTGTGCAGGCCGATCTTGCGAACACGTATCGGCAGGTGGCCGAGCATGGCGTCGATTGGTTCTATCGTGGCCCGTTCGCACAAATGGTGGGCGACTGGATGGCGAAGAACGGCGGCATCATGACGGCTGCCGACTTTGCCGCTTATGAAGCCAAGCTTCGGACGCCACTCGAAACCACGTATCGGGGCCGGCATATTATTGGTTTCCCGCCGCCTAGCTCGGGCGGCATCCATGTGGCCCAGGTGCTGAACATCCTCGAACCGTTCGACCTTGGGGCCATTCACCGCAAAGACCCGGTTGAAGCTACGCATTTGATCGCAGAGGCATTCAAACTGGCCTTCGCCGATCGGGCCTATTGGCTTGGCGACGCCGATTTTGCCGACGTGCCGCGCGGGCTTCTCGACAAACCCTATGCGCAGAGTTTGTCGCAACAAATCAACCGGGCAAAAGCCGTTGAAGTGACCGAGCATGGAATGCCGCCGCAATGGCAACAAGATTTATTCGACCGCCACACGACCCACATCGCGGCTGCCGACGAAGCTGGCAACTGGGTCGGCATCACCGCAACAGTAAACACAACACTCGGCTCGAAAGTGATCGTGCCGGGCACGGGCGTGGTGCTCAATAACGAGATGGACGACTTCTCGATTTACCCGGGCCAACCAAATGCATTCGGCTTGGTCGGTGCCGAGAATAATAGTGTTCAGCCGGGTAAGCGGCCCCTTTCGAGCATGAGTCCTACGATCGTACTCGATGAAACGGGCCAGCCAGTGATGACACTCGGGGCTGCCGGCGGACCAAAGATCATCACTACGGTGTTGCTCACGATGATCCGTACGATCGACTTCGGCGAGCCACTTCCCGAAGCGGTCGCCGGGCCTCGCATCCATCACCAATGGCGGCCGAATGTGGTGATGCACGAACGCGATTTGGATAGCAAGTTAATCGAGGGTCTCAAGCAACGCGGCCACGAGTTGCAGAACATCGGCAGCGGCGGTCGCGAGCAAGCGGTCGGGTTAACTGCCGAGGGCGAGTTCATCGGCGTGGCAGACCCTCGATCGGAGGGAACTGCCGCTGGCTTGTAATCGGTTGCCCCATCACGTGAATGCCGTGTTAGAATGGCGTTTCGGCAAATGCTCCTTGGCGGGAACAGTGGGAGAGAGAAAACATGCGTTTCATCGGCTCTATTCGCAAAACGTTGCTAGCTGGTTCCGCGCTACTTTGTGTATTGATTTCGGGAGAAAAAAATCTACCAATCCGCAGTGCGTTTGGTTTCGAACCACTCGATCCCCGGTTACCGATGTCGGCGGCGGGCTTGGTACCAGTCGGCACTCAGCCGCAAGGTGGGCTCTCCGACAAAATCGTGTACGTGATGGCCGGTCATGGTATCACGGCCAATAGCCCGGGCAAGGGTGCCTGGAACTTTCAGCGGTCCGAATCCGTCGTCAACGGCACGCAGACCGAGATCATCGAAGACCTCGGCAATGTGGACCAAATGAACTTCCTCGCAGATTACCTCTTCCGCGCCGGGGCCACGGTTGTTCCTATGCGGCCCATCAATCATCAGACCAACGAAGTCGTTCTCGATAACGACGACCCTGGCGTGTCGTTCGTCGGCAACTGGTCGAATAGCACTTCCGGCATCTACTTCGGTAGTCCCGGGGATTTGCCGTACAAGTACGCCTCGACCTCTCCCACCGAAACTGCTTACGCACGCTATCGGCCCACGATTCCTGAGGCCGGTTTCTACCCCATCTATGCATGGACTCACTCCGGCAGCGATCGAGCCACCGATCAGCTTTACCGCGTGGCTCACTCGGGCGGCATAACCGAGGCGACCGTCAACCACCGCCGCGTTGGCAACGGTTTGGTTTATTTGGGAACCTACTATTTCGAGGCCGGCACCGATGGATATGTCGATATCAGCAATCGCTCCACGACGCCTGGTAGTGTCGTGATTGCCGACATGATTCGCTTCGGCAACGGCATGGGCGATATCGATCGTGGCGGCGGTGTTTCTGGCCTGCCTCGCGAAGATGAAGCAGCGCTTTATTGGATCGAGTGGCACGTCGCACGTTCGCAGGGCGTCAACACCAGCGAATACCGCAGCGCCGGCAGCAACGATCGCGATGCAACCGTCGGCGTATCGCCTCGCTATTCGAGGTACATGAATCGCGAGGCAGATGGCGAGTTGAAAGACCGCGCGTTAATCAGCTTCCACTCGAATGCGGCCGGCGGGCGCGGCGTCACGGCGCTCCACAATACATCGCATGGTGGCACCACTCCCAACCAGGTCGCGTTTGCTCGAGCACTGGCTCAAGAGATCAACGACGACTTAGTGGCTCAGAATGACGTGCTTAACCCTAACTGGCATCAACGCGGGACGAATGTTCTGTACGAGAATCCGAACTTCAATTACGGCGAACTCAATAACGCTTGGATCAATAACGAATTCGACGCCACGATCGTGGAAGTCGCGTTTCACGACAACCTGCCCGATTCGCAGTTGATGCGCGAGCATTACGTGCGCAATGCCGTCGGCCGGGCAACTTATCAGGGGCTCGTGAAATACTTCCGCTCGGTCGATGGCAACACAACGCCTGCCACGGAGCTTCCTCCGCCAGTCACGGGCGTACGTGCCGTGTCGAACGCGGCGGGTAGCGTGACGATCTCCTGGGTTCCGCCCGTTTCGAACTCCTGGGCTGGTGGTACACCAACCGCGTATCGAACCTATGCCTCGGTAAACGGTTACGGCTTCGACGGCGGCACCTTAGTCAACGGCGGCAGCACGACCACAGCCACGCTAAGCGGCTACGATCCTACGATTCCGTACTACTTCAAAGTCGTGGCTGTCAACGAGGGTGGCGAATCCAAAGGTTCCGAAGTTATTTCCGCACTCCCAAGTGGGGGCCAAAAACAAGTTCTTATCGTTAACGGCTTCGATCGCAACGACCGATCGATCAACGAACGGCAAACACTGCCCGCGCCTTACAACACGGTAGATCGTGTTCGTTTACGAGGCACCAACACCAGGGATTACGTGGTTCAAGTGGCCACCGCGATCCATACAGCAAGGCCGGGGGTGCATGTCGATAGCATGAGCAACGAGGCCGTTATCAGCGGCGCGGTCAACCTTGCAGATTACGACACCGTCATTTGGATTCTCGGCGAAGAATCTACGGCCGACGATACGTTCAACGCCACGGAACAGGCGAAGGTCGAACAGTTCATTGCCGGCGGCGGTAACTTGTTTGTCACGGGTGCAGAAATCGGCTGGGATCTGGACGCCCAAGGCGGCGGCGTTTCATTTTTCGAGAATACGCTTAAAGGCAATTACGCTTCCGACAACGCGAACACTTATAACGTAGTAGCGGCACCGGGAGGCATCTTTGCCGGCTTGCCAAACTTCTCATTCGACAACGGCACACACTTTTACGACTCCGAATGGCCTGATGTCATCAACCCCCAAGCGGGTGCTCAGACCGCGCTAACCTATAGCGGTGGCACCGGCGGCAGCGCGGCAATCCAAGCACAGGGGACCAACGGTCGCGGAAACATCGTGATGTTCGGCTTCCCGTTCGAAACCATCACGAACGCACAAACCCGAGCAGCCGTCATCGATCGCGTGTTCGGTTTCTTTGGCCTTGCGGCGATCGTTCCCGACAACGCGGACTTCAATCAAGACGGTGGCATCAACGCGGCCGACTACGCGCTCTGGCGAAAACTCCACCCCCCACGTGTCGACGGACACTAGTAGCGATGCCGACCTACCATCCGCGAATCAATCTGCGAACAAGCAGTATTTTGCAGAGCTAGGAGAATCCCCCCCGGCTACGCTCGGCAATGCGGAGGCGTTGCCTGAGATCGATGATTAGCCTCCAATCGCCTCCTTTACTGAACATATCCCGGCCGCATTGTTGGCGGTTTTGAAAAAATCTGCTTACAATCAAGCTGAAGGGGCGGGCTGAATTTCATCACTGGGACGAGAAGATGAATTGGTTTGAACGGGCAAAGCGCATACTGTCTGCGGGTCACCGCCCGCTTCTAGCTTCCTGCAAATCGCAAGTCGCCTCCAAGGGCCGTCGCATGGGCTTCGAGGCCCTCGAGCCGCGAATCGTGCTGGCCGCGGTCGCTCCTGGCATGCAAGAAGCGGCGCAAATTTATAGCGGCGCGCTGAACGGCAAAATCGTATTCACCTCGGGCGGTCACGGCTGGCAATACAGTACCACGCTTAACCGATATGCCACGGACCGCGGCGACAATAACGAAATCGTCGAGGACTTCAGCAACCAAGAGCAGATGTCGTACTACGCCGACTACCTGCTGCGCGCCGGTGCCACCGTGGTGCCACTCCGTCCGGTGGGTCGCCAATTAACGGAATATGTGCTTGACAACGACTCGCCAGGGGTCACGTTCTCCGGCAGTTGGTCGAACAGCAGCAGCACTCGTTACTACGATGAAGACTATGGTGCCTCGGCCGATGCGATTCCTTACCGCTTCGCGAACACAACCACTGGCACTGCAACATCCGTAGCCACGTATACGCCGAACTTCGCGGCCAGTGGCTTTTTCCCTGTCTACACGTGGGTATTACGCGGCACCGATCGCACCACGCAACTTTATCGAGTAAATCACTCGGGCGGATCCACCGAAATCCGTGTCGATCACAGCAAGGTTGGTTCGGGTTGGGTCTATCTCGGAACCTATCACTTTGAAGCAGGTAGTTCGATAGACAACGGCTCGGTGCAAATCACCAACAACGGCCCGTCAGGGAAAGTTGTCATTGCGGATGCAATCCGTTTTGGCAACGGCATGGGGGACTTCATTTGGACGGCCTCAGGGGCCACGACTATTTCGGGCAAACCGCGAGAAGATGAAAACTCCTATCACTGGATCGCGCGCTCCCTGGGCGTGGGGACCAGCATGGCCACCGCCATCGGTTCGGGCACCACTAATGTGTCGGCACCGTCGAATTTTGCTCAGTACATGTTTGCCGGTTCTTTCGGCGAAGCGCTGTATGTGGGTATCCACTCCAACGCCGGCGGCGGACGGGGCGCTCGCGGCCTGATCGATGCCGACGTCGCCGATCGCACCCCGAACCAGGTTGCCCTGGCGACTTATCTGGGACGTCAAATCAACCAAGACTTCCAAGCTCTTCCTGGTGTTTTCGAAGCCAACTGGGGTACCGGCAGCACACATACCTTTACAGGCCAGTTCGGCGAAATCGATCTTCGTGCAAACGCCGAAATGGATGCGACTATCATCGAAATCGCTTTCCACGACAGCGCATTAGACGCACTGATCCTCCGCGATCCTGACGGTAAAGATCAAATCGCCCGCTCCATGCTTCAAGGCACGATCGAGTATTTCCAAAACCATGCGGGCCTCACGAACACAACGAGCCTCCCCACGGCTCCGACGAATGTTCGCGCCGTCAGTAACGCCGAAGGCCAAGTTACGTTGAATTGGGCAGCTGGGCCCTCGACACCAAGTAGTGTCTACGGAGCGGTCCCGACCAGCTACAAGGTCTACGCCTCGATCAACGGCTACGGCTTCGATGGCGGAACCGTCGTGACGGGAACCTCCGTCACGCTAAGTGGTTTCGACCCTTCACGCCCCTACTACTTCCGAGTTACCGCAGTCAACGCCGGCGGCGAATCGTTACCGTCCGAAGTACTTACCGCGATGGCCACTGGGGGGACGAAGCAGGTGCTCATCGTCAACGGTTTCGATCGCATGTCGACCGGGC
>CAZTWS010000092.1:0-20510 GCA_964618225.1 uncultured Planctomycetaceae bacterium
CTCGGCCAAGTTGTCGTAACGGCCGCCGCTGCATATGCTGCCGCTTTTCCAATCGTCGAGCGTCGTTTCGACCACGAGACCTGTGTAGTAGTCGAGCCCGCGCGCGATCGATGGATCGACCAGCAGCTTTCCTTGGCCGGGTACGGACGAAGCCAGTCGAATGATTTCGCGGAGGCGCTCCACGCCGGACGTTGCCAATTCGTTGCCGGCGGCCAGCGAGTGGAGTTGATCAAGTATTTCGTCGTTGCTGCCTTGCAACTCCGCCATTTGGAGAATGGTTTCAACTTGCTCGCTCGAAGCGCCGGCGGCGGCTTGCATTTCCGCGGCGACTTTTTCTCGACCAATTTTGGCCAACTTATCGAGTGCGCGTAGAACCAGCGTTGCCGATTCGGCCAAGCCCGCTTTTTCCAAAAGCCCGTTCAAAATGGCACGGTTATTTACGTGAATCGTGAACTTCGTGATGCCGATCTGCGAAAGGAGCTCGCGAACGACCAGGATGATCTCCGCGTCGGCGGCTACGCTGGTGGTGCCGATCGTGTCGAAATCGCACTGCATGAACTCGCGGAAGCGACCGCGTTGGGTGTTCTCGCCGCGCCAAACCGTGGCCAGGTGGTAACGCTTGAAAGGCGTGCCGAGCGTACCGATGTGTTGGGCAGCGAACCGGGCGAGGGGTACGGTGAGGTCGAAGCGTAGGCCCACATCGCGTCCGCCATGATCCTGGAAGCGATAGAGCTGCTTGTCGGTTTCTTCGCTTCCTTTGCCGAGCAGCACATCCAGGTATTCGAGTGCCGGCGTGTCGATCGGGCTGAATCCGTAGCTGCGGAACACGCGCCGCGCGATTTCCAAGATCCGTTCGCGCGGCATCATCATTTGAGGCAGAAAGTCGCGAAAGCCTTTGAGCGTACGAGGCTGGATTGGAGGATTGGCCATGGGAGCGGGAGTGGAACGTGAAAGTGATAGTAACAGCGATGCGAGACGGCTATGGGCATGCGGCTTTTATTAGGCGTCGCATGACTTGGTGCGGGGGACACCCGGCTTTCCACCGCGCTGTCGGGTGGTTGAGCGGGCCGGGGTGTTTTCGCCTCCGACGGGGCGGGGGACCGCCCGGCTCACTAAATATAAGGTCTAGGACCACACAGGGACCAACAGCATCCCGCGTCTGGCACTCAGCAGCTAGCCCAGAATTGGCAGGAGGGCCGGCTTTCGGCTACGAATGCTCTTGTCGGGGTCTTGCAGGGTGGCCTCGGCGTATTCGGCCACCTGTTCGGGCCGTTCCAGGTAGAAATCGTAGGTCCAATCGTCCTCGAATTCGCAGTTATCGGTTGTGTAATCGCGGCAAATTTGGGGGCGGGTTTCGTAAATACCGCAGCGGTGGTCGGCCTGCAAATGCCGGCACGTGGTATGGACGAGCAGGTACCAATTGTCGCCCTCTTTGAATACCGTGGCCCGTTCGTGCAACAAGTACCAGCGCATGAACTCGAAATCGGCGAATTCTTCGGGCCCTTCGATTGGGAGCGCGAAGTACCGGCAGCATTTTGCCGTGCAGTATTCGCACAGGTTGGCATTTTTGGGAGTGTCTTTACGGCGAAGTTTCGGAGCACGAGTGGCGGTGGACATAGCGGTCGTTCCTTGTCTTCTGGGGGCTCGTCGTTAACTTAACATGAGGTAACAACGCTTTATAGAGGTTCGCCCATTAAATCATGGCCCGACCAAAGCCAGCCGCACCACTTGTTTGCAGCTTTCCACCCATCGCCGTGCCCGATGCCCGGGTGCTCATTCTGGGGACGGCACCGAGCATAGCATCGCTTGCGAAGCAGCAATACTATGGCCATCCGCAAAATGCCTTCTGGCCTATCATGGGGCGATTGTTTGGCGCTGGTCGTGAATTGGAGTACGACGAGCGCCGCCGCATTTTAACAGAGCAGGGCGTTGCCGTTTGGGACGTGTTTCGCGAATGCTATCGCGAAGGAAGCCTGGACACGGCGATTCATGTCGAAAGCGAATCGCCCAACGACATCGCGACCTTCTTGCAAATCCACGCGCAAGTGCGGGCCATTTTCTTTAACGGCGGGAAGAGCGAATCGGCATTCAAACGCCATTTGCTGCCGCGAGTGAAAGAGATTGATCGTGAGTTTGTTTACGAGCGCCTTCCATCGACAAGCCCCGCTCATGCCGGTCGAACTTTTGAACAGAAACTAACGGCTTGGCGAGCGGTAAAACGCGCGCTGCGAGAATAAGACTTGCCGGGTTCTTGTGCCTTCCAATATTTTTTGGCCACGAAGAGACACGAGAATGCGCAAAAAAAGTCTGGGCGGAGTAGTGCGTTTTTAAGTTTACGTTCTGTGAAGCCGCTAGCTGGTAGGACGGCGTGGCCGCCGCCGCTAAAGATTTTGTTTTGGCATCGAGCACCATCGGAACGCAAATTCTAAAAATGCACTAACCCAGCAATTGCAGCGTTTTGTCGAGTAGGCGCAGGATGCTTTCTTCGTCGGTGCGTTGGCGGACTTCTTCGGGGGTGAACCAGGCTACGTCGTGGGACTCGTCGCTTACTTGAATTGCTTCATCCGACCTGGCGATAAGCAGGAATCGCACGTCGTGGTGTTCGTGCGCGTCTTCGATCAAATTGCCCGAAGCATCGCGTCGTTCGGGAATCGTATGCACGTCCACGTCGATCGGCAGCAGTTGCCCGGCGATGCGTACGAAATCGAAAGCCTTCATGCCAGATTCTTCACGAGCTTCGCGAAGGGCCACCTCGTCGACTTGCCACTGGCCGTCGGCATGGCCGCCAAGCTGGAGCCATCGGCCCAGTTTGCGGTGATGGGTTAATAAACAGCGACGACGATCGGCCGATACGATCCATGCGGCACCTGTGATATGGCCCGGCCGACAAGTGCGGTCGAAACAATCGCGGTGTTCCTCAATGAGCTCGCGCATGCGATCGACGACGGCAGCCTCGTCGGGAAATAACTGGCAATAACGCTCCAACATTTCGAGGAGGGGGCGACGGGACATGGGGCGCTCGCAAGCGTGGAGGGACAGTATCGAGGTTCATCCTGGTTGGCCGTATTATCGCCGATGCGAGCGGTTGCGATCAACAATCGCGGCTGCGATTGATGAGCCATGAGGGCGATATTTTTCTCGAACCGATCCGAACCGAGCCGTTGCCGGTTATGGCAACACGACTTTGCGAACCGAGCCAGGCCGCCTTAGGTAACTGTTGGGGGCTAGAAAACCAGGTGGCGGATTGAGCACCGCATCGGGCGCGTACTCCACATCGAGTTCATCGCTCGAGTTGTTGATGGCATCGCCGACGATAACCTGCCCCTGGATGAAAGGTTGGTTCGCATAACTCAGGTCGTCCCTGATGACCACGAGCCCGCGAATGGATGACCGATAAATGTCGTTTGTGTCGGAATCGGATCCGAGATCTTCGTGGGCCGCGCCGGCCGGATTGTAATTGACGCCGTTTTCCGTTTCGCTCAGGGCATGATTTGTGGCATAGATCGCAAAATCTGCATCAGAAGCGTTGCTGGCGTCGACAAGGATTGCCGGATACCCGGCGACTGCTGGCGACCAGCTTATTGGTCCTTCGCCAATGCAGGAATTCGCGCCTGGGTTCACGATCAATAGTGTGCCGCGGATGCGCGATCGCTCGATCACGAGTCGGTTTCCGTTGCAATTGATCCAATACACTCCCTGAGAATTCGTGGCACCGAATGGATTGACGCCTGGGCCTAGGACCTGGCGGTAGATGAATCGGCCGCTGGTGTTTTCGCGGATGTCGATGTTATCGATATGAAACGAGTCGGTTCGACCAAGCCAGTGATCGGTATCGATCGTGATGCGGGCGTATTCGAGATTGCCGCTCCAGGCAGGGGCGGTTAGCGTTGCACTGATGGTTTGCCAGCCGATTCCGGTTGTGAGAACGCCGGCTGATGCGCTGGTTTGAACAGAGCCACTTCCTTTAGTAGCGAGTTTGATGCGGAATACGTTTCCTAATGCCGAGGTCGCAGTGACTTCAACAGTGATATTGTAACTTCCGCCCGGTTTCACGAAATGGCCGATATATTGTGAGGGGCCGGCGGTGAGGCTCGATCGGCTCGATGCGCGCAGACAAGCGGCATGACCACCGACGTTTGTTTCGCGGCTCAGGTTTGTTGTGGGTAGGCCCGGCGCGTTTCCGATCCAATACTGGGTATTGGCGTCGAAACTCACGTTGCGTGCCAAGTTCGGCGTCGATGAGGGCAGGTTGTTGATGGGAATCTGCGTGCCGTTCGTTCGATAGTAATTGAACACGCTCGACCACGTGGGCATCGTGGGACGATCTTTGGCAGCGACCTGAGTCGTGGTGCCGTAAAAAGTCGAGCCGCTCACAGTTCCGGCTTCTATATTGCCGTAGACTCGCGATGCGGCTGCATTGATGGTGCTTGCCGTGATCAAGCCATCAGTTCGCAGGGCATCATTGTTTAAGTCGATCGTGCCGCCAACCGCGATGGCCGATTTCAGACAAGAAATGGCCGATTTATGTGGGTCAACCGTTACCGAAACTCGTTGCTCGGCCCCGCCACTGGTGCCGATTCCTAGAATGACGACTGGATCGTCGTCGCGGTTATCGAGGCTGCCATCGACGGGATCTGTAACATTGGCTGTATAGGTTCCCGAAGTACCGTTGTTCACGGTGAACCAGTTGCCGTTGGAATAGTTGGATCGCCAGTTCGCGTCGTTCTTCATGCGTAGCATCGCCAGCTCAACGGCCGAATGCGCGTTGAGTTGTGCCTGCCGAATATCAGCCGACGATACTAGCATGCGATTTTGAATTCGTTGGCCCATCAGCGCGCACAGCCCCAGCATCGCCACGACGAGCGATGTTCCGAGCACAGCGATGTATACCCCGCCGCGACGGTTAAGCTGTTGACGGCCTGCTGGCATGGCTATTTCTCATCTGTATCTGTGCGGATTGCAGATTGCTGGGCGAGGATTTGGCCGTTGAACGACACGATGATAGTGATCAGCTTGACCCCTTGGTCGGTACCCACCATTTGCAAAGGATTGTTTGGCGAAACCCGGGAGATTTGAACTTGATGCCTCCAGTTCGCGCGATTCGGCATCACCGTGCCGTCGCGATAACGGGGCGGCGATTGGTTGTAATTGTGATAATCATCCACGTCGTCGAACGTGCTACGATTTGTGGCCAACTCGCCCGACTCTCGCCCGAAGACGGCGGTCTGTGTGGGTTCTGAATAGTTTTGCTGCAGGATCTCGGCCATGAGTTCATCGGCCAGGCCGATGGCCACGGCCCGGTTGCCGATCGACTCGCTCGATCGAGTGGCCGCGCCTAAACCGTCCAACGCTACGACCGTCATGAGGCCGACAATCATCGTCGAGGCGATGACTTCGATCAACGAGAGGCCAAGCCGACGAGCGGCCCGGTTCGTTTTATTGAACACGCACATCGACATAGTCGAACTCCGCCAGGCTTGTATCGGCATACACGGTTAAGTAGGCGTCACTGGATGCCGAAGGAGTGAAAGTCGGATAACCGAACGTCCCCTGATCGACCTCATTGATCGTAAGGTTCACAACATTGCTTTGCGGCAAGATCGTGAGCCGATAGCGGATAAAACCGCTCGAAAGGTTCGACCTCGAGCAGAGCAGCTTCGTGGCCGAGTTCGAGGTTTTTCCGTATAGCGAGAGTGTTTGAGTGCCGTTGCTTTGCCGCTGCACATATACGAGCAGGGGCGCGTATTGATTTCCTTGCCGATCCACGTTGATGCACATCACCGCGCCGTTGCCGCCAGTGGTGGTGTTGCGACAACCTACTTCAACGACCGTGTTCGACGTGAAGTTCGACAAGGGTCGTGTTTGGATGGCACCAGACGCATGCCACACACCATTGATAAGCGTGCCTGTGTTGAAACTACCGCTGCCGCTGTAAGTCCAATCGTTTACCAGGTCGCCATTTCTGTTGGAGGCCACCGGATTGTCGTCGAAGTCGGCTCTCCAATAGGCCTGAAGCAGTTCGGGCCGGTTGGTTAGCGGAATTCTGGCATCGATTCGCGCATGGGCATGGGTCGCAGTTTGTAATGTAATGCTGATGTGGCTTATGTGTGTACGATTTACCGTGTAAGTATCGCCGGCCGAGTTGTACGTGCCGTAGAGCCGATAGAAAATTTGACGCGAAGGCATCAAGGTCCAGCTTGCCCCGGCGTCCGACGTCTCCGACACGCCGCTACCGCTGTTGTCGTTGTATCGAACAGCCGCCGCGTCGCTCCAGCCTAGACCGGCAAGGACCATGGCATAGCGTCGGTGTAGTGCAAGATTGCGTATTGGAGAAGCGAATGTTACCGAATTCCAACCATTGACTAACGACGACTCGGCAACATTTCTTTGCCCGAGCACATCGCCCGTGGGCGTATTGTTCGGGTCGCCCGCCGCACGAATCTGTACTAGCAAAGTGCTGTCGGCAAATCCTGCTTGGTTTGCCACGAATTGCACTCGAGTTGCATTCCAAGAAATGGCACTGGATGGCGCGCCAAACGTGGTGGGATCGATCCGCTGCGATGTAAAACGAGTAAAATTCAGGGCTCGCTCTGGTCCGGTCGGTGACGTGGCATTGCTCGCAAGCAATACTTCACTCGATTCTGTTGTCGCGGTGAATTGCGTGGACGATGAAATTTGTGTCGCCTCAATGTTGAATGAATTTACTGAGTCGAGCACCGGGACAGCGGTAGCTGCGTTGATTGTTTTATACAGCGGATCGCCCGCTACTCCGGACCACTCGTATTTGATTTTCTCCGCCGAAAGATCGCCGTTTCTGTCGTTAACGACGAACTCCAAAACCTGCGGCGATTGTTGTAGCACGAGCGTCGCATACCGCAGCTCCTCGGCAATTTGATTGACCAGCGAGGAGGCCTTGGTGCGTTGCTGCGAGGCGGTCGGAGTGTACGCCACTTCTCGGCCGATGAGCATGACGCCGCCTAAACCGGCCATCAAAAACGCGCTCGCGACCATCGCCACGGTCAACTCCATGAGCGTGTGGCCAGAGCGAATACGACAATGGGAAATTCGCAGCTTCATATCTATTTTGAATCTTCCGGCACAGAACGTCGCGAATGGTAACTCTGAATGGAAACGTCGCCTGTCGTGCCTTCCATCGTTACGGTGCAGGAGTGTCCTTGAAGGTCTAAAACCACGCTGCCACCGCTCGAAGGTTGACCGTAACCGTCGAAAGTGATCGTGCTGTCGCTGTCGAAGTCGGCTCGTACGCGCTGCAGCCCAAAAGGAGCCGCGGCCAAATCAACCCTATAAGCCGCGCTCGGATCATCGAGGTGCGTCATTCCGTCAAATGTGTATGTCATGCCGCTGAAGTCGATCGTTTGAGCAGCGCTTTTGAGCCGAGCCATGCTGCGAGCCAATTCAAGGTCGCATTTCAAACGATGCGCGGCCGACTTCACTCGATGATGAAGCAGCGATTCGAAGAACGCCGGCACGGCCACGGCGGTCATAATGCCCATAATCATCATCACGATGACGATCTCGACGACGGTGACCGCCCGGCGCATGCTAAAGCACGTGCTCGGCCGCTTCGCTCGCATCGTAATCCAAGTGACTCTGTTCATGACCGTAACCAGGCATGTTGGCAACTACTGCGCTAAGATTGGCAGCCGTTGGAACTAATCCAACCATAGCTCGCCGCGCAGGACACCAGAGTCATAGACAGTGGTCAAAAGTCCACTCTCGAACCGCGTTGGCAAATTTCGCGGAGCGACGGGGGAGAATTATTGCGGTGCTCTCAGAAATTTTTGCGCGAAGCAATCAAGGTGAGGTGCAGTTGTTCGGAATATGCTCGCTGCGCGGTCGGCGAGAGCGGAATGATTAGGAATTCCCGACTCGACAAGACAAAGCGACACCCCCCGGTTGTGCTCAATTTTACCGATTCTAATAGCTCTTTGAAAATTTCGTCCTAGGTTTTTGATAGTGCGATGGCTCGTGTCCACAAAGGTGCGGGCGATCGCTTAAACCGTTGGGATCGATGTGCACTTGGCGACGTCGATTCATTGGCGTCTTAGGGTCCATTGAGTTTTTATAAGTGGGGGGAGACTGTCAAATGCGTAAGCAAAAAGGTTTTACGCTCGTTGAGTTGGTGGTTGTGGTCATGATCTTGGGCATCCTTGCCGCAGTAGCTGCGCCGAAGTTGCTCGGAACTTCAAGTGCCGCGGCCGACAACGGCATCAAGCAAACACTATCGATTGTTCGCGATGCCATCGAGCGCTATGCCGCTGAAAATGGCGGTGCCTTGCCGGGCGAAGCGGAAACTGAAGCCGACCTCAAGGCCGACCTCGCTCCGTACTTGCGAGGCGCTTTCCCGACCTGCCCCGTGGCTGGCTCGAACAACAAGATCAAGATTTCAACCACCGCCGGTAGTACCGCGGGTGAAGCTGGTAACTCGCAAGCGGAATCGTGGCACTACAACTCGGCCGATGGCACGTTCATCGTGAACTCGATCGAGTTGACCAATAACGAACACGACGATCCGACAGCTACCTACGACCAACTGTAATCCACCCAATGCTTGCAGCGGTGCCATTTCTGGCACCGCTAGCAAGAGATTGTGTGTTTGGGTTGTTTGGGTGGCGTGTTGATTGTGAGTGTTGTTTACCGGTTGGCGAAACCGCTCCGGTTGCGTCAAAGATCGTGGCTCGGGGGAGCCGATAACCTCACTCGGCGGACTGTAATTTGGCAGTAAGCATCCGAATCGACATCCTTTGTTGAACGCAGTCTTTAAGTCGCCATGCGAAGCGAAAAACGAAAAATTCTCGTTTGCGAAGATAACACGGCTCTTTCCGGGGTGGTGTGCTTCAACCTGATTCGCGCCGGCTTTGAAGTCACCAGCGTCAGCAACGGTCGACTCGCGCTCGATGCTCTGCAAAAGCAAGCATTCGACTTGGTGCTATCAGATCAGCAAATGCCCATGATGACCGGCATTCAATTGTGCGAAAGCCTTCGTCAGTTGCCGGCTCACCGTCGCACGCCATTCATTTTGCTCACGGCAAAATGCATGGAGATTGACTTTGTCAAATTACAGCAAACGCTTGGGATTTCGGCGGCATTGCCTAAGCCGTTCAGTCCCAATGAACTCGTCAACTGTATTGAAGAAACGCTGGCGACCCACTGTCCAGCTTAATTAAGCCACAAAGCAGAGCAGGAAAGCTGGGTACCTCACTCAGATCCAGACTCGATGCTTCGGACTCGAACGGAACGGATTCCGGATGCTTGCTCGCAAGCTACAAGTTCGATTGCCGCGACGCATTACAGCATACTTTTTGCTGTTTAGCCTCGCTGCGCTAGTATGGCTCGGCTTCGGTGCCGTAATCGTTGTGCGCTGGGTTACCGATAGCCGTTCCGAAAGTTCGGCACTGCGTATGGTCGGTCGTGCTAGCGATCGTGTCGTTCTCGTGCTGCTGCGCAACCAAGATGCGGAGTTGAAGCCGCTTCTGACCGAAATCCGCTCGCAGTGTCGGGCCACTTACTGCGCGGTCGTTTCTCCCACAGGGGAGTACAAAGCTCATTCCGACAGTTCGCTCGTCGGAAAGTCGTTGATCGAACGTGGCGGTACGATCGACCGTTGGGGCGACGTTGTCCGCGTACAATACATCGATACCAGCGGCATCCCTGTTTCCGAATACGGCATACCGCTACGCTCGAACGGCAAGTCCTTCGGCGATCTGCGAATCGGCATCCCGAAGCCTAGTATGTGGAGTTACCTGCGCGACGGCTTTCAATACGCGCCGCTGGCCATCTTGGGGCCCGCTTGTTGCATGGTCGCTGGTGCGCTGCTGCTAAGCCGCATCGTGCAACCAGTGGCAGACATTGAACAACAATTGCACCAAGTCGCTACGAGCCCCTCGCTCGAAAGTTGCCGGTTGCAAGAAGTGCCGAACAACAGCGCGGCCGCAATTGGCTGGAACCGAGTTGTCCAGCAACGGTTCAACAACCCAACCGATTCGTTGCAACAAAGGATTCGCCAATCGCTGGAAAATGGCCGTCACAGCCGCCTCGATGCGGTGCTGAATAGCATTCCAGACGGAGTTGCCACGACCGACGATGCCGGTCGGCTGACTTACACCAATCTACCGATGACTGTCTTGCTGGGGCTTAAAGACGTCGTCAACAGCGACGATGGAGCGCCCGCCGCCGATGCGCCGCGCATGGTGGATCTGCTCACCAAGCGTTGGCAACTGGCTGAGACCGACGCGCTTTTGTCGGCCGAGAATCACGATCGTGCTGTTGTTACCGAACTCACTCGCGAAGAAAACGGGCAGCGCCGCGTTGCCCGTGTGGCGCGCCACCCGATTTGCTTTGTCAACGGGCCAAAGAAGGAAGCTCACGTTTGGTCGATTCGCGACGTGACGCAGCAAAAGCTGGCCGAGGAAATGCGCGATCAATTCGTCGATACAGCCACCCACGAGCTTCGCACGCCGCTCGCTAATATCAAAGCCTATGCCGAAACATTGGCACTTACCGAAATGATCGACGTTGAGCAGCAAAAGCAGTTCCTCAACACGATCAACTCCGAAGCTACACGCCTTGCCCGGTTTGTCGACGACCTGCTCAGCGTCAGCAGCATGGAACTCGGTTCACTCGCGCTTTACAAGCAGGTTACCGACTTGCACCGCATGCTCAACGAAGTGGTGGTCAAAGTCCGCCCGCAAATCGAAGAAAAGAAGCAAACGTTCGAGGTCGTGTTCCCGGAAAAACTCCCCGAACCGGAGTTGGACAAAGACAAGATCGCGGCACTACTCGTCAACTTGCTCGGCAACGCGGTGAAGTACACCCCCGAAGGTGGTCGCGTTTCGTTCCGCGTGAATGTCACAGATCGGCAAATCGAACTCGGCATTGAAGATACAGGCGTGGGCATTTCCGAAGACGAACTGCCCAAGGTATTCGACAAGTTTTTCCGCAGCCAAGATCCGCGCGTGCAAGCCGAAACCGGAACCGGTCTCGGCCTGGCACTCGCACAAGAAGTCGTCCGCCTCCACGGCGGGCAAATCACCGTAGAAAGCGAAATCAACAAAGGCAGCACGTTCACCGTGCTGCTACCAAGAGGATAGCAGAGAGTAGAGAGTGAAGCGCGGAGAGCCAGATTCGTAGCCTCTGGCCCTCAGTTCTTAGCCCTCGGCCCTTTGCACAATCATGTTCGAACAAAAATGCCAAGGTGCTGTCGATGTGATCAGCGGGGGAGATCGTATCTCCGGCGAGCATGTCGAAGAATTGTCGGTGCTCTTGGAGTCGCGGATCGACCGCGGTCAGCAGCAAATCGTACTCGATATGCAAGAAATCGCCCTTATCGACAGCGCCGGCTTGGAATTGCTCCTAGATGTCCAGGAGAAATGCCAGCGCATGGGCGGTGCTCTCAAGTTGGCCAGTTTGGGCGCGCTGTGTCGTGAGGTATTGAAGGCCACTGGCGTAGGCTCGCGGTTCGAAATCTTCCGCGATTCCAGTGCCGCCGTGCGGAGCTTTGTGCAATGAGCGTTGTGGGTGAGCAGGATATCGGTCTTGCGGCCGCTGGTGTTACCACCGGCACCGTTCGTACGCAGCCGGCCCAAGAGCTGACTGCGGCGAAACCGTTGCGCGCCACACTCGGCCAACAACTCATCGGCGCGGGGATCATTACGACCGAACAACTCGATCTTGCCTTGGCCGAAGGCTCTCAAAAGGGCATGCGGCTTGGAGAAGCACTTGTCGAAATGGGCATGGCACAGGAAGACGCCATGCTGCCTTTCATCGAAAGCCATCTTGGCGTCCCCGCCGTTCGCTTGCGCGACGGCATGATCGATCCTGCCGCCGTTCGGTTGCTGCCTCGTCGCGTTGCCGAATCACTCGATTCGGTCGCACTGTTCAAAGTGCGTGGCACGCTCTGCGTGGCGATGGCCGATCCGCAGAACCTCGAGCAACTCGACGAAATCGAACGCGTTACCGACCTCAAAGTGCGGCCCGTGTTCGCGTTCCGCAGTAGCATCCAACGCACGCTGCCGCGTTGCTACGAAGAAGGCTTCGAAGTCGATGCCGTTACGGCCGATCTCGACGATTCGGCCGTTCAACTCCAGGCGGACGCCGCCGAAGTCGATCTCACGAACGTCGAGTCGATGGTCGACGGCAGTCCGATCATCAACCTCGTGAATTACCTGCTCGTGCAGGCGATCCGCGCGGGCGCGAGCGATATCCACGTCGAACCAAGCCGCAAGTTCTCCGTCGTTCGGTTCCGTGTCGATGGGCAGATGTACGAAGCGCTCCGCCCACGCCGCGACATGCACCCTGCGCTTGTGTCGCGCGTCAAAGTCATGGCGAAAATGGACATCGCCGAGCATAACCGCCCGCAAGACGGCCGTTTCCAGGTCACCGTCGAGGGCCGCGAAGTTGACTTCCGCGTATCCACGCTGCCCACCGTGCTCGGTGAAAAAATCGTGATGCGTATTCTCGACAAAGAGAACCTCACGTTTAACCTTGACTTGCTCGGCTTTCCACCTGAGCCGCTCAAACAGCTCAAATTGCTACTTGCCAAGCCGTATGGCCTGATGCTCGTCACCGGTCCGACCGGTAGCGGTAAAACGACCACGCTCTATTCGGCGCTCGAACTGATCAAAAACGTGCATAGCAACGTGGTCTCGGTCGAAGACCCCGTCGAATACCAGGTCGAGCTCGTGAACCAGGTGCAAGTCGATGAATCGCGGCAGCTTTCATTCAGCGCCGCGCTCCGTTCCATACTGCGGCAAGACCCAGACATTATCATGATCGGTGAAATCCGCGACGTGGCCACCGCCCAGATCGCCGTGCAGGCCGCGCTCACGGGCCACTTGGTGCTCAGCACGCTTCATACGAACGACTGCGCCGGCGCGATACACCGCCTTGTCGATATGGGCATCGAGCCGTTCAAAATCGCGGCCGCGCTCGTCGGCGTAGTGGCCCAGCGGCTCATTCGCACGGTTTGTTCCTCCTGCAAAACGTTCGTATACGCCCCGGCCGAACTGCTGCAAACGATCCATTACACGGGCGACAAACGCCGCAGCTTCGTGCGCGGCGAAGGTTGCCCCAAGTGCCACGACACGGGCTACGTTGGCCGAACCGGCATTTACGAAGTGATGACGGTCGACCGAGAAATCCGCAGCATGATTTCCTCCGGTGCCGATACCGACGAAATCCGCGACGCCTACCGCCGTGCCGGCGGAAAGACCTTGCTCGAACAAGGTATCCGCCTCGCCGAAAAAGAACAAACCAGTTTAGAGGAGGTCATGCGAGTCGCGTATTTTGAGTGAGGCTTTCGGCTTTTGGCTATCAGCAGTCGGCCAGAAATTTCAGGTGGCACTGCGAGCGAATGTCATTGCTGCACTTCAATAAACCAATCTACTAAGTCAACGAGTATCTAATAGATCTGGCCGACAGCCGATAGCTTACAGCCGATAGCCTTTCCCTTCCCCATGCAATTCACCTACACCGCAAAATCCGCTTCTGGCGATATCCAGACCGGCCACATCACGGCGGCCGATGTCGATGCGGTGAAGCGCGCGCTGCGGGAACAAAGTTTGTTCCTCATCGACGTGCGCAAGAAGGTCGGCATCTCGCCGTTCAAAGCGTTATTCGGTTCTTGGGAACGCGGAGCGCTGTCGAAGCGTGATTTGCTGAGCGTTACCACGCAGCTTGCCATCATGACTCGCTCGGGCGTCGATCTTGCCTCGGCCTTCAACTCGCTCTCCCAGCAATGCTCGAACGCCACGCTACGAAACGTGTTGGCTCAAGTTCATCGCGATGTGACGGGCGGCAAAAGCATTTCCGACGCCATGTACGCCCAGGCTTCGGTGTTTGGCGATGCTTACGTGGCCAGCGTGGCCGCCGGCGAAGCGGCCGGTAAATTGCCCGAGGTGCTCGGCCGTTTGGCACAATTCCAACGCACCGAAATCCGCGTTCGCGCCACCATCCGCACATTACTCGCATACCCGGTATTGCTCACCGGCGTGTCGTCGCTTGTGGTCATTGGGCTCGTGACGTTCGTGCTTCCAAAGTTTGTCGATATCTTCGGCCAGTTTGAAGTAGCTTTACCGACGATCACCCAGGTCGTTGTGGTCGTGTCCGATTTTCTCCGCACATACATTCTGATTTGGCTACCGCTGCTGATCGCGACGGTTATTGGGCTACTCGCCTCGCGCAACATGGAATCGGGCCGCAAGCATTGGGATTCAGCCATGCTCAACCTGCCGATTCTGCGCGACATCACCCGCGCTTTCTACATCGGCCGAACGTTTCGTTTACTCGGCCTGATGATTGAAAGCGGCGTGCCGCTGTTGGAAGGGCTGAAGCTCACTCGCAATTCCATTCGCAACGTGTTGTACCGGCAGCTTTTCGACGACCTGGAAGAATCGATTCTCAACGGTCGTGGCTTGGCCAACTCGCTCATCGCGGCGGGGTTCGTGCCCGCCGTCGCGGCAGAAATGGTGCTCACTGCCGAACGCACCGGAACGCTCGGCATGGTTACCGAACTAATGGGCGAGCACTACGAAGAAGAGGGCGAATCCAAGCTGCGCGAGATGGCAACGCTGCTCGAACCACTCATCATCGTGGCGATGGGGATTATCGTCGCAACTATTGTGATGGCCGTTATGTTGCCGATGTTCGACATCGCCACCATGGCCAAGTAATAAACTAACGAGGAGATGGACGTGAAATCAGAAATTAAACGATGGGTAGGCAACATTATGTTGGTTGCCATCGGTGTGTTCGCGGGGGGCGTCATGCAGTCGTCGAACACGGCGTTGGGCGAAGTGCAATCGGGGCCACCACCGGTTTCCTTCAAAACCGGTGGGCAGTTGTCTGTTCCAATCTTGCAAGACATTGCCACAACGCTCCGTCAAATGGACGGCCGACTCGAACGATTGGAGCTCGTGGCTAAGAAAATGCAAACTCGAACCACGCCGTAGCAAGAGCGGTCGATTTGTGGTCGGAACGATTTGCACCAGTCACCGAGGATGCGGAGGACACAGAGAATAAGGGGGCGAATTGCCTGCTGCCCGTGCCGTCTATCGCTACAAATTTCGCCTACTGGCTACTTGGCGAATAAGCGGCTCGTCGCAAGGCAATTCATTCTCTGTGGACTCTGTATCCTCGGTGGCTGATGCAATACACGGCGGAGAAGGAGAACCGCTTTGGGATCGTCGCAACGTCTAGGATGGATCGGCGTCGATATCGGGACGCACACGGTAAAGCTCGCGCAAGCCGTGCGAGACGGTGCCAGTGCGCGCCTTCATCGAGCGGCTGTCATCCAGCGTCCCACCTCGTGGCCCAGCAATGAAAAACTGGCCACCGAGCAGCCACTTACCTCGCTTCCCGAAATCCGTGCCGCGATCGAATGCGGAGGTTTCGAAGGGCGCGACGCCATTTGTTCGCTTCCCATGAACGTGTGCCAACTTCGCTGTTTGAACGTGCCGCCGGGCACCGATCAAGAACGACGCATGATCATCGGCGGCGAACTGGCCGAAGACTGGGCCGATCTTCCCAACGCCATGGAATTCGACTTCTGGGAGATGGAAACGGCCCGTAGCGATAAGCCGGCCGACTCGCTCAATGTCAGCGTCCTGGCCACTTCGCGGCTTTGGGTATCACAACTCTACCGCGACTGTCGCAAAAGCGGCCTCGATTGTTGGGGCATCGACGGCACCCCGCTCGCAATCGCTCGTGCCGTGTCGATGGTCGGCGGCACCTCCGGCGGGCGACGCGTGCTTGCTGTCGATTGGGGCTACTCGAGCGTAACTCTTTGCGTCGTGGGCGATGAGCGACCGCTTTACAGTCGCCGCGTTCATGATTGCTCGTTCAGCAGCGTGCTCGACGCCATCATGCAAGCGTTCGACGTTAATCTCGACGAAGCTCAATATCTGGCCGACGCACAAGGCCTCACCAGCCTCGAGCCCGAACCAACTAGCGACGCCACGACGCAGCAGGCAATCGTCGAAGCCACCGCCCAGCCTGTCGAAGAACTTATTCGGCAGGTCCGCCGCACGCTGCAGTTCACCGAGTCGCAACGTCGGCATTTGCAGCCGGCAGCCGTTTGGCTGCTAGGCGGAGGCGCTTCGCTGCGCAACTCGGCCGAGTATTTGCAGTCGTTGCTCGAATTACCCGTTCATGCTTGGACCGTGCCACCCGCCGAGGAGCTTATTGCGTGTGCGGCCGGTCATCGCGCGGCCATTTTTGGCGGCGCGCTCGCCCTCTCCGCTACCGCATGGAGGGCCGCATGAGAACCATGATCAACCTGCTGCCGCTGGCATATCGCCGGCAACAGCTTGTCCGCAAACGCGTTTTCCAGTGGACGACCGTCACGGTGGTTGTTCTCCTTGCCGGCTGGGGTTGGCATTGGATCGAACGCCGCGAAGCGCATGCACTGATACACGAACTCGAATCGCTCGAACGCGAGTATACGCCCAACCGCACCATGTTGCGACAACTCGTGGAAATGCGCACCAAGTTAGAAGAGTTGCAACAGCAGGAAGTCGTCGCTCGCGAGCTCGAATTTCATCGCAACGCACTCACGTTGCTCGGGGTTATCAGCGATACCGTGAAATCGCGCAACGGTCGAGCCCGTGTTTCCAAGATCGAGCTTACCAATTTTCAAAATATGCAACCCTCCGACGCACGAGAACTGAAGGGTAACTTCGACAGCCTGAAGCTTTCGGGAGTCGCCTTAGACAACCCAGCGGCTGCCGATATGGTCGTCGATCTGCAAAAAAGCGGCATTTTCAATCGAGTTGAACTCACGCTCATCAAAGAACGCGCCGAGGGCGAGGTCTCCTTGCGCGACTACGAAATCCATTGCGAGTTTTAGGAACGCTCCGCGTCACTGGCCCCTAGATTACATCCACACTATGCCTGTTTTCGATGAAGAACTGCGACGGTTTGGCCGCTTGCTGCATTACGCGGGCGTGCTGGTGACCGTGGTCTGCGCCGCCGTTCTTTACTCGTTTGTACATGCGCCGTCGATCGATCGAATTACCGACACCTCGGCCCGCATTCAGGAACTGCGCATGCTGTCGCAGAATGCGCCGATCATGCGCGGGCAGCATCGCAAAGTATCCGAGAAGCTCGACGAAGTGCTTGCCCGCATTTCGGGGGTCCAGCAGCGAGTTCCCCACGATGCCGAAGCGGGCGAGTTTCTCAAAGAAGTTGCTCGACTCGCCACCGCCGAACAAGTTTCGATCAAAGACTTTACGCCCGAAAAACCAGCTAATCGCAACGGCTACGCCGAAATGGAAGTAAAGCTCAAAGGCAACGGCAGCTACGCCAGCATCTGCCGATTCATGGACCAGCTCTCCAAGCTTCAAAGATTATCGAAGGTGAAAGATTTAACGGTAACGGCTGAAGGGGATGCAGATGAGTATCCGATGACAGCGACACTCGTCATTTATTTCGGTTTGCGGGGCAAGCAAGATGCGCCCGTAAAGTCGCCGCAGGAGGTCCGCCGTGGCTAAGCCAAAAACCGTTCCTCAGGGTACCGGACTCACACGCGGCAAAGCCATCCTGATCGGTGTGCTCGCGGTCGTGCTAATTGGCGTGGTGTACCTTCAGTACCAGCGCTACGGCGATGTTTCCACCGTGGCCCCTGCAGCAAACACGCGACCCGCTGGGCGTCGTCCGCCTCGCGCGTCGATCACAAAACTCGAAATGACGCAACCAGAATTCGATACCGCCACCCAAACCGCGTTTCTTGATTTCGACCAAGCAAAGTGGCAAGCGCCCGAGCTGCCTAAAGTCATTGCCTATGACCCGTTTGCGGTTCCCGACGCCTTTCCGCAACCAGCCAGGGTCGTGGGCACCGCGCTCCAAGCGGGCGATCCCTCGAACACCGCTGCCATATTGGCAAAGCAACGGGCTGACGAACTCGAAGCCCTGCAAACTCAGCTTGCGGACCTCCAGCAACGTGGTGTGCATGTGGTCTTTCGCCGCGATAGCCAATGGGTTGCCATGATCGGCGATCGTACCGTTCACATCGGCGATGAAATCAACGGATTCACCGTTACCGAGATCGATCCTCGCGACGGGGTTAAAGTCGAAAGGAACGACACTCAGTGAAAAGCGTTCGGCCAAACCGTGCAAGTTTGAGCGGCACGACCGCTCCGGTTTGGCGCTGCGCGCATGCGATCCTCGCATTCCTGCTGCTACTACTTGCAGCCAATTCAGCCGAGGCACAGACAGACGGCTTGGCGGAACTGTTCAATCAGGCGCTCACGCCGTCGCACACTGGCGGCCAACCGAATGCGGTGGTTCCACCGCAAGCCGCCGCCCATCCGGCTACCAGCGAAGAATTGCCGTTGCCGCGGCTACAAGGCCAACTCCCGCTCGCCGATAGCGGCCAAGGACAAGTCCAACTCTCGGAGTCGAGAAACGGCCTCATCACGCTCATCGTCCGCGATGCCTCGCTGAGCCGCGTGTTATCGCTTCTCGCTCAGGAGCACGGCCTCAATATCGTCGCCTCGAACGATATCGATGCCATCATTTCGATCACGCTACGCGACGTGCCGATCGACCAAGCGCTCACGGCCATTCTTTCAGTCGCCAATTACACCTGGACCGAACGCAACAACATCATCATGATCACTTCCCTCGCCAACTCGGCCAGCTTGCCGGCCGACGTGCAGGGACGCCAAATCCAAGTCTTCAACCTCGACTACGCTTCGGCCTCGACCGTGGCCGAGGCGGTTGCCAACTTTTTATCGCCCATCGGCAAAGTCACGATTTCCGAAAGCAACCCCACGAACAACCGACTCACGCAGGAACGCGTAGTGGTCGAGGATCTGCCGGATTCTCTCGCCCGCATCGCCGCGTTTATTTGCCAAATCGATCACCCCCCACGCCAGGTGCTCATCGAAGCGCATGTGCTTCAAGTGAACCTCGACGACAAAACTCGGTGCGGCGTGAACTTCGACGAGCTCCTTCGCCTCGGCAATGCGAACCTCAACATTAGCACCACCGGCTTTGCCAATCCGGACGCCCCGCAAGCGTTCCTCGCAACGCTCAGCGGCGGCGATCTTTCCGGTGTCATCGAAGCATTGCAGACCACCACGGATAGCAAATCGCTAGGCTCGCCCAAGATACTTGTGCTCAACGAGCAGCAAGCACGCATTCAAGTCGGCCAGCAACTCGGCTTCCGCGTAACGACAACCACCGAAACGAGCACGATGGAAGGCGTTCAATTCCTCGACGTCGGCGTCGTGCTTACGCTGCGTCCACGCATCACGCGCGATGGCCGCGTGCTGCTCCATGTAAAGCCCGAAGTTTCTAAAGGTGAGGTAAACCCCATTACCGGACTCCCCGAAGAAGATACCACACAGCTAGAAACCGACATCATGCTGGAGGACGGCCAAGGCATGGTCATCGGCGGCCTTATTCAAGAACACGACTCCACCGTGCAATCGAAAATTCCGTACCTGGGCAATATGAAGGGCATCGGTTGGCTCTTCCGCAATTCCGAAGTCACGAAGCAACGCGCGGAAATCATCGTGGCACTCGTGCCGCGCATTCAGCCCTACGATTGCGAATATGCTTCCTACGAGCAGGGCGAGTTGATCCGCGCCGGCGTGCCGTTATTCAACGGTCCGCTCAATCGAAACTATCGTCCGTGGGAGCCGATCCTCCCCGACGGCAAACGCGTGTACTACCCGATCATTCCGCCAAAGAGGGAAAACCGCATTCCAGCGCCGAACCTCGCCGAAATCACCTCCGAGTACGTGATTCCGCCCACGCCGCTGCCGCGCCAACATTTTCCGGCTCCGGCGTGCCAAATTGACGAGCCGATGCCCGCGCAGAATCAACCACAAAACCCGTTCCTGTCCGACGACCCTGTGCCGCTGCCAAGGAATACCCGCCTCCGCTCGGGCGAAATCATCTTTGAGCAGAACTAGAGCATTTTTAGAATGTGCGTTCCGAGGTTTTTCGACGCCATCACCAGGTTGTTAGCGGCGGCGGCAACGCCGTCCAACCAGCGAACCGCATCACAGAACGGTAAGCCTAAAACGCACTAAAGTTTTCAAGTAGGGGCGTCTCCGACGCCGGTTTCGCATTTCCATGCGGCCTATTCGTTCTCACTGGAAAATCAAAAAATGAGCAAGCACATTCCAGTACCGCCGGAGCTTCAGCATCTCCTCGAAAAGCGCGAAAGCGAAGAGGATCGCCGAAAAAGTGCGAAGAGCGCAAAAAACGCTCCCGCGAACGGCACCGAGCGACGCAAACGGCCCGATCGGCGTCGAAAACGCAAATCAAGCAATTGAACCTTTCCGAAAACGTTGCCTGCGCTGAGCAGCTTAGCGGCGGCAGCCACGCCGCTCAACCAGAGCACGGCATATCAGTACATAAACCTAAAACGCCTAGCAGCCCGCGGAGAGATACGCTGTACTATTGATGGTTGCGTTGACAATGCGCATGCTAGTGGGCTATCGGCCGTCGGCTGTCAGCCAAACCGTCTTGCCGATAGCTGA
>CAZTWS010000093.1:0-19667 GCA_964618225.1 uncultured Planctomycetaceae bacterium
TAACAAAACCGGCGGGGACTGTCCCGATTTTGCGGAGTCTTCGCAGCAAAATGGACTGTCCCCCTCTCTCAGACGGTTTTGTTAGAGTTCCTTATACTCAACTGCCTTGCAATCAATTATGCCTTACGACATTGTTCTCATTCCCGGCGATGGTATTGGTCCCGAAGTCACTGCGGCAGCCCAGCGCGTTATGGACGCCACGGGCCTCGAGTTTAGTTGGCAAACTCACCAGGCCGGCCAAGCGGCACTCGATACGGTTGGTGCTCCGTTACCCGATGAAACGCTGGCCGCGGTAAAAGTGGCCGACGCCACCCTCAAAGGCCCCACCGCCACGCCCAGCGGCACCGGCTTTCGCAGCGTGAACGTGCAACTCCGCCAGCGGCTGCAACTTTATGCCAACTACCGCCCGGCCCGCTCCATGCCCGGCGTCGAGTCGCGCTACGAAAACGTCGACCTGATCGTCGTGCGTGAAAATACCGAAGGTCTCTATAGCGGCATCGAGCACGAGGTCGTGCCAGGCGTCGTCGAAAGCCTGCGCATTGTCACCGAGCGTGCGTCGGAACGCATCGCTCAGTTCGCTTTCGAAACGGCCCGCGAACAGGGACGCAAACGCGTCACCTGCGTTCACAAAGCGAACATTCTGAAAATGAGCGATGGCCTATTCCTACGCACGTGTCAGCGCGTGGCCGAGCAGTATCTCGATATCGATTTCGATGAAGCAATCATTGATGCCGCCGCGATGAAACTCGTAATCAACCCGCATGCGTTCGACGTGATGGTCATGGAAAACCTGTTCGGCGACATTGTCTCCGACCTCACGGCCGGTCTCGTAGGCGGTCTTGGGCTGGCACCAAGCGCTAACATCGGCCAGGGCGTTGCGGTGTTCGAAGCCGTGCACGGCACGGCCCCCGATATCGCCGGCAAAGGCCTAGCCAACCCGACCGCCCTAATTCTGAGCGCGGTGCTCATGCTGCGCTACCTGGGCAAGAAGGCGGCGGCCGACCGCGTTGAAAAAGCCGTGCGCAGCGTGTTCACCAAAGGCACCGCCCGCACCGGCGACCTCGGCGGCAAAGCCTCAACCGAGCAGTTTGTGGATGCGGTAATTCAAGAAATGTAATCTCGCGGTTAAAAGCAGCTTTACAATCTTTTGAAACCACGAAGACACAAAGGCACGAAGTCAATTGATAAGGTCGCTCGATTGAATTTCCTTGCAACGTTTGTTAACGGAAGGGCATGGCAACAGGCAGGCTCTTGGTGCCTTCGAGTCTTCGTGGTTAATATTGATGCTTAACCACAAAAAGGAGCCAGAGTTTGTCGACGAGATCCGCCTTATTATTGCCACTCTTTATGTTCGGGGGTTGCTTGACCGCTTACGGGCAAGCGAATCAATCTGAATCTCCGCCAGAATCTCAGCCGCTTAGGATCATCATCTTCGGCGCGCATCCAGACGATGCCGAGTACAAAGCCGGCGGCACCGCAGCCAAGTGGGCCAAACTGGGGCACCACGTCAAACTCGTGTCGGTCACCAACGGCGACATCGGCCATTGGCAAATGGCCGGCGGCACGCTGGCTCAACGCCGTCGTGCGGAATCCAAAGCCGCGGCCAAGGTACTGGGCGTTACCTCCGAGGTTCTCGACATCCACGACGGCGAATTGCTTCCCACATTGGAAAACCGCAAGCAAATCACCAAGCTGATTCGTGACTGGAATGCCGACATCGTCATTTCACATCGCCCTTGGGATTATCACCCCGACCATCGCGCCGTGGGGCAGTTAGTGCAAGACGCCGCCTTCATGGTGACAGTGCCTTATTTTTGCCCCGATACTCCGCCGCTGACGAAAACCCCGGTGTTTCTCTATTCGAGCGACCGATTCCAAAAACCGTATCTCTTCCGGCCCGATGTCGCCGTGGCGGTCGACGACATTTTCGATACGAAACTCACTGCCATCCACGAACTCACCTCGCAAGCCTACGAGGGCGGCGCACTGGGGAATGAGGAACTAGCGCGCACGGTTCCCCCGGCGCGCGATGTGGAAGGGCGTAAAGCATGGCTCAAAGAATACTGGTCGAAACGGCAAGGCGATGAGGCAAATCGCTTCCGCGGCCTGCTGCAAAAGCTCTACGGAGAAGAACAAGGCAAAGCGGTTCAATACGCCGAAACTTTCGAAATTTGCGAATACGGTACCCAACCTACCGCCGAGGAACTCCAGCGATACTTTCCGTTCTTCAAAGGTAATGTCTCTGCCAAGTAGAGCGTCGTTTTTGAACCACAAAGACTCCAAGGCACGAAGGTTCGTTGGTTCAGTTGTCGGGGGTATTGGAGATAAAAAACTGCTCCATCATAGAGCATGATGTAGCTCAGTAAGCTCTTCGTGCCTTAGTGGTTCTTCACAGCCGCTCATTGACACTGCTACGGCATTTCGTCATGCGAGCTGTCGTGCTGACATGATTGCCAGAATCAAAACACGCTTTTTGCGTTTTCTTGTAGTGTTTTTCCAAGAATTCATTTTGTGTTTGTCTCGATGCGCGTTAAATTTAGCGTCGCCGTCGAGTGGCGCAGCCGTTAGCGAAGCTGAATCATCGGTGGTTTTCTCTTCTTAGCTTCTAGTCGCGATGCACCTAACCAGGGAATTCTCGAAGCTTCGCCGCGAACATTCGTTCGCAACGGCTCTCGATTCGCGTTCACTTCTCCGTCGAATGATTTCGTGCCAAGGAGTTTCGATGGCCTGATCGAGGCACGCACTTCTCCAACGTCGAAAGGAGCTTGTTATGTGTATGTGTGAACGTCACATGTCTCGTCGCGACATCATGAAGGGCGCTATGACCTTCAGCACCGTGGCACTCGCCAGCGGAGTTGAACTCGCTCTGCCCGATAAGGCACTTGCAGCCGTTCCCGAGCCGCGAATCTATAGTACATCGGAATGGGGCGCTCGCTCACCCAGGTCCCTGACCGTGCGAAATTATCGCCCCTCTTATATTGTCGTGCATCACACGGCTACTTCGAATGGCACGGCAACCACCCAGGCTGCCGCGTTTTCGTTTGCCCGCAGCATTCAGAACTACCACATGGATTCGAACGGCTGGGCCGACTCCGGCCAGCAATTCACCATCAGCCGTGGTGGATACGCGATGGAAGGCCGCCATCAATCGTTGACTCGATTGCGCGGAGGCACCAGCTTTATGCAGGGTGCTCATGTGGGGGCCGGCAACGTGAACGCGGAGTCGATCGGCATCGAGAACGAAGGACTTTACACTTCGGTTCAGCCGCCGGCCGTGCTCTACAACCGGCTCGTTGAGTTGTGCGCCTACATTTGCGACAAGTACAACATCGCCTCGAGCCAAATCTTTGGCCATCGAGACTTTATGGCCACGGCCTGTCCTGGCAACATCCTGTACTCGAAGCTACCGCAACTTCGAAGCGATGTCGCGGCACTGCGCTCCGGCAGTAGCAGCTACAGCGCTATTGTCGACAACACTACGTCCGGCCGTTTCACAGCAAGCGGCAACTGGGGCACTTCTACATGGTCGAGTCAAAGATACGGCTCCAACTATCGGTACGCGGACCCCGTGCTGGCCAGCGACTCGGCATGGTTCAAGTTCAACATCCCCACCACACGCAGCTACTTGGTCGATGCCTGGTGGCCTGCCGACGTGGGCTACAACAATTCCACGCCGTTCGTCATTGCCACCTCCAGCGGCAACACCACCGTCGTGCGGAGCCAACGCACAAACGGTGGACAGTGGAACAACCTGGGTACCTTCAACCTAAGTGCGGGCGATTACAATGCCGTCGGTGTCAGCCGGTGGACCAGCGGCACCGGCTACGTCATCGCCGATGCAATTCGCATCCGCACACCGTAAACCAAAACAGCGGCGACAAATAAGTGATGCTGCCCTTCGGGAATTCAGGGTGGTATGCCCTGAGACGAATTGCGACGTGGTTTTTCGGTAGGGATCACCTCGCAAAGCTCCCCCTCAGCGCCTGCCACCCATTTTTTGCGGCCATTTATCTTGCCCATACTTGCCCCGACCTGTCTTTTGGCCCACGAATTGTGTTGTGACAGGCTAAACCGCCGCTTAAACTAAAAGAACGCGTGATCTTACGATTACTTGCGGGCAGGTTATGCGCCGTGGGCATCGGTTTCATTCAGTCTGCTAGGGCGATCAGATGACTTCCCATGATGGAACGAAGGTAGGTTCTCTCGATGCGCTCTGGCGCGCGACGCTTCCCCTTCTACTTTGCTGGTTCATGGCTCCGTTGGCCCCTGTCGGTGCCGAGGCATTCGCACAGCCTGCCGACGCGGTTCCGGTGGCCGCTCCGGCTTCGGCTCCGGCTTCTGCTGAACAGATAAAAGCGGCCGAGGCGGCACGCGCTGCCGTGGCCGCCGGTCAAGCACCAGGCCAGCCCCCCGGGCAACCGGGACAACCCGGGCAACCCGGAGGCAAGCCCGGCAAAGACAACAAGCCCAGCGAAGGAGAAAATAAAGATGCTCCGGCCGGTGTGGTGAAGCGTCCCGACGCGCCTCCGAAAGCTCCCGACCCGCGAGACCTGCGGGTTTCGCTAGACGAACACGGCTTAGTTCCGCCGTTCAACTTCATCGGCCAACCGTGGCCCGATGTCATGCAGTGGCTCGCAAACCTTTCCAAGTCGAGCCTCGACTGGCAAGAACTGCCGAACGGGTATCTCAACCTCACCACCCAACGCAGCTATAAGCTCAGTGAAGTACACGACCTTATCAATCAGGCACTCAATGCACGCGGCTTCACGTCGATTCAATCGGGCGAAGTGCTCAGCGTGTTCAAAATCGAGAAGCTCGATCCGAGCGTTGTACGGCAAGCCACCGAAGAAGACCTCTACAACCTCAACCGTTACGACTACGTCAAGGTTTCGTTCGAGTTGCCTCCTGAAATGGAAGTCGAGAAGGCCAAGGATGATGTAAAGCAAGTGCTTAGCCCAAACGCGAAGGTGTTCCCGCTAGTCACCACGCGCCGGCTGCTCATCATGGACTCGGCCGCCAACCTGCGAACGGTTTCCGAGCTATTCAACCAGGAACGCATGATCAAATCGGGCCGCATCGTGCCGAAGGAATTCATTCTTAAACATGCGCGCCCCGACCATGTCATCGAAATCCTTAAAACAATGGTCGGCACTGATTCCGGCGCTGGCGCGAAACCTCCGCAAATGTCGCCCGAACAAATGGCCCAGCAGCAACAAATGATGCAGCAGGCAGCCCAACGCGGCCAACCCCCCCCAAAAATGCCGGGTGCCACGGAAGCACCGAAAGTGTACCTGGCAATGAACCGCCGCCGGAACAGCATTCTCGTCAATGCGCCGCCCGAGCAATTAAAAATCATCGAGCAAACGATCACGTACTGCGATGTTCCCTTCGGCGACGAAGATGTGGCGGCGGCAGATCCCACGGGGGAGCGCTCGCTCGTCAAATACAACCTCGTGACGATGGACCCCGAACAGTTGAAGTCCACGCTCGAAGAAATCGGCGAGCTTGACCCACGGACCGAGCTTCGCGCCGATACGAAATCCAAAATCCTCTTTGCACGCGCCACCATCGACGATCACAAGAAAATCGCGGTACTCAAAGATGAACTCGATGGCACTGGCCGAAAGCTATTCGTCAAATGGCTCGCTCGAAATCTGCCTGCCGACGCCGTCGCCGGCACCGTCATGGCCCTGATGGGAGGACAGGAGCAAGAGGAAGAAAAGGACACCGGCTATCCATACTGGTATGGGTACGGACGCCGCAGCAGCAACGACGACAATAAGCCCAAGAAAGGTTTTCGTGTCGATGCCGACATAGAAAACAACCGGCTGCTCCTCTGGGCCAACGATGCCGAAAATCGCGAAGTCGATCGATTCCTCGACGAGCTTAGCAAAGCGGCACCAAATAATGCCAGCGACCGAACAGTGCGTTCGTTCGATGCCTCCGATCCTGCCGAAACGGCTCGCCTCTTAGATCAACTTCGCGCCGCCTGGCCTTCGCTCGGCGGAAACGAGCTCATCATCAACGATGAACGGGAAGTTCCCAAAACTGCCCCTCCTCAAAAACCGGCTGAAAAGCCCGACGAGGCCACCGACCGCGAGGCACGTTCGGCGTACCACGCCCCGCGAGTGGTTCTCACAAGTGGCCCCGCTCACAATCGCTATCGTGTAATCCAGGTAGCCACGCCGGTCGCCCTTGATTCCGCAGTTTCCTCAAGGGTTGGCCCTCCCAACACCGAGACAGCACCTCCGGCTGCTCAGGAAACTACCCCAAATTCGGATCCGACCAAGGAAACGACTGCCGATACAAAACCGGCCGCGCCCCGACCGCCCGTCAAAATAACGATTACCAAAGATGGCCGCCTGCTGGTCTCATCAGAAGATACGGCCGCGCTCGATCGTCTCGAACAATTCGTGGATGAAGTGTCACCGCCCACGCAGCGTTACAAAATCTTCCACATCAAGTACGCCAAAGTTTACGACGTGTACCTCAACTTGAAAGAGTACTATGAAGATGAACTGAAAGGCGAGAAAGAACAAATTCTCGATTGGTGGGGCGATGTCCGCGAATCGAATAAAAGCTCACCGCGCGCTATGTCGAAGCGCCAACCGCTACGACTCATCTGGGACCCCGCCAGCGACACGATCCTCGTTGCTAATGCTTCGGCAAAGCAACTACACGAAATCGAAAATCTCATTGACGAGTACGATCAACCCGCTTCCGATGATGCGGCTACCGAGCGTGTCACTCAGCCGGTAAAAATCCGTTACTCGCGTGCAAGCACGATCGCGGCAGCCGTTAAAGAAGTATTTCGCGATCTTCTAAGTTCGAAGGACAAGGAGTTCGATTCCAAAGACGGCAAAAGCGGCGGTACCGGCAGTAGCGGTAGCGGGGTGACGATCCTCAGCTACAGCCGCAACAATAATCAGAACGACACCAAGAAATCGGCCCCGCTCAAAGTCGGCTTCCAGGGTGCCCTCTCGCTCGGTGCAGACGATGTTTCGAACATCGTGCTCGTATCTGCTCAAAAAGAGGTGTTCGAGGGCGTCGTCGAAATGATTCACCAGCTAGACGAAGAAGCCGCCCCGAAAACCACGGTGCAAGTGCATCGCCTCAACGGTAACATTCGCGCCGAATCGCTGCAAAAAGCACTGGACGAAGCCGTTGGCCGTGCGTGGCTCGGTAATCGTCCCGAACCAACCGGCAGTTCCGCGCAAGGCGACCAGCAGAACAACGATAAAAATCGCGAGAGCGATCGCGACAGTAGCAATCGTCGGCGTAGTCGCGACTAACGGCGTCTATCGACTGGCGGCAAATATACGGGCACTCCACGCGCCGTGTGGCCATCGATCGCCGTCGGAGCTTGCACCTGGGGCTGCGTTTGCAGTCGCGCTTGATAGGCGCAAACAGCCCGCGCTAACTCGCTCCGCAAATTAGCAATCTCAATTTGCAAGGCCGATACTTCCTGAGATCCGCGCTGGCTGCATTCAAGCGTGGCCAGCTTGATATCAAACGCGTGCAACCGCTCCGCAATACGACGCTCAAGCTCCGTAGCCGAATGTTCGGTTTGCCGCAGTTGCATCAGCAATTTTTCACCATCGCGGTTCGTAAACTGCACACGATTGGAACTCTTCAGGTCATCGGTCACCGAAGCCACGTAATTGCGCAGGGATTCGTAGCGTTGATTCACCTCGTCAACCTGATGCGAGATACCAGCAATCTTTTCATCGACATTCGTCAGCGTTCCTTCGTGGCGGAACGCAGTCTGGCCAACCCACAAAATCAAACCACCAAGCGCGGCATTGATGAGATTGCTCCCCAGCGAGCCGAAGGGACTCGGTTTTTCTCCTTCAGGCGAAGTCATCGCGCGCTGCGACCTGAGTTGTTTGAAGAGCCACAATCCGAGCTTCACTTGATTAGACACGGTAGCACCATCGCATACATCGGCCGCTACAATCGTCAAACTTGAACAAGCGCGACGAAAGCAATTCTGTACGCTGGGTGCTAGCTCTTAGAGCACGCTAACCATGGCACTTTCCCGCTGGCGAGCATGGTTCACACGCTTCTTCACCGGGCGATTCGAATTCCACCGTGGAATGATGGATATGAAACCGGTCGGCCAGCCGCGATTTGATATCACGCTTGATATCAGCCCATCGAGCAATATGAGCGTCATCCACCACCACATGCGCTTCCAGTGCCCGATTCTGCTCGTCCATTTCCCACAAATGCACGTGGTGAACTTCCACCACGCCTTCAATCGCCTGTAACTCGGCAATCAGCTCCTCGGCATTCACATCGTCCGGCGCACCATCCATAAGAATGTGAATCGACCGCCGCATCATGCCGAAACTTTGCCAAAGAATAAACGCGGCAATAATCAGCGTGGCAACAGGATCGACCCACGTGGCACCAAACCAAATTACGGCCGCCCCCGCAATAATCACCCCAACCGAGCTCAACGCATCGCCCAAGTTGTGCAGATAGGCGGCCCGCAGGTTCAAATTTCCGCGCGACATGGTAAACAGCAGCGCCACCGTGGCCAAATCGATCACTAGTGCCACCGTGGCCACACCTACGACGACCCAACCATCGATCGGCTCGGGATGCCAAAATCGCATCGCCGCTTCGTACACCAGATACAAGCCGATAATGATGAGAATGGTGAGGTTGATGAGCGCACCGATGATTTCGGCCCGCTTGTAACCAAACGTCCGCCGGTCATCCGATGGCCGCTTGCCGATTCGGCGCGCGACCAGCGCGAGGATCAGCGAACCGACATCGCCGAAATTATGCAGGGCATCCGCCAGCAGCGCAAGACTACCAGAAAAAATCCCGGCCGCCGCTTCGACAAACGTCAGAACCAGGTTCAGCACCACCGCGAAAATCAGCCGGCGATCACTTAGTAGTTCCGTATCGTGCGAATGACTATGTCCGTGCCCCATCCGTAATCACTGCCGTCTTTTTGAGATTCGATAAAATACTTGCTATCACAATGAGCCTTGCCCAAAAATTGAAGTCAAGCCACTAAATCAGCAACGCCCACGACCATGCAATCGCAGCCGCTTGCAGCTTAGCGGTATTTTTAGGAAAAGCCCTCGAGTCATAACGCAAGCAGAATTTCCGGAAGGGGCAATTAATTATGCCCCGCATCGGGGCCATCTTCGCTGAGGTGCCGGCGCAGGTACGATGCCCGTTCGATGTTACGGTCCGACTGGTCGAGTTCCATGCCGGTGAGCTTTTGCAGGTGGGCCGGTTGCGTGTGAACGAAGAGCTTGTTCACGGTGGGAATTTCCACGTCGCGAATGAGGCCCAGGTTCACGCCCATGCGCAGGCTGGAAAGTAAGTGCATGGTTTCTTCGGAGCTAATCGACCGAGCCGTGCGTAAGATACCGAAGGCACGGCTGACTCGGTCATGCAGTGTTTCCTGGCTTTCACGAATCAGGAATTCACGGGCTTGCCGTTCGTAGTCGATGAGCACGGGTACGACGTCGGCAACTTTCTTGGTGAGGTCTTCCTCGCTTTGGCCAAGCGTAATCTGGTTGCTTACCTGGTAGAAATCGCCTTGGGCCTGCGAGCCTTCGCCGTACAGGCCGCGCACGGCCAGGTTAATCTTCTGCAGGCTGCGAAATACCTTATCGATTTGCTGCGTGATGACGAGCGCCGGCAAGTGAAGCATCACGCTGACACGAATGCCGGTGCCGACGTTCGTCGGGCATGCCGTGAGGTAGCCGAAGCGATCGTTGTAAGCATAGGTGATACGGGCTTCGATGTGGTCGTCCAACTCGTTGATTTGCTCCCAAGCGGCGGTGAGGTCGAGTCCGCTTTTGAGCACTTGAATGCGCAGATGATCCTCTTCGTTGATCATCACGCTCATTTGCTCGCGTTGGTCGATGACGACTGCACGGGCTCCCTCGGCGTCGGCATGTTCGCGGCTGATTAGCTGGCGTTCGACCAGGAACTGGCGATCGACGGCCTCGAGCGTGCTAACGTCCACGAAAATGAGCTGGCCCGTGAATTTGCCCTCTTCGTGGAGCTTTTCGATGCGGCCACGAAGGATTTTGCCGATCTCGGCCCGATCGGTGTCGGTCGCTCGCGAAATGAACGGGAAGTCGGCCAAATTGCGCGCGAGCCGAATGCGGCTGCTGACGACGATATCCGACTCGGGCCCCGAACCGCGCAGCCACTCGCCGCTGGTTTGGGCCATTTCGCTCATGTTAATCGCTGTAAAATCCATATTTGAAAATGACGAAATTCTTATGACGAAAAAAACATTTCGTCATTCGGAATCCGCCATTCCTTCATTGGTTCTCTGCCTTGTCGCGAGATTGTTCGATCTTACGGATTTCGTCGCGAAGTTTCGATGCCTGTTCGTATTCTTCGGCCGCAATGGCTTCCTTCATCTCGCGGCGCAGGCGGATTAGTTGAGTTTGCTCTTCGGCACCTCGGGCACAGAATTTGGGCACTTTACCCACATGCCGGGTTTCGCCGTGAATGTTCACCAACAGCGGTTCGAGGTCTTCGGCAAAGCAAACGTAATCGTGCGGGCAGCCGAGCCGACCTTGCTTTCGGAATTCGAGAAATGTGATGCCACACACGGGGCACGAGCGCTGGTCGAGCCGGGCGAGCTCCTCGGCCGTTTCGCCCACGGCCAAATGTTGAGCTAGCAGTGCCCCCATCGATGGCACCACTTGAGACGCATCATCGGACGATGGGGCTAAAAACTTGTGTGCGCATTCCTCGCACAAATGAAGCTCGTTCGGCTTGCCGTCGACGAGATCGGTTATATGGAACGTCGCCGGCTTATCGCATTTCTGGCATTTCATGGGAGATCAATCTGCCGCCGCGCGAACCGATTTTCGTTCTGGGGGCACTTTTCAACTGCTTACATCGGCAGTTGGAGGGTGTACGCAAAAATATCGAGAATCGGCCGCATTCCAGCGTGCTAGAGGGATTCTAACCATGGGGGTGCTAGTGTCAAGATTAAGCTGAAATGGCCGCGTTTATCGGCCGCACGAGCTGATCAGCGTTTCAACCTAAAGTTCTGAGTATATCCCCATGAATTGGTGGTGGAGCCAAGCAGCTAAGCAGCCGCGGCGAGGCTGGGTCGCGGTACAGCGCGTTGGCGTGGTAGGATACGACGCCGCGGAAAAGCCGAAATTCATGTAGCTATCTCATTATTATATAGACAATGTCGCATTACCCCGATTTCGCCACGTTTTCGAAGCTCGCCGCCACTGCCGATTATGTGCCCGTGTATCGCCGTGTGCTGAGCGATGTCCTCACTCCCGTGAGCGCGTTTCACAAAATCGACGACGGCGGCAACGCGTGCCTGTTCGAGAGCGTGATCGGTGGCGAGAAGGTTGGCCGGTACAGCTTCCTCGCGGCCGAACCGTTCATGACACTCGAAGCGCGTGGATCTCACGTAACCGTGAGCCATGATACTGCCGACCATGAAGTCGAAGGACTTCAAAGCACCGTCGAAAACGTACAAACCGACAATCCGCTCGAAGAATTGCGGCGACTTGTGCAAGAGGTTCGCGTAGCCCACACGCCAGATCTGCCGCCGTTCATCGGCGGTGCCGTTGGCTACGCCGGTTACGACACCGTGCGATACGTCGAGAACCTGCCGAATGCGCCGAAAGATGACCGCAACCTGCCCGATTTATCGTTCTCGTTCTACGACCATATGATCGTGTTCGACAACGTGCAAAAGACGGTGATCGTCATCGTGCTGGCGAAGGTGGGGCAGGGGCGAGGGACGAGGAGCGAGGAGCGAGAGAAAAACACGAATCTCGATCCTCACTCCTCGCTCCTCGCAACTGCGTACGCCGACGCTTGTCGGCGGGTGGATCGGTTTGTGGAAAAACTCTCGACGCCTACCAACACTTTGCCGCCCACGGACATCGATACGGCAGGCGACGTAAAGCTCAAGTACACATCGAACTTCACACAGCCCAAGTTCGAGGCCGCCGTCGAAAAGTGCATCGAGTACATCCGCGCGGGCGACATTTTCCAAGTGGTCATTGGCCAGCGATTGGCAGTGCCGCTCGAAGTCGATCCGTTCGAGGTCTACCGTACGCTACGCGTGGTGAACCCCAGCCCGTTCATGTTTTTCCTAAGGACCGATAGCTGTACGCTTGTCGGTAGCTCACCGGAAATCATGGTGCGTGTGGTCGATGGCAAGGTGACGGTCCGCCCGCTGGCCGGCACGCGCCGCCGCGGCAAGACCGAAGAAGAAGACCAGGCCCTAGCCGACGAACTGCTGGTCGACCCCAAGGAGCGTGCCGAGCATGTGATGCTCGTCGATCTCGGCCGCAACGATGTTGGCCGCGTGGCCGAGTATGGCTCGGTGGAAATTTCCGACGTCATGGTCATCGAGCGATACAGCCACGTGATGCACATTACTTCGAACGTAACGGGCCAACTTACGAACGATCGCGACGCCTTCGACGCCTTGGCCGCCTGTTTGCCGGCGGGCACTGTGTCGGGCGCGCCCAAAGTGCGGGCCATGCAGATCATTGACGAAGTGGAACCGCACCGCCGCGGCCCCTACGCCGGGGCGGTGGGGTACATCGACTTCGCCGGCAACATGGATACATGCATCGCCCTGCGCACGATCGTCATCCAAAACGGCACGGCCTACGTGCAGGCTGGTGCCGGCATCGTTGCCGACAGTGTTCCCTCGCAGGAATACGAAGAAACACTCAACAAAGCCCGCGGGCTGCTCAAGGCAATCGAAATCACCAACCGCCGCTCGGCTAGTAAATAACACCATTCGCCTGCACACTTTGTGAATATCCGCATATACTGGAAGCACCTAAAAACCGAGAGCGGCATTCGCTTGGATCGGATCGGCTCCCGTGTTCAGGCTTTTCCCGTCGGGTGTCACGCAGTGGTCGTTAGCCATGTCACAAAAGTATCTCACGGGGCATTTCCTGGTGGCGTCGCGATATCTGCGCGATCCAAACTTCGCGCAGTCGGTGGTGCTTATGCTCCACCACGACCACGAAGGGGCGATGGGCGTAATCATCAATCGGCCGTCGGAAAAAACGGTGCGCGAGGTGTGGGATGTCATCGGCAACGATCCGTGCGATCGCGAGGACTTGATCTTCGTCGGCGGCCCGGTACCGGGCCCACTCGTGGCCTTGCACTCGGTGCCCGAATTTAGCCAAGACGAAGTGCTGCCCGGCTTGTACATGGCCACGCAACGCGATTCGCTCGATGTGCTCGTGCGGCGCTCGGAAACTCCGCTTCGGCTATACAGCGGGCACTCGGGCTGGGGCAGCGGTCAACTCGAAGGCGAAATGGAAGCCGGCGGCTGGCTTACCACGCGCGCCACAATAGACGACGTGTTCGCAGACCACGAAACAATTTGGAGAACCGTAACGCAACGCATCGGGCTCGAGATCATGGCACCAGACTTGGATCTCACTCATCTGCCGCCCGACCCCTCATTGAACTAGTGCATTTTCCGAGTTTGCGTTCCGCTGGTGGTCGATGCCAGAACAAAATCTTTAGCGGCGGCGGCAACGCCGTCCAACCAGCGAACGGCATAACAGACAGAGAATTAGCGAAGCTCAGCGCTGATTAGTGTTCAAAAGAATTCCACATAGAAATGCTATCAGTGTGTTGGCTTTAGCCTCTGCTGGGCAATTCCTCCGCGATCGATACATTTTCACATCTTTCGGTGTGTCTCTCTTCGTGGTGTGGCGGAACCTGCGGTTTGATTGCGGTGCATAAAGGGGTTCCGACGAATATTGTAGATACGTGTTGTGCCCGCCTTGCGCATTCGACCCCGCCCCGGCTCCCGCCATGTTCTGCCGCTGCTTTGTATCACGACTGTTCGTGGTGGTCGCTCTCTTCGCGGCAACTTCGTTCGCGCATGCCGACGGTGGCTATCGAAAAACACTCATGCAGTGGAGCTACGGCACAAGTTTCGAAGGGGGCCCCGATGTTTACGCGCCGCTGGTTACCGATCGGCCCCGATTCACCGAAGCAAGCGCCACGGTCGGTTACGGTGTGTGGCAGATCGAATCTGGGTACACTTTTATCTACGACCGCAACGGCGGCGAAACAAGGTACACCCATTCCGTTCCCGAAGTCCTGGTACGCATGGGGATGTTTGCCGAGTGGTTCGAACTGCGTTTCGAAGAGAACTACTCGAACCAGTTGACAGATTTCGGCCTGTTCGAGGAGGAAATCTCGGGCGCGACCGATTTGATCGTGGGAGCGAAGATCGCGCTCACTCCGCAGGAGATGATCCTGCCAGAAACAGCCGTCGTATTGCAAGTGAGCGTCCCCACCGGCTCGTCCGCCGTAACTTCAGACGAAGTGTTGCCGGGCGTCAACTATGCTTACTACTGGGACATCACGGATAAATGGTCCACCGCCGGCTCCACCGGCGTCAATGCCGCCACCGACGATGAAACGAACGGCTCGTTCTCGCTCATTTCGCAATCGTGGACGGTTAACTACTCATTGACCGAACGACTCGGCACCTACAGCGAATGGTATGTGTTAGTTCCGTCCGGTGCTGATACCGAGTCGACCGAGAACTACTTCAACGGCGGCTTTACGTTCCTATTCAACAACGATCTGCAATGGGATATCCGCGCGGGGGTCGGATTGAACGACGCGGCGGACGATTTCTTTGCCGGTTCCGGCATCTCGTTTCGATACTGGTAGCGCGCCGACGGAGTTCTTTAGCGGCGGCGGCCACGCCGTCCAACCAGCGAACGGCATAACAGAACGGTAAATCTAAAAACGCACTAGCGTTCTGTCAGTCTTGAATTGATGGGTGGCATGCTTTCACGCGGTAGCGGGTAAGCATGCCTACGCCCAGAAGGCGAAGGCATGCCACCCATCAAATGACCATGGACAGACCACTAGCTCCAGCCTAACGCACTACAACACCGGCGCACACAGCCGGGCCACTCGCACCGCCACTTGGAATACATACGGCTGCGAGGCCAGTTCATCGGCCGTGGCTTGCCGGCAGTTGGCAAAGTCTCTTTCCAGCATTTCATGCACGGCCGCGGCAAATGCCTTGTCGGCAAACACGAGCATCAACTCGAAGTTCAACCGAATCGAGCGGTTGTCGAAATTCGCCGTTCCCACGGTCGCCAGGTCATCATCAACCAGAATCACCTTGTGGTGCATGAAGCCAACCTGGTAACGATAAAACTTCACTCCGGCCGGCTCAGCCTCCGCAATGTACGAAAAACCGGCCAGGTAAACGATCTTATGATCCGGTAGCGCCGGCAGCATCACCCGCACATCCACGCCCCGAATCGCCGCCAGTTGCAACGCGGCCATGAGCGATTCATCGGGCACAAAATACGGGCTGGCGATCCATAACCGGTGCTTGGCCGAGTTAATTGCGTGCAAAAAAAACAAACCGCACGTTTCGAGGAGATCCGAAGGGTCCGAAGCGAGGCAAAGCGCCGTCTCGTTCTCGTCAGGGGCCGGGTTGGGAGTCCAGTCAAGCTCTGGTACCACGCCGGTTGCCCAGAACCAATCTTCAAGAAAAGCGAACTGAATGGCCTGCACCACCGGCCCACGCACTTCCACGTGCGTATCCCGCCACGGGCCGAATCGCTTGCTTTCCCCCACATATTCATCGCCCACGTTGAGCCCGCCCACGTAGGCGATCGAGCCATCCACAATAACAATCTTGCGGTGATTGCGGAAATTGATTTGGAACCGGTTGCGAATTCCTTTCGATGTGCGAAACGGCGAGATCACAATCCCGGCCGCGGCAAGTTCGCGTCGGTAGGCGCGCGGCAGGTAGTAACTTCCGATTTCATCATAAAGCAAATACACCCGCACGCCTTCGCTCACTTTGCGCTTAAGAATTTCTTTGAGCTGACGGCCCAAGTTGTCGTCGCGAATGATGTAAAACTGCACGATGATGTAGTGCTTGGCCGACTCCATGCCCTGAAACATGGCCTCGAACGCCGCCGCGCCGTCAATGAGCAACGTGGCGTCGTTGTGGCTTGTGAACGGCATCTCGGCCAACTCTTCGAGCGCGAGATATTTCGGATCGAAGTCTTCATCGCGCACGCGGAACAGCCGCATTTTCTTTTCCAGCGCGCGCGCCAAGTGGTCGATTTGCGAATTACCGCGGCGCAGCGCCTTCACATAGCCTTGAAACTTGCCGCGACCGAACACCAGATACGCCGGCAGCGTCACGTAGGGGATCATGATGAGGCACAACGCCCAGGCGATAGCCCCCTGCGACGTGCGTGCGGTCATCACCGCATGGGCCGCGCATACGAGGCCTGTAAGATGGGTCAGGAAAGCAATCACGCCAATCACTTCTAAAATGAATGGTGTGATCATGCGTAGAACAGACTTTCGCAACCCGTAGGAGGCGTCTCTGACGCCGATCACACTCACCATTTGAGAACGGTATCGGCGTCGAACACGCCTCCCACAGCATGTTTCAAAAAACGAATCGCCCATCGAAAGCGGGCGGGCACCTCATTATCCTGCACAAAATAATCCTTTTCAAACAGCCCCATGCACGTGAAAATCGAGGCTTACCGCGGGTTGTTTCCCAACGACCGCGCCAATTCGCAATAATCGGCACGACCGGCCCTGCAAAGCATCGGTTCTGCCACCTCGTTGATAAAACATTCGGGTGCATTCATGAGTCTCACGATAATGCGGCGCATCAAGTTTTGCGCCGGTCACCGACTACATCGCCACGGCGGAAAATGCGAGCATTTCCACGGGCACAATTACACGGCCGACTTCTACGTCACCAGCAGCCAGGTCGACGACGTGGGCCGGGTAATCGACTTCTCCGAACTCAAACGCCTGTTCAAGGGATGGATCGACGAGAATTGGGACCACGGATTCATTCTCAATCAGTCCGATGAAAACGGACTGACGGCGATCAAAATGGTCGAGCCACGGCGGTATTTCGTGCTGCCCTACAATCCGACTTCAGAAAACATGGCCACCTATTTATTGAAAGAGGTCTGCCCCAAACTTCTGAATGGAAAAGGCGTATATGCTACCAAGGTCGTGCTATGGGAAAGCGAAGAATCGTTTGCCGAAGCCGCACTCGACCAAACCTCGAGCTCCGGCGATCTGTGCGGAGCATGATGAATGAACCAAGCGATCCGGGGCGTCCTCGCCCCCGATGGGCAACGCCATTTACTAATTTCAATTCAAGAGTCCACAGATAACGCAGATGTCCACAGATAGATCAGCTAACTGCCAGCGTTTTCGGATCTGTTGCCGTTCTCTTGGAATTACAAAATCTGCGATAATCTGCGTCAGCTGTGGACAAAAAATAGTGAACGGCGTTGCCCGACGGCGCGGAGAATCACCCGGCCCGCTCAGATAATAAGCCAACGATTCGTACCCGAAAATTCTCTAATACCATTACCATCCAGCGACTATTGATGATTGCATTGAAACTGAGCGAGACATTGGGCTGTCGGCCATCAGCTCTCGGCTGTCGGCCAATCTGTCTTGCCGATAGCTGACAGCCAACAGCTGACAGCCAAACTGGCGCGTTCATTCTCAATACATGATTCAATAACACCAGCCCTCGCCGCCAATGCCGCCCAACGTTCCGAGCTCGTCTTCGCTGTTCACCCGCACTCTCCAAGAGTGTCGCGAGCTCTACGTTTCCAGCGGCGAACTTTGTGCGCACGAATACCCCCATCTCATCCAGAAAAAGGGCGACGACTTCATCCGGCTGATGGATGACCTGCACCGCGCGCTGGTGCTCAAAGTGTACTTCGCGGTGGTCGAAGCCGATCGGCACTGGTCGCGGTCGGAACGCTACATGGCCGAACTCATTTTCGAGCACCTTTGGAACAAGCGGCTGACCGGCAAACAACTTCGCGAAGCGGCGCAAAAGGCATCCGAGGACGTCGCGAAGCTTCGCTGGTACAGCCTCATTCGTCCGTTCGACCGCATCGTGCCCCTGCGCGACCGCATCGGCACCTTGGAAACGCTGGTGACTCGGCTCGGCAACCTGGTCGGTCGTGCCGATGGCGAGTTGCGCGACCGCGAAGCGAGCGTCATCAAGTCCATTCAAGACGAACTACGGCACCACCTGCGGCAAATTCCAATCGACGAACCCACCCAGCACGACGAGCCGAACGCCGCAAGCGCCCAGGCGATCGAAGAGGTGCAGGCAGAAAAGCCTGCAATTTACTCGGATCATTCCACAACAACGCCAAAGAAAAAGAAGGCACCGTCGCAACCTCCAATTCCGCATCGCAAGTCGCACGAGGAAGAACTCAGAGAGGCCATCGAGGAACTCGATTCGCTCATCGGTCTCGAATCGGTAAAGAAAGAAGTACGCACGCTCGTCAATTACCTCAAGCTGCAAAAACGCCGCAAGGAGGCTGGACTGCCCGGCGCAGACATGACGCTGCACATGGTCTTTACCGGCAACCCCGGTACGGGCAAAACAACGGTCGCGCGCATTCTCGGCAGAATTTTCGGCGCGATGGGCATTTTGTCCAAAGGCCATTTGGTGGAAACCGATCGCTCGGGAATGGTGGCCGAGTACATGGGACAAACCAGCGCGAAAGCCCAGGCGAAAATCAACGAAGCTATCGACGGCGTGCTGTTCATCGACGAAGCATACAGCCTCGTATCGAAAGAAGGGCAAGATCATTACGGCAACGAGGCGATCCAGACCCTCCTGAAACGAGCCGAAGACGACCGCGGCCGGCTGGTCGTCATTTTGGCAGGCTACCCTAACGAAATGCGCAACCTGTTGAAAACAAACCCAGGCCTCTCGTCGCGGTTCAATCGCATGCTTCACTTCGACGATTACTCGCCGTTGGAACTCGCCCGCATCTTCGGATCGCTCTGCGAAAAAAACCACTACCGGTTGGCGCACAATGCTCGTGCCCGGCTCTTGCTGGGCCTTACTGAACTCCACCGTTTGCGCGATTACCACTTCGGCAACGGTCGCACGGTGCGAAACCTGTTCGAGCTGGCGATTCGCCGCATGGCCAACCGCATTGCCGATGTCCGAGAACTTTCCACGGATGCGTTGATGGAGTTGAACGAGACCGACATCGAGTTCGTCGACCTGCCGGTCATGTCGAGCATCGACACCACCGACGAGGGCCCCTGGCGATTTATCATCGCCTGCCCCGGCTGCAGCTACTCCACCCGATCGCGCGGCTCCTACCTGGGCAAGAAGATACGCTGCCCAAGCTGCCAACACGACTTCACCGCCGAATGGGGCGAGCCTTCCCCAACAGTGTAGCACCACAGCCCCCACCCCGACGGACTGGTCGCTTCAGCGACCAGTAACCCCCACGAATTGCGCTCGGGAATTCACCACAGAGACACCGAGTTTTTCAAACCACCAAGACACAAAGCATTTGTAGGATGCAGGATGGTGGATGTGGGGGAGCAGGGATAAGGCATTCAGCAGATACCCTGCGCACTGCATCTACCATCCTGCATCCTCAACCAATAATTCTTCTTCGCGTCTTCGTGGTCCCAAAACCTCTTCCGAATTCTTCTCCGTGCCCTCCGTGTCTCTGTGGTTAAATAATTCCCCGTGGCCGCAAATTCCTACTTGAAAACGGCCACCGAATATGTATATTCGTACACATATAGTTTGCTCCCCCCTTAGCGGCGGCGGCCACGCCGTCCAACCACAACACGCCATCCAT
>CAZTWS010000094.1:0-19387 GCA_964618225.1 uncultured Planctomycetaceae bacterium
GTGAAAGCATGCCACCCAGCAATTCAAGACTGACAGAACACTAGGTACTTCGTCGCTGCCCGATTCACCGAAAGGTTCATCCACCATGAATGACTTATTCGCTCTCGACATCCTCCGCTACAACGTGGGGGGGTTACTCGCCTTACTGTTAGACGATCAGCCTCGCTGGAACGATAAGCTGCCCTGGCTCTTCGGCATCGCGATTGTGCTCTTCGTGGGCTTGGTGCTGGCCGTGCTCATGTTCAGCTACGGCAAACTCTGGTTGCAAGCACTTATGTCGAATTCGTACGTGAGCTTATTCAGCCTTGTGGGCATGAGTCTGCGACAAGTACACGCCCGCACCATCGTGGATGCCAAAATTATGGCGATGCAGGCGGGCGTTGGCACCGATCCCGATACGGGCATCACCACGCGGCGACTTGAAGCCCATTATTTGGCAGGCGGGAATGTGCCGCGAGTCATCAATGCCTTGATCGCCGCCCATCGTGCGGACATCGACCTCGATTTCGACCGAGCCGCCGCGATCGATTTGGCAGGCCGCGACGTGCTCGATGCCGTGCGGACTAGCGTTTATCCGAAAGTGATCGACTGCCCAGACTCGGAAAAGTCTGGCCGCACGACACTGAGCGCCGTCGCAAAGAACGGCGTGGAACTGCTAGTGCGCGCACGGGTAACCGTTCGCACAAACCTGGCCCAGCTCATCGGCGGCGCTACGGAAGAAACCATTATCGCCCGCGTGGGCGAAGGCATTATCACTTCGATCGGCTCGGCCAAAGATCACCTGCAAGTGATGGAAAACCCGGATCTCATTTCAAAAGCCGTGCTCGAGCGCGGCCTCGATGCCCATACGGCATTCGAGATCGTGTCGATCGACATTGCCGATATCGATGTCGGCGAAAATATCGGGGCCCGGCTCCAAGCCGACCAAGCCGAGGCCGACACTCGCAAGGCTCAGGCGTTTGCCGAACAACGGCGAGCCAACGCCATTGCACACGAACAGGAAATGAAAGCCGAAGTTGCCGCGAATCGGGCAGGCGTGTTCCTGGCCGAAGCAGAAGTGCCTAGAGCCATGGCCGAAGCGTTCCGGGCCGGCAACCTCGAACGACTTTCGCAAAACGGCCGAGGCTAGGGTACTTTTCAAGCTAAGGAACAACACAAAAAGAACTGCCCTATTTCCGGATTAACCACACAGAGGCACGGAGAATTTGCAGGATGCGGGATAGAGGATACAGGGGGCAGGGTATTTACTGAATGCCTTGGCCCTGCTCCCCGCATCCACCATCCTGAATCCGTTCATCCCTAGCCCTGGTTGGCAAGCGCCCGGTCGAAAGCAAGCTTGATAAGTTCCTCGGTCTTCGGATCGAGTTTGCTTAGCAACTTCCAACGCCCGCCTTCGTAAACTAATTCATATTTACGTTCTTCTTTGTCGTCTGTCCGTGCAACGACGACGGCCGACTCCGAGGGTGCTCCGCCCGCAATGGTTGGATCTTGTGGCAAGCTGTTAGCCGCCAGATCACCGCTTCCCTCCGCGGAGTCGGCGTTTTTCGCATTCATCGAGTCGACCAGATCTTTTTCGGTCGTACGCTGCATGGAATACTTTATTTCGCTCGAAACTGTCACGATGGCCTTTAACGGCTCTCCATCCGTGGGCTGAACAATGTCGTACGACACCACATTACGACCGGTCATCATCGTTTTTGAACCCGAAGCGTCTTTTACGCTAAAGCCAATGGATGTTTCTTCCACGTCACGACGGAAGTCGCCAATGATCAGCTCTAAGCTCTTTTCCGGCGCAATCTGTGCGGCGGTTGCACTAGCTGCCGAGCCATTGCCGGATTGATTGCAACCGACGAACAGTAACCCGGAAAGGCCTAACGCGAGAAAAGCAACACGAAGGTGCGAATGGTCCATTTGTGTAAAACCTGGCACGAAGGAGAGTTTTATTCTTTCTTAGAAATCGCTAAACGGATCTTCATCATCGGCAGGTTCAGCGGAGGCCGGAGGTTGTGACCGCTCCACTGCCGGTGCTGCATCAGGCTCGGCAACTTTAGGTTGGAGGGCTTCATCTTCTGCCGCCGGGGCCAGATCGGCCGATGCTCGACCATCGGCAGAATCATCCCGGAAGGGGTCGGCCGGTGCAACGGCATTTTTGTTGGCAGCCCGCTTTTCCGCCGCCTGAGCGCGCAGTTTTAATTCTTCGCTCGTTAATGCACGTGGCTCGCCCTGACCGCCAAATTCCTCTAGTGGCACGACTACCGGATGATAAAGCACTTCGAAGTCGTTGAAAGTTCGATTCGCTCGCTCCGCATGAACTAGCTGACGGTACGCGGCAGCGCCTGCCCGCGATTGACGACGATACTTTTCCAGCACCAACCGATCGGCTCCCTGAACACGCTGCAGAGCAGTGCCCACCGCATATCGATTAGGAGACTCGGCCTCGATGGCCGCGCCGAACTCGAAATCGCTGCACGCTTCATCGCCGCGCCCTAAACGTTTGAGCGTGAGGGCACGAAAATAAAAAATTCTTGGGTCGTTAGGATTGAAATCGGCGGCCTGGTTGAGCCAAGCTTCGGCTTCATTCAACCTGCCCGAAAAAAAAGCATGCACACCTCGCCCGTAGGCAGTCGAGGCGGTATCCCACTCGCCTGCCACGGCGGTAACGCCACAGGCGAGCAGGAGAAATGTCGAACAGAATAGATCAGCGCGCTTCAAAATAGTTCCCATGCCGCTAGTATAATCAGACGACTATCCCGCGCGTCGACGCCCCTCTGCCTGGGTTACCGAGGCACTCCGAATTTGATCGATTTTTGCTTTCATATCGTCAAATTTCTTAACTTCCATAAGGTTGATCGCATCGTGGCTAAGGCCCAATTCCTCGGCCTTTTCCCAAGCCTCGAGTGCGGCCCGGTTCTCCCCCGCCATGAGGTGCGCCTGGGCCTTATGGAAGTACTTCGAGGCCGTGGGGCCATCGCTAACGGCTAGCTCCAAGTCGTTAATCGCCTTCTGGTAGTCTTTCCGTGAGATATAAACCAGGGCCCGAGTGTCCAGGATATCGGAGCTCGGCCCCATGATGTTAATCGCCTGGTTAACCAGCTCCAACGGATCAGCACTTGGATCCGATTGCGGATCGAGCGCTACAAGAAACGCCAAATTATTGAGCAAAATGGCTCGACGAATGCCTACCAGATCCTTGCGTTCCAGCAGCTTGCGATAGATGGCCGCGGACTCCTTGTACTTCTTCTGAATGTCATAAAAGTCGGCCTGATCCATCAAAAGAGGAATCGAATCAGGGTTTTCACGCAATCCCGTATCCAGCCAGCCTTGAACCTGGGCGTCAAACTTATCGCCCACCTTTTCTCGATTTTTACGAACCGTCACCAGGGCAACTTGCAAAATGCCCGGGATACGCTCCGGCGCGTAAATCTCGTTGAGCTTTTCAAAGCATTGATCCATGCTGCGGTGATTACCGAGGAAATTAGCCAACGCCGGAATTTGGTTCAGATCGATCGCCGCCATCTGGCGATACAGCTTTTCGGCGGTATTTAAATCGTTGAGCTCGACCAGCAGATTGGCGAGCATCGAAAGCATCTGCACGTCAGTAGGAGCCAAAGACGTGGCTTTCGATAGATCGGGAACTGCGCGCAACAATTCAGCTCGTGCCTCTTGCTGGCGGCCAAGCTTGTCGGCTAGTCGCACTGTGTATTCAAACGTGCCAATATGCTTTGGATTAAGTTGGCGCATCCTTTTTACATGCGTGGTAGCTTCGTCGAGCGAAGTTTTATCACCACGAGCAATGAGATTCTTCACAAATGCGGCTCGTGCAAGAATCGAATCGGGGTATCGCGCGATTGCCTTGCGCATCTGGCGCGAGTAGCGCCCCCAATCGTCCTGGTTCGTGGCATAGTACAGCGCACCAAGCGTAATTTCACCTCGTTCGCTCAGCTGCTGGGTACTGCTCACTTCTTCGAGGAGCTCGATCGCCTTGCGCCGCGAGAGCGGCTCAGGGCGACTCGCCAAAATCTCGGCCATCGCCAGTTTGTCGTCGATCGTAAGTTCACCCTGTTGCGAGTTGGAAGCAAGCAGATTCTCGGCCTTGATCAGGCTCTGATAATCGCCAGTCTCGGCCAGCATCTTCGCGCCCATTCGACGAGCCCAGAGCAGGGTAGGGTCGTTCGGCTCAAGCTTCTTGTCGGCACCAGCACGCAAAATCTTATTGATCAGCGGCGTCGCCTTCGCATTCTTATCCGGAAGCGGGTAGACATTGCCCAAATAGAAAGCGGCCAGTTGCTGCGTTCGATTCAAATCGTCTGGCGAGGATTCGTACACGGCACGATACATCGTCTCGGCATCGAACCAACGGCGTAAAGCTTCGTAGCTTCGCGCTAAGAAAATTTGCAGGTTGTCGCCGCTAATCGCTAGCTGAGCGTCTCTCAAAACGGTTTGGGCTTGTTCCTCATCGTCCAACTGGCTGTAGTACGCGATAAGCCCCAACCAAGCCTCTGGAAACTCGGGCTGCAATTCCACGGCACGCTTCATCTCTTTGATGGCTTCGGCCATGGTTTGCTTATTCAGTTGTGTGGTAGCTGCCTGTTCCGGAGTGCCGATAGCCGCCGTTTTTGCCACCGGGCGTGGTTGAGCCGAGCGAGCCAGCAGTTGGCTATACCAATAATGGTTCTGAGCGCTGTTCGGGTTCGCTTCAATCGCGGCTTGCGCTTGTTTCAAAGCTTCATCGACACGATTCGTGCGGAAAAGAATTTCGGGATACAACTGACCGAGCAACGGATAACGCATGGGCTCTGGTATACGCTCCAATAATTCACCAGCCTGCTGCACACGTCCTGCCAGCCACAAAATTTTGATGTGCTGCGATGTAGCCAGCGGCGTTGGCCGGCCAAGCTCCTGAGCCCGATTGAAGTGCTCCAATGCCTTCGCCAAATTACCACTTTGCAATTCCAACTCGCCATTAAGCACGTGTAATTCGTGCCAATCCGGACGCTGTTCCAAGCCGCGATTTACCAGAATCCGGATCTGGTTGATCGACGACGGCTCTAGCTGATTGCGGCGAACGAGCGACAATAGGCGACGCGCTTCGGTGTATAGCCAGTTGGCATCGTTTTTGTTGCCCACGATCTTCAGAATGCGATCTTGCGCGTCCTTGATGCCGTCGTCGTCGTTCGCTTCCAAGGCAAGCGAAAACATGGCAAGCGGCAAAGGAAGTTGGTGCGACTGCGCATTCGCCGCCAAGGTGAGGTATTGCCGTGCTTCGGTGTTCATGCCCAAATTCAAATACCGATTGGCCATGCCCGTCCAAAGCTCTGTCTTTTGCTCTGGCGTCCAAGCATCGATGCCGGCGAATAGCTCGGCCAAATCGGCCTTCAACTCTTCGCGATCTGTATTCCCCTGATTCTTGGCGATCAGAATGTCCGCCTTGTCCAATCGCAAGGCCGGGACATCGCCCTGTTCGGCCACTGTTTTTTGCAGCAATTCCAAAGCACGATCAGGACCGAACTTCGGGTCGAGTAGCGTAAGCTGAATCTGCATACGGCGTACGCCGATGTTCTCGGGCGCAAGCTGTTGCGCTTCTTGAAGAAGCTTCCGAGCTCCTTCGTAGTCTTCCTTCATCGTGCGAATCTGTGCGAGTTTCACCTTGGTATTCAACTCGTCGAGATTGTATTCCTTGGCCGACTCGAGCACGAGTGCCTCGATCTTCTTCCAATCGCGCTCAGCCTGAGGTTTCTTTAGTTCTTCAGCAAGTTGCTTCTGTGTCGGAGTAGCCTTGCTGTTGTCGGTTTCCAAACCCGCCGCTGCGCTTGCTCGCAGAAGACCAGCCTCTGCAGGTGGGTTATTAGGACTTTGTGCCAGCACGTTTCTATAGTGCTCGATGGCCTTGTCTGATTGTCGAAGATTTTCGTAACACAAGCCCAGGAAGTAATCCACATCGGCCGCACGTCCGCCAGGCATCTCGGCAAATTTCGGACGCACCTTGTTGAGCAAGTCCTTGGCCGCGTTCCATTTGCCTTCTTCCATGAGAATGCGGGCCTGGAACAGGTCGATAAATTCAGGTCGGATTTGCGTTGCCAGTTTTTTAACGTCTCCTAGAGTTTGTTCCGCTGCTTTCACGTCCTTTTTAGAAAGCTGCAACTGAATCTTTTCGAACCTGAGCTGGATCTGATCGTTCTGCTCGACATTTTTGATGCCTTTATCTACCGCCGCGAGAGCATCTTCGTACTTGGCCTGTCGCATCAGGATATTGGCGGCCAATGAATAGAAACGCGAATCCTTCGGGAATTGCTTCTCACCCGCGGCGACATACTCCAGCGCTTTGTCGTATTCTTCGTCTTTTGCCGTCAATTCGGCGATGGCGAGCAACACATCCGCATCGTCTGTCGCCAAGCGATACGCTTGTTCAACTTCGGACCGGCCTTCGCCCTCATTACCTAGCAACAACTGATAGCGGCCACGAGCCAAATGGGCTTTGGCGGATTTTGGATTCACATCCACCATCTGATCCATCACTCGATCAGCCAAGTCTGGCTTGTCTTGTCGAGCTCTTAGTGTGCCCGCCAAGTTGGCGTAAACATCCACTTCTTCCGGCGCGGTGGCCTTTTTTTCATCGAACTCATCGGCTTCAGGATCGTATCCCACCAGTTTGTACGATAGACGCACAGCTTCGTCGAAGTTACCCGATCGTCCCAAATACGTTGCTCGCAACGCATTCAAATCAGGATTGGTTGGATCGGTTTCAAGCAAATATCCCAAGTGCTCCAAGGCGTCCTGGTATCTGTTGATATCTTCACGGCCATAAAGTTCAACCAACCGACGACGTAAGCCAGATATTTCGGGCCGCGCGGATAAATCGCCACTTCGAACCGCCACTTCCAAAACACCTATTGCTTGCGCCAAATCCTCGAAAGGAAGGCCTCGCTCTTTGGAGCGCTCGGCGCTTGCTTCCGCCAGTTTGATGCGGATGTTCTCATCTCCCGGGTGGATTGTGAGGTATTGCTGGTAATACTGCACCATCTCCTTAAAATTCTTAGCCTCTTCCGACTTCACCGCTTCACTAAGAAGCCAATCCGACTTGCGGTTGATCTGGAATCGCCAAACGCCATACACGGCACCTGAGCAAACCAGTGTGCCCACTACGAGAGCGATGAACAACGGAAAGTTGAATCGATACTGTTGCATTTCGATACTCGGTTCAAACTTGGCGCAACGGTCGCCAAAACTTTATTTCTTTAACTAGTAGTTTTCGAGCAATCAGGAAGGTCGTAATGAGCCATCACACTGAATTTACTAGCACTAAAATCGCTCCCAGCGAAACCCAATCGAGCCAGTTCGCGAATGCGAATTATAAAGCCTGAAAAGATGCAAGGCTTCGCTACGATGCGCTTCGCACAGAAGTTTTCCACGACGACTAGGCGATACGGTTGCAAACACCCGCTCGTCTTCCGACAAGCGCACACTGGCTAGCCTTGATTCATCGTATCTGGGCTGCCCTACCTGTCAACGAAACAAGAGCGTTGCCCAGCTTCACATCACGCATAATCACTACCACCGCCCACTCAATTGGAGCGATAGAACCGACTGTAGTACTTGGTGCTTCCGAATCGCCAAAACGACACTCTATGGGGAAGTATGAAGGGTTGCGCAAGCCATCGCAAGCGGCTGTCATTTGGGGCCCCAAAGCCCCATTACTCCACGAAAACCTGGACCGGTGCCGAGATGGCCGCGACTTCCCCTTCGCTAAATGCTTGCAAGTGAGACGGGCCGCGACCAAGTGTCGCCGCCAATATCTCCACTTCGCCCGCTTCGCCCTCTACGCGGCCAACCTCCCGACTGTTCTGCCGAACCACGATTGCCGTAGCGCCAGGCTGCTTCACGCTTACTTTCAGCGTACCGCTGCTTGGCACTTTTACGGAAGACAACTCAAGCGCTACCTGCCCCCCCTTATTATTCACGGTCATCGGAACCACCACCCGGCCTTGCGTCTCCAAGGGCCCCGTAGCGATACCCACCAGCCGGAGTTCGTGGTAGCCGTCCGCTAATTTCGTGGTATCCACCTGCATCGATTTCCCCAGCCCCATCCGAGCGGCCAACTTGCCATCCAAATACAAATCGAACATTTGCAAACCTTGCCCCCCAGACAAGGCACCGCCCGGTTTAAGCGTCACCGTCCCCTTCAGCTCCTGGTTTGGCTTAATGCCATCAAGTGTCACGGTCGGAAATTTAGCCCACGGCTGACATAGCGGATCGCCCACGATCAAAATCTGGTACGGACCGGTAATCGACTGGTAAAAAGCCTCGGCCAACGAGGCCCCCCGAGCATAATGTAATTGCAGCGAGGGCAAGGGGAACTTGGACTGCAACGCGCGCGGCTCCACCACAGTGCCACTTGCCCCAGCCGCTCCGTAACGCAAGAAAACACTGAGGGGCGTTTGGCCGGTGTTTGTCGACAACTCGCCGCCAAAACTGGTCAAATGCTCACAGATAGCACCGGGCAATATCGTGCTGCCCGATGTCTCCCAATCGAATCTGGCAACCCCCGCCATGAGCCCCATCACATCGGGCGAGTTGCGAGGAATCGCACCGGTTTGCACCACGGCCCGCACGCCAATTTTATTGATCTCTGCCGCGATGCCGTCATAGCATGAGTGCCGCGTTTGGCTGCGAATATCGTTGTTCCGCATGAAATAGATCGTGCCTCGCGGCCGCTTGCCATCCGATTCCTTCGCACGTTTCAGGTACGACAAAATCTCCGCTTCGGTATTTCCACGTTCCGAGGTAGCTCCTAGCATTGTCGAAAGCAAGTACCGCTGCCCCGCTTCGGCGTCCTTCGTCCGCTCTCCCGCCTTATCCCACAAATACATGGCTCGAAAGCCACGGGTCGGCACGTTGCCCAACTGCTCACATTTGATAAAGTTCGACTCCTGCGCCCTCGGCACGTACCAGTTCGTGTCGGGCATCACGATCGCGGGATTCTTACTCACAACATAAGGCGTCAAGTAACTCGCCCCCGTCAACGAACTGCGAGCATCGAAGCCCGGCGGAAGCTTTTCCGCGTCAAAGAGATCCTTCAAATCGATCAGCCGAGGAAAATCCGTCGAATACACCAGATAATCAATCTGCGGACCAAGCTTCCGCGATTCAATCCAATCAATCGCGGGCATCAAAATCTTGCTGCGAAAACTTTCGCCTGTCGTCCTTCGTAAATTGCCTTGCCAATCGAGGTACACCACATTCCGTGGCGGAATACCGCGCATCTCGATGTAATGATTGGCGATCGTTTTCGAGCTGTCGCTGTTCGAATTGACTAAGAGCAAGACATTTTCCGGGCCACCACCAGCCTTCACAGGTAGCGGGTTGCCTAAAACGCTCAAAGCCAGGCTCAGCAGAGCGCAAAACCGCGTTATTGGAACGCCCCACTGTCGGTAATGGCTAAAAGAAAAGCTCAGAAGATACTCGAATACGGGCAACAGGCGGATAATTCGTTCCATTGCTTTGTACGCCTAAACCCGGCGAGCGGCAACCAAACCTCCAGCACTCCTGCCTAAGATGACAGAATTTTCGACTCCCACGCCAACATCCGCGGCGCAATAATGCTAAAAGCCGCTGTCACCGTACGCTTATGAGCTCCTTGTCCGAATCTGCCGCCGATCTTGCCACCTCTCCCCCAGGTTCCGAGGTCGTCTTTGCGGCGCGCGAACTCACCAAAGTCTACCATATGGGCGAGGTCGAAGTTCAGGCGCTTCGCGGCATCGATCTCGATCTCTACTCCGGCGAATTCGTCGTTCTGCTCGGCCCCTCGGGCAGCGGCAAAAGCACGCTCCTCAACATCCTTGGCGGACTCGACATACCCACCAGCGGCTCCGTGTTCTACCGCGGTCAACAACTTACGAAATTCGACGACGCCGGCCTCACCCGCTATCGACGCGATCATGTCGGTTTCGTGTTCCAATTCTACAACCTCATTCCCAGCCTCACCGCGCGCGAGAACGTGGCGCTCGTCACAGATATCTCCGCCAACCCCATGAACCCGAGCGATGCCCTGGCACTGGTGAAACTCTCGGCCCGGCAAAACCACTTTCCGGCTCAGCTTTCCGGTGGCGAGCAACAGCGTGTGGCCATCGCTCGTGCCATCGCCAAAAATCCCTCCGTGCTTCTTTGCGATGAACCGACCGGCGCTCTCGATGTCCATACTGGCATTCTGGTGCTCGATGCCATTGCCGCGATCAACGCAGAACTCGGCACCACGACTGCTGTCATCACCCATAACGCCGTCATTGCCGAAATGGCCGATCGCGTCATCTCGATTTCCGATGGCCGCATCGTGCATGTCGAACGCAACGCGAACAAAAAATCCGCGAGTGAGCTCATCTGGTAAAGTGACCTCTTAACACGCATAGCTTGCGGAATAGTCTACGACATGATCAGCGCCCTCGATCGCAAACTCCTCCGAGATTTGTCCCAAATGAAGGGACAAGCATTCGCGATTGCGATCGTCATCGCCGCCGGTGTCGCCACGTTCGTCAACTCGCGTACGATTCTCTATTCGCTCGAACTTACGCGAGCCACGTTCTACGAACGCTATCGCTTTTCCGACGTCTTCGCCAAGGTGAAGCGCGCCCCCGACGCCATGATCGACCGATTGGCCGAAATCCCGGGCGTTGCCCAAGTGGAAACTCGCATTGTCGAACAAGTCACACTCGATGTCCCCGGGCTCGAAGACCCGGCCGTCGGGCAACTCATTTCGCTCCCCGTCACCCGGCCCCCAAAGTTGAACCAACTCTATCTGCGGCGCGGGCGGCAACTCGCGGTGGGTCGCGATGACGAAGTGCTAGCCAGCGAAGCATTCATGAATGCCAACAATCTGGATGTGGGCGACTCGATCATTGCCATCATTAACGGCCGTCGCAAAGAACTTCGCATTGTCGGCGTGGCGTTTTCGCCAGAATACGTGTTCCAAATCAAACCGGGCGACATGCTCCCCGACCCCGAGCACTTTGGCATTCTTTGGATGGAACACGAAGCGCTCTCAACCGCCTACGACATGGACGGCGCATTCAACGACGTCGCCATAAGCCTCAGCCACGGCACGTCTGCCGAAGATGTGATCTTTCGCGTGGACAAACTCCTCGAACCCTACGGTTCCCTCGGCGCTTTTCCTCGCAAAGACCAGCTCTCCCATATGCTCCTCGAAAGCGATATCGAAGGCTTACGCGGAGCAGGGCTTATCGCGCCTACGATCTTCCTGAGTGTCGCCGGATTTCTTCTGAATGTGGTGCTAACACGGCTCACCAGTTTGCAACGAGAACAAATCGCCGCACTCAAAGCATTCGGATACAGCAACTTCGCCATCGCCTGGCACTACATGAAATTCGTGTTGCTGATCACTCTATTCGGCGGCGTTTTGGGCACACTGGGCGGAATGTGGCTCGCTCACGACTTTACAAAGCTTTTTTTACGCGTCTATCAATATCCTGAACTCGTGTTTCGCGTCCAGCCAAACGTGGTCGTAAAAGCGGTGCTCATCGCGGGCGGGGCCGCCATCGCCGGGGCTTTCGGCGCGATTGTCCTCGCCGTCCGACTACCACCCGCCGAAGCCATGCGCCCTGAACCTCCCGCTCGCTTCGGCCCGACCTTGCTCGAACGCATCGGCCTCGGCCGACTTGTCCCCAACACCGCCCGCATGGTGTTGCGACAACTCGAACGCCATCCGATCAAAACATCGTTTTCGCTCCTGGCCATCTCCATGTCCGTGGCCATCGTCGTAGTCGGCAACTTCATCGCCAATTCGGTCGACAAGGTGATCGAAATCAGTTTCTACGACGTGCAACGCTTCCACCTGTCTGTTGCCATGGTCGAGCCGCAGTCCGTCGATGCCATTTACGAACTAGCCAGCATTCCCGGCGTATACCAGGTTGAACCACAACGAATCGTTTCCACGCGCATGCGCGTGCGAAATCGCACAAGACGCATTCCTATCATCGGAATCGAGCCCGATGCCGAGCTCATGAAGCTCAAGACTCGTAGTGGCGGCCTTGTGGCACTTCCTCCAGACGGGCTCGTGCTTTCGCAAAAACTGGCCGAGGTTCTCGGCGTGAAAGCGGGCGAAACGATCCGCGTCGAAGTCCTGCAAGAAAAGCGGCCCGTTGCCGATGTGCCCATCGTGGCACTCCGCGACGACATCACGGGCCTCAATGCCTACATGTCTATCGACGCACTCAACCGCCTTCTGCGCGAAGGTCCCAAAGTGAGCGGCGCAATGCTCACCACCGACTCGCTCATGCTGCCAGCCATTTATCGTAAACTCAAAGAAATGCCCCAGGTAGCCAGCGTCTCGATTCGCGATGCCTCGGTCGAAAGTTTCAAGAATACGGCCGGAAAAAACATGATGCACATGCGCACGATCAATCTATCCTTTGCAATCATCATCGCACTAGGCGTCGTCTATAATGGTGCCCGGATTTCGCTCTCCGAACGCAGCCGCGAGCTAGCCACCCTACGCGTGATGGGCTTCACACGCCGCGAAATCTCCTCGATACTCCTCGGCGAAATCGGCACCATCACCTTACTCGGCCTACCCCTCGGCCTCGTCATGGGCTACTGGTTCGCCTGGTTCCTTACTTTATTTCTCGACCAAGAGGTTTTTCGTTTCCCCTTCGTCATCGCACGATCGACCTACGGCCTGGCGGCTGGCACCGTGCTCGCTGCATCAATCGTCTCAGCACTAATCGTCCGCCGAAAACTCGACAATTTGGATTTGATCGCGGTGCTGAAATCAAGAGAATAAGATTAAGGAACTCTAACAAAACCGGCGGGGACTGTCCCGATTTTGCGGAGTCTTCGCAGCAAAATGGGACTGTCTCCCTCTCTCAGACGGCTTTGTTAGAGTTCCTAAAACATTTTTCGAGTTCGCATTCCGATGTTGATCGACGTCGAAACAAAATTCTTAGCGGCGGCGGCCACGCCGTCCAACCAGAGGACGGCATAACCCCACAATTAAATCTTTAACACTCTCTAGCCGCAGTTAAGCTGCTCCCCCAACCAATACTCCCTGCTGCCTCTCCGTATCCAGTTCTCCCTCAACCTTCCTCATGCGTAACATTGGCAGCAAACTTTTTGTACTAAGTCTAGCGGCAATCGTCGTTGCTGGACTCGTTTATTCTTTCATGCCCGTGCCTGTCGACGCCGATCTCGTGAAGGTCGAACGAGGCACGTTACGAGTCACCGTCGATGAGGACGGCAAAACTCGCATCCGCGAAAAATACGTGGTCTCCGCACCACTCAACGGACGCATCTTGCGTATCAGCATGGACCCCGGCGATGAAGTCGTCGCCGGCAAAACGCTCCTCACCATGATCGAACCTCGCGATCCTGAACTCCTCGATGCGCGAAGCGTAGCCCAGGCTGAAGCACGCGTGAAAGCCGCCGAAGCGGCACTCCGACGTGCTGAGCCGGAAGTCGAACGAAGTCGGCATCTGCAGGGCATCGCCGAGGCCGAACTTACCCGAAAACGCGGTGCCCGGGCCCAGAATGCCATCTCCGAGTCGGAACTCGATGAAGCCGACTACCTGTACCGGCAACGGAGCGAAGAACTACGATCCACCAAGTTCGCCCAAGAAATTGCTCAATTCGAGTTGCAGCAAGCCCAAGCTGCGTTGATTCGCTCGATACCACGAGATGAAATCCCAGGCGAGCAAACTTCCTTTTCCGAACCAGGTGCGGAAGTCAACCCGGCAGCGAACGGAATCAACGGCTGGAATTTACCCATTTATTCACCAATCAACGGCCGTGTCTTGCGCGTTCTGCAAGAAAGCGCCGCCGTGGTTACGCCCGGAACACCGCTCATCGAACTAGGCGACCCCTCCGATCTTGAAGTCGAAATCGATGTGCTTTCCCGCGATGCGGTGAAAATCAAACCGGGGGACATGGTGCTCCTGGAACACTGGGGCGGCACGACCCCCTTGCAAGGCCGTGTGCGTGTGGTTGAGCCCTCCGGGTTCACCAAAATTTCCACGCTGGGTGTCGAAGAACAACGCGTCTATGTCATCGTCGATTTGATCGACCCGCTCGAAGAGAGACGAACACTCGGCGACGGTTTCCGCGTCGAAGCTCGTGTCGTGATCGACGAAGCACGCGACGCGCTAAAAATCCCTACCAGTTCGCTTTTCCGGTCTGGGAATAAGTCGGCCGTCTTTCAGGTCGTCGATGGCACAGTTCAGGAAACCGAAGTAAAGATCGGACGGCAGAACGGCCTCGAAGCCGAAGTCCTGGAAGGTCTCTCGGTAGGCGACCAGGTCGTTCTGCATCCTAGTGACCGCATCGAAGCCGGCATCAAGGTTCAGCAACGCTGAGCCATGTTGATACGACTCCCGCGGCTCGAATGCCGCTTAATCGACATATTCCGAATACGCCGAACTTAGCGGCCCTACTCTCGTAATTTGAGCCTAACGCTCCGCTTAATTCGATTGGCTCACTCCCTGTCCGCATGACCTAGACTTTCTGTATAGGTCTTTCTTTAGCTGCCCCTCGTGTCACGCCGCGAGAACGATCGCATTAAGGCAACACGAGTCGTGCAGCCACCTCCTTGCAAGGTTCGTACACATAAAGAGATCCACGCCATGTCCAAACCTCGTCGCACAAAGCGCTTTATCGATTCACGGGTCCAGGGTGCGCTCGCGCGGCGGATCATCGCGCATTGGCTTTTATTCGTCGGCGTCGGCTGTCTCGTAGCTTTCGTGTTGCAAGTGCTGTCGAACCCTTTTCGCCCCATTAGTGAACATGTGCGTGATATGTGGTGGACGCACGGTCCGTTCTTGCTGGTGCTGGTTTTCCTAATGCCGGTATTCGTTGTCGACACCATCAAACTCAGCCATCGCTTCGCAGGTCCGATTTTTGCCCTGCGGCGAGCTATCCGTAATGTTGCCGAAGGTGGCGTCGTAAAACCGCTTCGATTCCGCAAACGCGATTTTTGGCACGACTTGGCCGACGATTGGAACACCATGCTCCGCAACACGGGCCTGCTCAAGTCCGAGTCAAACGCGCCGCGACACACCGAACAACAAGAAGTCGCCGCTTCACAGCACTAACTTCCATCGCCAAATCATTGTGAGTCACGGGTCATGACGCTCGCTCGTAAGTTGATCAACCGCGTTGGCGGTAAACTGGTTTCAAATCCACGCAATCGCAGCGGTGTGGCCGCCGCGGAATTGGCCGTTTGCTTGCCTGTAATAATGCTGATTGTGCTCGCCACGATCGAGGCCTGCTCTGCCATATTCCTCAAGCAGTCTCTCACCGTAGCCGCCTACGAAGGAGTCCGAGCTGCTCTCGCGGAGCGCCAAGTTGCAGGCAGCGTTCAAACGGCATGCAATCAAGTCCTTAAAGATCGGAAAGTTAAAGGCGCAAGCATCACGATTACTCCGCCAAACATCGCGAATCTAAAAACAGGCGATTTGATAGACGTCACGGTTTCCGCTCCGTGCAACCCGAACTCGATCGTGCCAGCCACTTTCTATCGCGGTAAAACCCTTTCGGCTACCGCCTCGATGATGGTCGAAAACTGATCTTCCTTGATGAACCACTCACTCAAACAAATCCCCTACGAAAGTGCAACACCTATGATCCAACCTGCTAACCACAACCGCCGCCGCGGCGCTATGCTGGTGCTTATTGCCTTCTGCTTGCCGCTTTGCATCATCATGGCGGCCTTCGCCGTGGACGTGGCCTACATGCAACTCGTGCGAACCGAGCTTCGCACGGCAACAGATGCCGCTGCCCGCGCAGGCGCAAAAGAGCTGAGCCTCGCGCAAAGCGAAGCCGCCGCGCGCGCGAAATCTAAGGAGTTAGCCGCGCGTAATATGGTAGCCGAGGGATTCCTGAAGCTCGCCGACAAGGACATTCTAGTCGGCAATTCGACTCAGGCTAAAGAAACTTCGCGATTCAACTTTGTTCCTAGTTCCGTGAAGCCTAATGCGGTACGCGTGGTAGGGAAGCGGACTCAGGATTCCTTAAGTGGGCCTGTGGACCTTTTCTTTTCGCGCGTGCTCGGCGTGGAAAACTTTACTCCCGAACATACTGCCACATCGACCCAACTCGACCGCGATATCTGCCTCGTGGTCGATCGGTCAGGCTCCATGATGTGGAAACTATCGGGCGGTTCAAGCGTGCCTAATGGCAGCTCCGAATGCGGTGCGCCGCACCCAACACTCAGTCGCTGGGGGGCCTTGGCCACCTCGGTAGAAGCATTTCTTAAAGAACTGGAAGCTACCAAGCAACAAGAAAACCTCGGCTTGGTTAGCTATTCGAGCAACAAAACCGAATGTGGGAATACATACAAAATCGCCACGATCGATTGTGCATTGAACCCCAACTACAAACCGGTACGCGATAAAATGGCCAGCCTCAGCAGTAAGCCGGTAAAAGGTAACACGGCTATCGGGGCCGGCATCGACGAAGGCGTCAAAGTCTTGACAGGCAGCAATAATCGGCCATTCGCCGTGAAGACGATGGTAGTCATGACCGACGGAATCCACAACACGGGGCGCGATCCGGTGACTGCCGCGAAGGACGCTAAGAAAAAAGACATCGTGATCCATACCATTACCTTCAGTAATGACGCCGACATCACACGCATGAAAAACGTGGCCGTCGCGACCGGAGGATTACACTTTCATGCCAACAACCAGGATGAACTCATCGAGGCCTTCCAGAAAATCGCTTCGACACTACCCGTCATGCTGACCGATTAATTTCGACTTCCAAAACATGCTAAACGCTCAAGCAATGCGAATCGGACCTTGCAAATCGAAACGAGAACGCCGTGGCGCGACAGTGGTTGAATTCGCGCTCACCGCGCCGGTATTCTTGATATTCCTGTTCGCCGCATTTGAATTCGGTTGGATGAACGTGCTACGCCACACGGCTGACAATGCAGCCTATGAAGCTGCACGCACGGCTATTGTTCCGGGGGCCACGGTTGCCGAGGCGGAAGCCAAGGCAACCTCCTTGCTGAATATCATCGGTGCGCGGGAGGCGACGGTCACAATCACCCCTAATCCGCTCACAGTAGCCGCTGATAATGTAACCGTGAATATCAAAATTCCGATGAACAAGAACAGTTTGGTTATTCCACGATTTACCAAATCTTCGACAATCAAAGCCTCGTCGACACTGCGAACCGAGCGGCCCAAATAGTTCAACGAGCGTTACGCCTGTGCCTTGCGATGCTCGCAACGCCAAGCCCTAAAAGAACCAGCAAGGACGATGCGGGTTCTGGCACGCCGCCGGACGCTTCACCGCCCGAGCCGGCGACCGTTTGGCCAAAGTTACTCTTCCATAACTGGTAATCTTGCTGCGAGCCGCCTGTCTTGCGCCAGACAACATAGTCTGCCATATCCACTTTGTTATCGCCATTGAAGTCACCATCGAGGCCGAGGCCCGTCACGCTCAGCACGACGCTGTTTAGGTTATAAGCCACGTCCCAGGTATAGCCGCTTGGCAACAGGAGATCGTCGAATGCGCCGCCGATTTGACCGGTCGCGGTAAGCAGTGTGAAGGAATTGCCGACGCTGGGCGCGAACGTGCCGCCGCCGAGATCGACCAACGACACGCTCAGCGTGCCATCGAGCGCGACAGTGCCGTCGACAATCAGTTGATCGTATTGCGTGCCCGCGGCAAGGCCGCCCAGTTCGATCGCCAACGTGGAGTTGGCTGAATTCGCGAATCGGCCTTCGATGGTCAGTGAGCCGACGCCGTTGCCTGGGGCCAACGTACCTGATCGGGTTTCAAGCTGGCCGGGAATGTTGCCAGTGCCCGTGGTGATAAGGCCGGAGCCACGAATCGTGCCGCCGATGATTTCCACAAACTGGGCGTCGAGGATTCCGCCGTTAAGTTGAATCACGCCGTTGTTTTCGACATTGATTCCGGAAAAAGTTTGTAAGCGGACTCCATTATCGACCACGACAGTCATCGTTTGGATGGCAGAACCCGAAACGTTAACTTCCCACACGGTCGTATCGGCGGCGACCTGCACGGATTGGTTTCCACCGGAGACATGCCGGACGTTTGCGATGCCGAGATTCGTTGGCACGGTGCCGCCGTTCCAATTGGGGCCGGCGCCCCATGTTCCGCTGGCGGCGGTCGAAGTCCAATCCTTTGATATAGTGACCGGATCACTGATATAGAGTCCGGCTGCAACCGTGCCTGTCTTTGGATTGATCACCAGGTTTCGACCGGTGAACACGTTCATGCCCACGATGCCGGGAAGCGTGTTCACGCCATCGACCGGCGATGTTACATCGAGAACGACGATCGGAACATTGTTCAGTGTAAGGTTGCCACCGCCTCCAGTAGCCTGAATGGTAAAGTTGTCGACAAAGTAGCCGGGGACATCCCCCCTCGTACCACCAGAGCCGGTCACTGCCACGGTGAAGTCGGGACGATCAGGATCGAGACCAAGTTGCGAGTAGGCGATCTGCTCGGAGAGCACCGTAACGTCGGCCCCGGTATCGAAGAGCATCTGGTTATTGTTGATGTTCGTGTCGTTGTGACCGAAGTTGGTCGTGAGAAAAATTCCACCTTGCACGACGGTTGGAATCGACGGGTCCTCGTGAGGTTTGTTAATAAAGTCGGGGTTTGCAAGATTGTAAAACCAAAATGGAGGCTGTTGGAAGCTAGCGCCGGGATCGAGCGTTAGAAACGCGCGGCGGGCGATTCCCTCGTTGCTGCCGCCGATCGGTTTGAACTCGATCGAAGGCGAGCGCACCGTCTTGCCATTGAACTGAAAAATCTGCGGAAGATCATTGCGGATGTGCGTCGCATATTGGCTAATAAAGGTCAAGCCGAGAATGTTTGGCAACTCACTCTCCGCTGGCAACGTGGCCAGCGAGGTGTTTGTTTGGCCTTTGAGCACGCTGTGGTTGATCGTCAGGGGGCTGGTGCCCGTCACGCCTTGCAGACCGCCCGCGTAAAGTCCGAGTGGATCGCTGATGATCGCCGTGAACGAGCCAGTCGCACCGGTTATTACAAGCGGCTCAGTGCCCGCAAACCCGTCGGTCTCTCCAGGATAGGGCCCATTTATCTTGAAGGCATTGTGAGACTGCGCGGTAAGAAGTGAAATCGCCGCGCCGGAATCCATCAGCGCGATGTCGTAATGAGCGCCGCTTTGGCCGAGCAAGATTCCACCTGGAGCGGAACTGTGGGCGGCATAGGTATCAAAGTCGTTTTTGAACTCGTTGGTGAGCGCGATGCCGACCTGGGGGAGAAATCCGCCGATCGGCACACCGGTAGCGGCGACCGACGAAACCACCAGCAGCGCGCACCACAGAGACGCGACGAGTTCGAAGTAGTACCGCCCACGCTTCTTCATATGTCTGTTCCTCAACTCCCA
>CAZTWS010000095.1:0-19128 GCA_964618225.1 uncultured Planctomycetaceae bacterium
TTGGTGCTGATCCGAGTGCGAATTCTTCGAGACTGGTGAGGGTCTACCAGGGCACGGTTTCCTCGCTGCCCGCGAGTTGCCGACGCTCTGCTTCGAACTCTCCAAACTCGGCGCGATAGTTGGGCATTTCCCGCGCGGTCGCCTCGCTGATCATCTGCCGCGACGGATCGAACCGGCACACAACCAACTGCTGATTGATGGGCCGATTGCGATTCTTGGCCACGAAGATTTGGTATTGGTTCGGTGGCTGCTTCGGGTCCACCATGTGCGGCCAGGCCAGCAGCAGAATCACGTCGGCATCTTGCTCAAGCGTGCCCGCATCGCGGATGTCGGCTACAGAGGGAATGAACTTGGCCCGCTTCTCAACTTCCCGGTTCAGCTGGGCCAACGTCAGCAACAACACGTTGTAGCGTGATGCGGCTTCGCGTAACCGATTCGATACGAACGAAACCTGTTCGTACCTCGACCGGCCTTCACCGCGCAGCAACTGGGCGTAATCGATTGCCACTGCCCGGATGCCGTGTTCGCCGATGTTACGTTCGATCGATTCCATGACAGCCTTGGGCGTTACGCATGGCTCGCTGATGATGCAAGCGGCCCGGCTGCTGGCGAAGTCGCTCAGGTCGCGTTCGAGCTCGCTGGTCGAGTGCGACCAGTGCTCTTGGGGTACGTTACTGGCAAATTGCAGGGCTCGCTTGCCGAGTGCCAGGGCGCTCATTTCCTCGCTGACGATCAGCGTGGGGATGCCCTGCGCGGTCCAGTGGTGGGCCGCTTGCATGGCAAACGCGCTCTTCCCGTGTGACGGTCGGGCCGCTGCGATGATCATCTCACCGAACTCGACACCACCGCCGATCGAGTAATCCAACTCGGGGACTCCGAATTCGATCAACGAAGTGGTGCCCGCTTTTAGTCGGTCGATGTACTGCTGGGCCGCTTCGCGGAGCGTGATTTGCTTCGGTGTCGATTCTTGCTTGGCGGGGGAAGCTTCGAGCTTCACCCGCTCGGCGGATTGCACGAGCTGTTCGAGCTTCTCGCGTGTTCCGCCGCTCGCCAACCAGTCAGCCGCGTCGGCCTTGTCTGGCATGCCCGCAGGGCGAATCACGCTCACGGTCGGGCGTGGCGAAAGCTTTGATAGCTCGGCAGCCACGGCAGCCAGGTACTTCTGGCCAGGCGCGTCGTTGTCGGGCCACACACAAACCGTTTTGCCCGCCAGTGGTGCCCAGTCGGTTTTCGCGGCTGCCGCACTTCCGCCACTCGATGTGGTGGCCGCGAGGTCCAAGCTGCGAATCGCATCGGCGGCCTTTTCGCCCTCGCACACGAACACGGCTTGCGCGGTCGCAATCGCCGGCAGGTCGTACAGCGGTCTTGGCTCCGCCATCGCCCCGATGACCCAGCCGCCGGCAACGCGCGACACGGGGCGGATTTCCTTGCCGCTGTTCGGCCGATCCCAACGCGCAACCACGCCAACCGGTTCGCCCGCCGCGTTGAAATACTTCCACACACGCGAGCGGGGCCCGAGTTGCTTTTCCATCGCCGCTATCGCTTCGGCTGCCGTGCCGAACGTGCGCGGCTTGTCGCCTCGGTGGGCCGGCGGCTGCCAGTCGCCCGACTCGCGAATGCGGTGGAACCAACCACCGTTGGGCCGGGCGTTGCCGGATTCCTCCCGCATGCAAACGCACGCCTCGACCGCTCCCTCGGGGCCGACTACCGAACACCAATCCGGCTTGTTGCACACAGGGCACGGTTCGCGCTTCGACACCTCTCGCCAATCGCCGCTCGCACTCATCGCGTGGCCTCCCCGGTGGTCAGGCTGAAGCCGTTGCGTTGCAGCGCGGCGAACTCCTCGGGCGTCACCACGCGAGACTCCGGCTGCGCGGTTTTGCCCTCGAACGAGCCGTCGAAGTCCCACCCTCGCCAACCGTTCGCCATCGCCGTATCGAGCGCGTCGCAAACGGCCTCCTCGCCGTGAACCGTAGCGCGTTTCTCAAGTCGCGTAACCAGAGCCTTGAGTGCGCGGGGTTACCGGCATTCCTTCCCGACGCAGCTTCGCTATGGCCTTGCGGCCAATCCCTGTGCGCGTGATAAAAACCTCGACAGGGTATACAGTCGCTGCGTCTATTTCGCCGCGTTGGCCTTTGATAGTTACGCTCGCCATGACTAGCCTCGTGGTCACTGTTGTCGGCCCGTTGCCGATGACCACAATGATAACCGTGGTTTCGCGCCATCAATTTAGCGAGAATTCCTGGCGCAAACTTTGGTTCGCTAGCGCTAGAGTGGTGCGCGAAAAAAACTAGAGACAGAAAAGACAAAAATTAAACACCGGAATTTTTGTCGTGATTTAGCGCTACGTGGGTGTATTCTCAGCATCGCGTCGCGCAATCACCTTCCGCACCGCATCGATGGACATACCGAACATGGCAGCGATATCATCGTCCTGCGTGCCCTTATCTAGTTCGGCGTAGATATCGAGTGTTTTCTCGCTTTTAGTGCCTTTTCGCCGCCCGCGACGGCTTGCTGCCAGTTCGCCCTCAATTCGCCACACGCCAAGGTTCTTACGCACGCGGGCTATCTCGCTTTTCAGCAGTTCTCGCAACTCGTCGTGGTCAATTTTAATCAGAAGGTAGTTTAAGCACTCATTTCCTTCATCGAATGCCTGCAATTGCAACATGACTTCTTCTGGCGATCCGCCTCCAGTATCGCGTACATAACTCAAAGCCTGCTCGATTACCAGGCCGGCGACTGCATGGGCGCTGCACTTTTTAAGCCCAGCAATCTCGACAAGATTGCCGTCAGTTGCCAGAGCAAATTCGTCCTCGACATGAGATGGAATTATGCGATGCTCGCCAGCTAACGCTACAAGCTCTTGCCCGTCGCGTACAATCATTTGCACCCGCTCGTCAATTTTGAAGACATCCCCCATCTCCAAGCGGAAACGCATTCCTGAAACCAAATGCAAAGCGGCGACGATCAAAGCGTGCGAATTCTCGACATCATCAATCACCCGCTTCTGTGCAGCGGAAAACTCAGCCATAAGAATCCATCCTTTCACCAAGCGCCGCCCGCTAGTGACTCAAGGATGGAAGAGCCACCAGCGGACAGCACGCGGGAGCTACCCGCACTTGGTCGATTGTGTGAATGGTACCTGGATTGGTACCTACATGCGTCTGTTATCGTTAATCGTAGCGTGTTCGCTTGTTCATGCAAGTTAGTATTTCCCGCAATGGGAACAGTGTCGGAATATAGTTGGAACTTGGCGTTGAATTCTGACTCTTTTAGTCTAGGTTCAAATCCTAGTTCCCCAGCTTCTTGTCCTTCACAGCAGGCACCTTCTCTGCCAACACGTTGCTGCAATTCGTGCTTGCCCAGAATTGGCCCGCAGTTCCGTAGTTCCGTGGCGTGGGTGCTCGCACCCGCGGGATGTGCGTTGCGTTTATTTCACCACGATGCGTTCTTGGTGGGTATACCCCCACACTCCTCGCCGGTCATTGACCGACGGCTCACTGGGGTTGGCGGGCCGCAATACGCGGGTGCGGAAGCACCCACGTTCGTGCTGAGTTGGTGGAATGAAATGGCCACGAAGTGGCCCGGGAGTGTAGCGGCGGGCGCGAGCCCGCCGATAAGGAACGTCCCCATCCACGTCGAGCCGCGCAGCGGCGGTGGCGGAATTGCGGGCGAATCGTTCCGTCGCCGCTGCGCGGCTTGGGGTTGGCGGGGCGACTCGTGCCGACGGGCTCGCGCCCGTCGCTACATTCCTGCACCGCTTCGCGGCGAAAACTCGAGCACCCACGCTACGTGCTGTTTTACGCCGTCGCCGTTCTTTTGCGCCACCAGATGATTGCTGAAAGGCCGGCGAGGATCAAAATGTTGACGACAATAAGTGTCCAGTTGCGGCTGTCGGCGGGCTTAACCGCTTCGCCGAGATACACGGGAGGAGGCGCGAGTGCGGAGTCGATCGTAAACTTCTCGACCGGCACGAGCCCCGTTTTATCCACGACGTAAAGCTGATTCTCGATTTCATCGAGCATCCGCTCGCCGTACTTCAGGCCGAGCTGCTCGATTGCAAATTGGCCGGGAGGAATGGGCTTGTTGAGTGTGGCAGATCTCAATCGATAATCACGACTCACGGTGGGTTGTCGAGATGCGGATGCAGTCGGTCCATAACTGGTTTGTGTGACCCGGCTGGGAATGAAAATACCGTCAATTTTCTTGTAGCTGAAGGTCCGCTTGTTGGTAATTTCTTTTCCTTCGGACCGTATCCACGAGATGGGATTAAAACCGACGGATGAATCGAAAGTAGTTTGAACGGTTGTGATATTGTCCTTCGATCGATCGCGTGCTGGATACTTGACGTTCAGCACAAATTCCGATGCATTCCCATTCGTCCGCTGATCCAGTTGAACGTTTTCTAAAAGATGCTGCTTTTCTTGAGCAGATTTTTTCCCAGCCAGGGCGTTCGCATAGAGAGTAAGTTGCTCGTGAAATAACTGGCTGCCATTTGCGAAGAAGTCCACAGGTTGCACAACACGTGTGTATCGTTCGGCTTGCCTTCGCAACTTCCGATAAGCAATGCGGCCTCCAGTAGAAGGGACGCTTTCAACCTTCGGAAAATCCTTGATCTGCCCTAGCCCCACATTCGTGCCAAACTCAATCCAGTGCTCTGGCGTCATGATCCAACGGTAGATATCACCGGCATTTTTGTCTCCCGCATAATCCCTGATAACCTTTTCGCGAGTTGTGGCGTCAATGTATTCCAGGGGTTTATCGGGCTTGTAATGGACGTGTAATTTGTCGGATGCAACATCCCATTGAAATGTTAGTTGCCCACTCGTGACTTCCCAATAACCATTGGATTCGTCCAAGATAGCACTTACATCGATGGTCTCGCCCAAAGCGATTGGTTTTGGAATGGAACCGGGAAAATAGAAAGTGTCGGTAAAGTCGTATGTGGCCGTCCACGTTTTGATTCGTTCAAAGTTGTTTTGAATGCGATCTTTAATCATCTCCAAAGGGACGATCATTTCGGTGGCCGAGTAAGAACGTATATCTGAACTTTTATCGTCAGTCGCCTGAGCGACAAGACATTGAGCGACCGTCGCGAAGAATGCCGCGGTGGCAAGGAGCGTAGAGTGCCTGGGCTTTCGATTGCGACGATTTGAACCGCTACAGTTTTGCCCCATGATTGGCTTGTCCTCGTTATCGTTAAATATCAAAGTTAAACGATCTGCTTTTTTCTCGCTTCGTGCATGCGTTGGTAGAGCTCGCGTTCTTCTTGGGCGGAGAGTTTTTTAGGATCAAGTGTTTGATTGGCGGCTGATGGTTTTCGTGGCCGCGCGCGGCGGAACTCGGCGTACAGTTCGCGGCCAAAGCGAAGAGCGATGAGTGCGAATACAACGACGATGTTGAGAGCCAGCCAGGTGCCGCGGGACCAGTTGCGAGGGTCGGCGACGGTGAGCACCCCGTTCCACAGCGGCGGGAACAATTGAAAGAGCAAGGTGAGGAGTGCTAACGCAAATAGTATTTCAAGACGTACATAGCCGACGGCAGTGTATCGCGTAGATCGCATGCGCTTTCACCTCGACGGTTGAGTTTTAGCTTTCCATCGCCAAAGCAGTAACACGGCAAGAGCGCCTACGATTATACCGTTTAAGACTAGTAGTGCTTTGCCTAGACCGGAACGCTGGCCGAGATCTGTCCCTGCAGACAGAGAACTCACCTTCACCTCTATCGGTCCCCCAGGCTGCATTTCAAGGGCCTTGCCACCGGGATCGATTACGGAATCCACCGGAAAGGCGAAGCCGACCTTTCCAATGATGATCGGTTGGCCGAGGCGATTATCAATAACCGTCGTATTGAGAGGGAGATTCATTCCGGCGACCGTGAATAGTGCATCATCTAGAGTGGTATTGAGGGATTCCCAATCGAAAACCAGTTCGCACTTAGTGAAGCGGCCGGCCCCTCTCGGTGGGCGGTATTCTATGTTGTAGGATTTAGGCACTGAAACGCCATCGAATTGTTGCCACGCAACGTTACTCACCATGCATGGGTCGGGCCAAATGGTAGAGTCAGAGGGCACTCCATCTCGGTAGCAAACCTCTAATCGAACTGGAGCATACCCGTTGCTTTTATCAACCCATAATGTTCGTTTTCTATTGAGATTCTTGCCGTAAATCCACACGACACGAACAAGTGAGTTATCTTCATTGACGATATCTACCGGTTTGTCTTGGCGGTAGAACGCCAAGATTTTTGGTAGAGTGCCAGACATGGTAAAGTCACCCCAGTAGCCCAAGCCGAGTATACGAACATCAAAGGTTTTTCCAAAAAAATCAGGGCTCCAATTGGGGGAATAAATGTTTACCGAATAAGGGGAATCATGCTTCCAATAGATTGAATGGTCCTCGGTCTTCGCGTACTTCGTTGAGATATTGCGCAAGTATTTTGCTCGCGACAAAATCTCATAGGGCTGTTCGCGATCGAAACGCATTCGGTCTCCGGAAGTATCGAATGCGCAATAGATATTTACGTCACCATTATCGAGAGTTGCCACTTCTGAGGGCCTGTTTTGCCAAGTCCCGCGACAGCGAAATACTCCTGATACCATCGATTCTTGATGAAATGTGACGCCATCGAGAATTGTCTCGGACTGTGCGGCAATTTCGTTTGCGTGTGCAAAGACGCTCATCACAGCAAGAATACCAAAGGCGAGCATGCCGCATTCGGCACGATGGTCGCTTGCCGAGCATTCAGCTAGACAGGCCATGCGTGGCTTGGAAGAAGCTAGATGAGTGAACAGCAACCCGATGCGAAAAGTCATGGCACCCACCAGACGATACAAGCGACGGGGACGACCAGGTGCTTGTCGTTATATCAGGGGGAAGCGATTTGTCAAATCGAGGGGACGCTGTTGGCGGAGCGGGTAGCACCTTACGCCGTTCACCATTTCAATTCCAAGAGTCCGCAGATGACGCAGATGATCGCAGATTTTGTAGCTCCAAAAGCAAGAATAACGACAATGGCCTTGAAGTTAATCGATCTAGAAACGGCCACGAAGTGGCCCCGGAATGTAGCGGCGGGCGGAAGCCCGCCGATAAGGAACGTCCCCATCCACGTTGAGCCGCGCAGCGGCGGTGGAATTCAGCTTGAAAACGGCCACCGGGTCCGCTAGGATGTGTGTACAAAAGTATATTTACAAACAGCCGGCGCGATTTCCCCAAAATCCCGCTCCACCGCTACCGCTGCGCACCTGCAAACCCGTGCTCAGTCGGTCGGATCATCATGCGCAAATACGAGAACACAGCTTCGCATCCGTATACACAAGAAACTTGTCCTCTTGTCCCCTTCCGAGAAATTCGCTGCCCAACAAATTCACTTCAAACCACAATTCAGAAACAAAATTACCAACTTACGTCACCAGCCACTGATTGATCCTTGCATTGAGAGTAAGGAACTCTAACCAAACCGTCGGGGACTGTCCCAATTTTGCGGAGTCTTCGCAGCAAAATGGGACTGTCTCCCTCTCTCAGTCGGTTTTGTTAGAGTTCTTAAATGAAATTTCGGCATTGGGCATTGGGCCAGATTGTCTTGCCTAAAGCCCAACGCCCAAAGCCGTTCCTCACTCATTCTCAATGCACAACTCAATAGGAAGGCATTGATTTTATGCAGTACAATTTTTCAAGTTGCCTTCGGATAGTTTTGTGCAGCGTGGGCTGTTCGTTGGTTTCATTACTCGCACAGAGGGGGCTTGCGGTTGCTGCTGATAGCTCGCCTTTGCCGGCGGCGGTGGATCGAGCACCGGTTGCGGTTTCGCATTTTCCTGATGCGCTGCATGCGGTGGTGTGGCGGAATTGGGGGCTAGTTGAGCCGGCGCGGCTGGCGGAAGTGTTGGGGGCCAGTGTTGAGCAGGTTACCGCGATTGCGACGTCGATGGGGTTGCCGGCGCAGGTGGCGGTTCCTGCGGAGATGCACGAGCGCGGTTACATCACGCTCGTTCGGCGCAACTGGCACTTGCTTCCGTATGAGCAGTTGCTGCAGCTTGTGGGGATGACGGCGGAAGAGCTTGCGTTTCGTTTGCGCGAGGATGATTTTCTTTACATTAAGCTCGGCAGTGTGAAGCCGACATGCCCGCCGGTGGTTTATTCACCGCCTTCTGTCGAGGCGCAGGCTCGCGCGAAAGATATCCGAAGCGTTGTCGAGCGGCGATTCGGAAGCCGGTTGACTGACGAGCAGCAGCCACGGTTTGGGTTTGTCGAAGAGTTTTCCAAGGGCACGGCGAATGGTGCCGAAGTGGTGATTTCTCGAACGCCAGCCGGCGATGAGCGGCTGCGGTTTATCTTTTCGTATTGTGCGATCTTTGGCGACGCGCTGGCCGATCCGGCGCTCGATCCGTATCCCGAGGGGCTGCTGGCCGAGTTGCGAGCGCGCGGCGTGAACGGTGTTTGGCTTCACACAGTGTTGCGGCAGCTTGCGCCTGGTGGCGATGCGTTTCCGGAGTTTGGCGAAGGAAGCGAGGCGCGGCTGGCGAATTTGAAGCAATTGGTGGACCGCGCTGGGAAGCACGGCATTAAAGTGTATTTGTATTTGAACGAACCGCGGGCGATGCCGTTCGAGTTTTTTGCGAACCGGCCGGAGATGCTGGGCGTGCGTGAGGGAGAGTTTGGTGCGTTGTGTACGAGTCATCCGGCGGTGCGGGAATGGTTGACGGGCGCGGTGGCCCATGTGTTTCGGGAAGTGCCGGGGCTGGGCGGCGTGTTCACAATCACGGCGTCGGAAAATTTGACCAACTGTGCATCGCACGGTCAGCATGGGAACTGCCCGCAATGTAAAAGTCGCGCTCAAGCGGAGATTGTCGGTGAACTTCATCGGACGATTGTGGCGGGAGTGGAACGCGAAACGCCGGACGCCAAAGTGATTGCTTATGATTGGGGCTGGGGCGATGCGGCAAGCGTGATTCAGCAATTGCCAGATTCTGTGTGGCTAATGTCGGTGAGCGAGTGGGGGCTTCCGATTCAGCGCGGAGGCGTTGAGTCGGCGGTCGGCGAGTATTCGATTTCGGCCGTGGGGCCGGGGCCGAGGGCGAGCCGTCACTGGGAGGTTGCCAAGGAGCGAGGCATGAAAACCGTGGCGAAGGTGCAGTTCAATAATTCTTGGGAACTATCGAGCGTGCCTTATTTGCCGGTGCTCGATTTGGTCGGCGAGCATTGCGTGAACCTGAAAAAGTCGGGAATCGACGGGTTAATGTTGAGTTGGAGCTTGGGCGGGTATCCTTCGTTGAATTTGGAGTTGGCCGCTTCGCTCGATGAGATGGAGAAGCCCGATCTGGAGCCGGCATTGCAGCGCCTAGCGGAGAAGCACTACGGTTCGAAAGCGGCTCCCCGCGTTCGCAAAGCGTGGTCGATGTTCAGCGAGGCTTTCAGGCAGTATCCATTTAACATCAGTGTGCTGTACCATGGGCCGCAACAAATGGGGCCAGCGAATCTTTTGTACGGCGAGCCGACAGGCTATCAATCTACGATGGTTGGCATTCCGTACGATGACCTGGCACGGTGGCGCGGTCCGTATCCGCCGCAGGTGTTGGTTGGACAAATGCAGGCGGTGGCAAACGGTTGGGCGAAGGGAATTAGCGAACTCGAATCGGCCGTGCCTCTCGTGCCGGAGGGCGACCGAGGGCAGATCGAATCGGACCTGCGGGTGGCGAAGGCCGCTTACCTTCATTTTAAGAGCGTGGCGAATCAGGCTCGGTTCATTATGGCACGCGATGCAGGGCGAGCGGCATCGGCGGATGAGGATCGAACGACTGCCGTACGAGAGCAGTTGGCGATGCTTGATGATGAGATGGATGCCGCCAGCCAGTTGTTCGACCTAACGGCTGCCGATTCTCGGATCGGCTACGAGCCGTCGAACCATTATTACTATGTGCCGCTGGATTTGGTTGAGAAGGTGGTGAATTGCGAGTATTTGAAGTCGCGGCTTAGAGTACGAGAACGATAGTTGTTAGTGGTCGGTTGTTAGTAATTATTGGTGGGGGCAAGCTGCGAGGGTGTGGCCCTGAGGGGGCTAATGTGTTGCAATAAACAGTCAGGGCGGACGTTCGTGTTGGCGGTATTTTCATGGTTTGGTAGGCATCTATGGTGAAGGAATTTCAGCAAGTTGAGTGGGGAACGGAGATCGAAGACGATTTGCGGCAGATCGTTCGGCTGGCGGTGCGCGAGGATTTGGATCGGTTTCACGACTGGACGACCGTGTCGCTCGTGGGGGCAGACACGCAGGGCAGGGCGGCGATGGTGGCTAGGCAGCCGGGCATTATGGCGGGGCTGCGCGCGGTGCCCGTTGTGTTGGATGAAATGCAGGCGAGCATCGAGTTTCGCTCGCTGGTGAACGATGGGGATGCGGTGGAGGCTGGGCAGATTGTTGGCGAGCTTGCGGGGAACGCGCGGGACATGCTCACTTGCGAGCGGCCGATTCTTAACTTGGTTGGTCGATTGTCGGGCATCGCGACGCTGACCGGTGAGTATGTGAAACGCATCGCGGGAACACGCGCGAAGATTTACGACACGCGGAAAACGATTCCCGGTTGGAGGCGGTTGGAGAAGTATGCCGTGCGTTGCGGCGGCGGACAGAATCATCGCGCGGGATTGTACGACGCGATTTTGATCAAAGACAACCACTTGGCGTTGGCTGCGGAAGCGGGGTTGTCGCCTGCGGCAGCGGTAATGCGTGCGAAAGAGTTTATCGAAGCAATGCCGACGGGCACGGTGAACCCGGGCGTTCTGATCGAGGTGGAAGTCGATTCACTGGCGCAGTTGGAGAATGTGTTGCCGACAATGCCGGATATCGTGTTGCTCGACAACATGGGGCCTGAGATGCTGCGGGCCGCCGTTGCGATGCGAGATGCCGTCGCTCCGGCAGTGCAACTCGAGGCGTCCGGGGGGATTTCAATCGAGACGGTGCGTAGCGTGGCGGAAACGGGTGTTGATCGAATCAGCTCGGGCGCGTTGACCCATACGGTGCGATGGCTCGATGTGGCGCTGGATTGGATTCCGGATGGCCGGTGATGCTGGTTGTGCGGAGGAATAGGTTTTCGGAATGCGACAACGGGGAGGTGTGTGTTGGCTTTCCACGACGTTTGGGAGTGTTGGTTGCGGTTTAGCTGGGCGGCATTTGACTGGTCTCGCTTGCGAACTAGGTTTCTGGTGACGAGGCATTTTCTGGGGAGAGATGCCCGTTGTGACGCGGCGGGACGAGCTGGGAGCTTGAGGGGACCTCGCCGCGTCTTTTTTTATGCGCCGGGCCATTCTGGCGGTGCCAAGCGAGCGATTTTTGCCGTCAAAAAGCGTGAAAAGTAGGCTCTGCCGGCAAATTCGATTTTGTTGACAACATGTCGAGGATGATTTATAAGGGATGTACGTGCGCCCGACCTTGGCAGCTTTTCGTAGATGCCGGGTGAGCACGAATTTCTCGGTAAATCGGCGTTTTTTGCATCGGAGCGACCTCATGAGTGTCAGATCGGCAGCGGCGACGTAAAAGTCGCACGGCTACCGCCAGACATTCACGAACTGCGGGTTTAGGTTGCTTCGGATCTTGGCCGGTTCGCACTCCCCAGGGATTAGACAGGGAGATTTTGCGTTCTTATCGGTCTGGTTTGCGAAAGCCTGAGCAGCTCTGCAACGCTGCCTTTAGTTGGCAGTTGCCGTAAGTTGTTTGTCGCGCGTAGCCAGATCGGGCACTGACGCAACTCGGACGGTTCTAATTTCGAACGTCTTAGTCATGCGCGCTGTGCTTGCGTGCGAGCGTGCTATTGGTCGCGGTTTGTCGATCTTCTTTGCTTCCCGTGCGGTGCCTGTTTGGCATTGGCGCGAAGCACTCTGAACGCGGCCATTGTCGGGATGCGTCCGCAATTGTGACCAACACCACGCAGTGTGGTGCTGGTGATCTTGGATCGATCGCATTTTATGCTTCGGGTAGAAGCGTTCGCCGAAAGTAGCAAATCGAGTATTTTTCTGAATGGCAGTTTTTACATCGAAACGTGAAAGCCGACTTCGATTGCGGCCACCGCAATCGAAAGGCCGACGTGCGGCTAAACCAAGCCGCGGCCGAAGTTATCGGTCGCGATTACGGCAGAGCCAGCCTTCACGCCGCTCCAACGGAAAAGTCGCACGCCGACCGTGGCAGCGGAAGTTTTCGTATCGGTGTTTCTAAGAGTGCGTTTGAGCGCCTTTGCTGTGCTCGCGTAATAAGGAACTCTAACAAAACCGTCTGAGAGAGGGAGACAGTCCCATTTTGCTGCGAAGACTCCGCAAAATCGGGACAGTCCCCGCCGGTTTTGTTCGAGTTCCTAATTGGCCTCGCCTAGGAGCGCAGGGATCGCAATGATTTATATTTTGACAGGATCAGCAGCAGCCCGAATCGCTAAAACCATCCTTTCGGTTTTGTAAAGATTGTCAAAAAATAACTCGTTGGATCACGCCGGTTGATAGCCAATCACCACGTCAACAGCTAACTTCTAGTTCTCAAAAGCCCCTGTGCCCTCAGCGTTCCTGTGTAAGTTTCATGCGCATTGCCTACATTACCGCCGGCGCTGCAGGCATGTACTGCGGAAGTTGCCTTCACGATAACACCTTGGCGGCCGCGTTGCTCAAACGTGGCGTCGATGTCCTCCTTATTCCCACCTACACGCCCCCGCGCACCGACGAAGCAGACGTCAGCATTCCCCGCGTGTTTTTCGGCGGCATCAACGTCTATTTGCAACAAGTGTCGTCGGTGTTTCGTCACACTCCATGGTGGCTCGATCGGTTTCTCGATCACCCAGGCCTGCTTCGAAGCCTTTCGCGCCGCGCGAGCAGTGTCGATCCCACGCAACTTGGCGCGCTCACTGTTTCGATGCTTCGCGGTGAATTGGGAAATCAGCGCAAAGAGTTGGAAAAGTTGGTCCACTGGCTCGTGCATGACGTTCGGCCAAGCGTCGTGCATCTCTCTAATTCAATGCAAATCGGCATGACCCGCATGATTCGCGACCGCAGCGGGCCGCCCGTCGTCTGCCAACTCTCGGGCGAAGATATCTTTCTCGAAAAGCTCCCGCAGCCACACTACGACCAGGCTCGGCAAATTCTTCGCGAGCGTGCCGCCGAGGTCGATGCGTTCGTCGCCCTCAACAATTACTACGCCAACTTCATGGCCGATTACCTCGCAGTCGATCGGTCGCGCATTCACATTATTCCCCACGGCCTCAACCTCGAAGGCCACGGACGGCGAGTTGGAAAGTCCCACGATGAACCTCGCGTCATCGGCTACCTGGCGCGCATCTGCGAGGACAAAGGTCTTCACTTGCTCGTGGAAGCCTGCGAACAACTGGCTTCGCGCAAAGGCATTCCGCCGTTCGTCGTTCGAGCGGCCGGGTATCTGGGCGAATCCGACAAACCATACTTGGCCTCGATTGAAAAACGCGTTGCCGTGGGCAAATTGGCCGGCCGATTCGAATACGTGGGAGAGCTTAACCGCGCTGAAAAAATTGCGTTCCTGCAATCGCTCGACATTTTCAGCACGCCCACGGTTTACCGCGAATCGAAAGGCCTGCCCGCACTCGAAGCCATGGCCAACGCCGTGCCGGTCGTGTTGCCCGAGCACGGCAGTTTTCCTGAAATGGTCGCCGACACGGGCGGCGGTCTTCTCCATCGCCCGCTGGATACAAGCCACTTAGCCGACCAACTGGCCGAGCTGCTGATCTCCCCCCACCGCGCCGAAGCCCACGGCAACGCCGCCGCCGAGGTCATCCGCAACCGCTATCAAGCCGACCACATGGCCGAAAAAACGCTAAAAATGTATCGGGGGTTGGGGAGCGGGGGCCAGGGGCCGGGGATCGAGGGCCGGGGGGCAGGGGCCAGGGCATGATCAATGGGTTTCCTGTTCTTCTCCTCCACCGTTTAGCCGCGAGGTGCCAGCCGAACGCTGACTCACTAATCCCCGGGTTTTCCTAAAAACGACGGACAACGGACTACGGACCACGAACATTCCTGCACCCTTGGCACTATTCACCCACTTCGTTACAATGCAGGGCTTCAACCAATAACGGATATTTGTTCAGGAAACGCCCATGCCTCCGTTCAATAACGATCGCAACAAGCGAAACAAGGTCGCCAAGAAGCCGAATAAGCGCGACCCCATTTACATCGACGGCCGCGCCCCGCGCCCGATGTATGTCGATTACAAAGACCTCGACTTGCTGACGAAGCTCACCAATCGTCATGGCCGCATTGTGAGCCGCCGCAAAACCGGCTGCCATGCCGCCAGCCAGCACGCCGTCGCGCGTGCCATCAAGCGCGCCCGTTTCATGGCGTTGCTGCCCTACGTGGGCGACTGATATCGCAAGCTGTCGGCTATCGGCTGTTGGCTGTCAGTTTCATTGGTTTGATCGACAGCCGACAGTCACGAGCCGACAGCTATGCCTCTGCCTTTTCGCACCTCTCGGATGGTCGAATTCTCCGACACCGATATGGCCGGCATTATGCACTTCTCGGCATTCTTCCGTTACATGGAAGCCGCCGAACATCATCTGCTCCGTCATCTCGGCTTCAGCGTTTACACCGAACTCGATGGCGACGTGGTGAGCTTCCCGCGCGTGGCCGCCTCGTGCAACTTCCGCTCGCCCGCCCGTTGCGAAGATATTCTCGATATCGACGTGACCATATCGCGCGTGGGCACGAAAAGCATCACGTACAAATTTCAGTTCTGGCAACAAGGCCGTGAAGTGGCTATCGGCGAAATGACCAGCGTATGCTGCCGAGTGCCGCACGGCGAAGCGCCGATCTCGATCCCCATCCCCCAGCCGCTCGCCGACAAGCTCCACGAGTTGGTCGACTAAAGCATTTGTCGATCGTAGCAACCAAAGCGCAGCCGGTCGGTCAACACGAACGTTATGACAAGCAATTCCGGCGGGGAACTCGAAGTTATTAACGTCGTCAAGGAATACCCCACTCCCGCCGAACCGCTTCAGGTACTCGGCGGTATTTCCTTTTCGATGCAGCGTGGCGAGAACCTTGCCATCGTCGGTCCCAGCGGTTCGGGCAAAAGCACACTGCTTTCCATCCTCGGCACGCTAGAACCACCCACACGCGGCACCGTGCGATTGGTCGATACCGACCCGTTTTCGCTTAACGAAAAATCGCTCGCCGCGTTTCGTCACCGCCATATCGGCTTCGTGTTCCAAGACCACCACTTGCTCCCGCAGTGTACCGTGCTCGAAAACGTGCTGGTGCCTTTCCTGGCCGAGGGCAGCGTGACACAGACCAATCAACAAACGGCCATCGAGTTGCTCGCTCGTGTCGGTCTCGCCGAGCGGCTTACGCACCGCCCCGCCGAACTCTCGGGCGGCGAGCGGCAACGGGTGGCCATCGCCCGCGCACTGGTCTGCCACCCAACGCTGCTCCTTGCCGACGAACCAACCGGAAATCTCGACCGCATTACGGCCGAATCGGTCACTCGGCTGTTGCTCGAACTTCAGGCGGAACACAACGCCATTCTCATCGTTGTCACCCATAGCCAGTCATTGGCCGATGCCTTGCAACAACGCATGCAAATCGACTCCGGGCGACTAATTCCTCCGGCCTGATTGCGTTCCCCCGCTATCGAGCCGACAATCGAAGCAGGCAATCATCGCCCACTTCACCATGAAAATCACCACCATTCCAAACGTTTACCGCAACGTCAATCGCTGGGGAGAAATCCTCACGATCCTCAGCAAATACGGACTTGCTGATTGGGTCAGCCGGTTCGATTTGGCGATGGTCAAAGGTTTTCTCAAAGCACGCGATGGCGAAGCGCTCGCACATCTCAGCCGCGAAACACGCATCAGGCTCGCGCTCGAAGAACTCGGCCCCACGTTTATCAAGCTTGGCCAAATCCTAAGTACGCGTCCCGACCAGGTCGGCATGCCGCTCGCACAAGAACTGCAGAAGTTACAAACTAATGTCGCGTGCGACGAACCAACGGCAGTGCGTCAAACAATCGAAGCCGAACTCGAACGCCCGCTCGAAACGCTGTTTCAAGATTTCGACTCCACGCCACTCGCCTCCGCCTCTATCGGCCAAGCCCACCGTGCTCGTCTGCACACGGGCGAGCATGTGGTCGTGAAAGTGCAACACTCGGGAATCCGCCGCCGCATGGAAGTCGATCTCGACATTCTGGCCGGCCTTGCACAACTCGCCGAAAAACTGCCCGAGTTACAACCCTATCGCCCCCAAGCTACCGTTGCCGAGTTTCGTCGCGTAGTTCGCCGGGAACTCGACTTCGCCCGCGAAGCCCGTAACTTGGAACAGTTCCAACGCAATTTTGCAGACAACCCGCACGTTCGGATTCCACAGTGCTATCCCGCGCTTTCCACCTCGCGCATCCTCACCATGGAATGGCTCGACGGCGCGAAGCTCTCCGATCCTGCCGCTCGGAAAATTCCCGGTAACGACATTCGGCAAGTCACCCAGTACGGTGCCGATGCCTATCTGCAAATGATCTTCCACGACGGCTTCTATCATGCCGATCCCCACCCTGGCAATCTCATCGTGCTGCCAGAAAACTCGATCGGCCTGCTCGATTTCGGCATGGTCGGTCGGCTCGACGAACAACTCCGCGAAGACATCGAAGACATGCTCTCCGCGATCGTCAACCAAGATTCGCAACAACTCACCTCGCTCGTCATGCGCCTCGGTGCCACTCCTTCAGGCCTCGACGAGCCGGCCCTCAGTGTGGATCTCTCCGAATTCGTGGTCCACTACGCCAATCAGCCGATCGAATCGTTCGACCTGGCCGGCGCGCTCACCGAGATGATCGAGATCGTCCAGCGATACCGCATTGCATTGCCGTCCACGCTCGCCATGCTCATCAAAGTGCTGGTGATGCTCGAAGGCACGGTACGCATGATGGAACCCTCCTTCAGCCTCATGGAGTTGATCCAGCCCTACCAAAAGAAAATGCTGCGCCAGCGACTTTCCCCCGCGCGGCAAATGCGCAAGATGCGACGCATTTATTCCGAGGTCGAACTACTGGCCGAAGTGCTTCCGCGCCGCTTGCGCGATATTCTGCAACAAGTCGAAAGCGGCAAGTTCGATGTCCACCTCGATCATCGCGGCCTCGAGCCCTCGGTCAACCGGCTCGTGCTCGGCATGATGACCAGCGCGCTGTTTCTCGGTTCGTCGCTGCTCATCAGCCAAACCGTGTGGCCTCTGTTCGGCGTGTCGGTGCCGGGTACCCTTGGCATGCTGCTCAGCATGTTTCTCGGCTGGCGCTTGCATCGCGCAATCACCAACTCTGGCCGCCTGGGCCGCAAGAAATAGCACCACCGCGAAAAAGCGAGCCGGGGCGTCTCCGCCCCCGAGAATTATTGAATCATGCATTGAGCATGAACGCGCCAGTTTTGCTGTCGGCTATCGGCTATCGGCAAGACAGATTGGCCGACAGCCCGATGTCCCGCTCAGTTTCAATGCAATCATCAATAACAACTCACTCGAGCTAGAATCGTCCCTCTGTATCCGCTAAAGCTACTTGTGGCTTAGCACTAAAGAATTATCCCTACGCCGCGTGCCGAGTCTCCTCCCGATAATCGCGGCTGTCACGCGAGCGCGTGTACTCCGCCAGCGTCATTTCGATACGGGCGTTGAGCTCATCGAGCTTTTGAATCAGCTCCTCATGACGAGCATCAAGGCGATCAACCAACTCGCGTGAATTTGGCGTCGGGGTGGGCATGGGGTGCCTGGCAGGGAAGCGTGGGGGCTGCCGACCCGCGGTCGACAGGGGCCTGTCTGTGGCCCGCAGATTCATCGACCACCCGCCGCTTCCGTCCACAGTGAACTGCCGGGGTCCGATCAAGACGAACGCTCGGCTACGGCAAGATTTTCCACCGCCGACGGTTGTGCCGTGCTACAGAAAAATCCGAATGCCTCCTACCCACCAAAAACCGGCAAACTTTACCTATCCCGCCAATGCCCGACCTATTTGCCACAAAATAAACCCCAGCAATGTAGTGGTCTGTCCATGGTCATTTGATGGGTGGCATGCTTTCACGCGGTAGCGGGTAAGCATGCCTACGCCCAGAAGGCGAAGGCATGCCACCCATCAATTCAAGACTGACAGACCAGTAGTCATCTCGTTCCGCAAGATGAATCTCCGCTCGCGGAGCGAGGGGCCTACACTTTTTTGGCAAAGTGACCCACTACCCCCCAAAAAAATCAGCCACTGTGGACAATCCCCCCGCCGCTCCCTAAAATATCGGATTCCCGATAAGATCTGCTAGCAACGCCGCCGATCTGCTTTGGGAAGACTTCGTCGAGTCGATCAATCAGACCAGTTTTTTAGCTCAGGAGCACGTGTGGTAAAGCTGACGTTACGAGACAAGGAATCGGCCCAAGAGGCCGTCCGCCGCTTCCGCAAACTTGTAGAGCGTAGCGGAATCAAAAAGGAAATGCGGGTTCGCGAATTCTATGAGAAGCCGAGCGAAATCAAGCGACGCGCTCGCCTCCGCGCCCAACGACGTTCGCGCCGCGAACGCTTCCTAGCAACGCACTAATTGCGAATAGCTGAAGCATCGCCCCAGTTGCACTGCGCGCCTTCGACGAGCGGCGCGCGCTCAAACTCCGCGATGCCGATACAAAATTGTTCGTGCCCCCGAACACGGCATAACTACGACGCCAATCCACATCGGCAATTCGCAAGCCGCCCGCCCAAGTAATGTCCCACGTAGGGCAGCATTGCCCGCACCCATCGCCACAACCACACGGGTCGCCGCAACCGCTCCCGTCGGGGCTACCCAACGCCGTTAACCATTTTTTGTCCGCAGATGACGCAGATGGTCGCAGATAGATCGGCTAATTGGCAGCGGTTTCAGGTTCTTTGTTGTTTTCACGGAATTGCAAAATCTGCGATCATCTGCGCCATCTGTGGACTCTTTGAATTGAAAAAGCGTTAATGGCGTAACGTGCCACCCCTACGCTACAGTTGCATGAAATCCGCATGAGGGCATGCTTGGAAACCGCAGGCGTCGCACTCCCTCACCTCGATCGAGTTTGGTCTACTTCATCACTTTTCTGTGCGACTTATTAAGGAACTCTAACAAAACCGTCTGAGAGAGGGAGACAGTCCCATTTTGCT
>CAZTWS010000096.1:0-18829 GCA_964618225.1 uncultured Planctomycetaceae bacterium
CAGCGTCCCAAATATAAATCTCCGAATTTCGATTGACATCAGCGATGATTAGCGTAGATCAGCGTTCCAAAAAACTATCGCAACAATTCTTCGCGCCTTCGCGGTGCAATAACTCCTGCATTCTCTTCTCCCTGCTTCACGCTCCCTGCTTCACGCTCCCTGCTTCATCCTCAGTGGTTAAAAACCAACTAGAAAACGGCCACGCACTTTGCTAACCTGTTGAATGTGTACGCGCGTACACAAAACACCAAGCCAAAATTCACGAGCAAGGTTGTGCCCTCACAACCGCTAAATCACCTTGCGCAAATACGAGAACGCCCCTTCGCATAGAGGCATACAAAAAACTTGTCCTCTTTGTCCCCTTCCGGAAATTTCAGCCTCTCCCAATATGAGACTTTCACCCACGAGCCACAAAAAAGATGGAACTTACGTCGACTTCAACCACTCCCCCCGACCCCCACGCGATAGCAACCGTAGAACAACCCAGGGGCATTTACTGTCCTCTTACCCCCATCCAACTAGTTGGCCTATATTTTCCCCCTCTTAACGAATAACCTTGGGCAACCTGCGCGCTCCCCGCAGCGCTTCGTCCGAGCTGCAAAACCGCTCCAAAACCATGGCAAAATCCAAGAAATCAGGCAAACCTTTCGACGTCCCCAAGCCGCCCAGCCCCGCCAAATCGGCCGCCGCGACTCCGGTTCAGCCTGCTCAAAAATCCCATGCCTTCCGCGAAACAGTCGAATCGATCGTCATTGCCTTCGTGCTAGCATTCCTGTTCCGCACTTTCGAGGCCGAGGCCTTCGTCATTCCCACCGGCTCGATGGCTCCCACCCTCATGGGTCGCCACAAAGATGTCGACTGCCCCAAGTGTGGTCATCGATACCAAGTGAGCGCCAGCGAAGAAGCGCCAGACGATCCGAACCAGATGCCGGCCCTCTGCATCGCCGGCATGTGCCCCATGTGCCAGTACGTGATGCCGATGGTGCCTAAAGACCGTATTCCGCCCGGCGTCGTCGAAGGCGTCCCTGAAAACTACGATCCGCAACCCTCCTACAACGGCGATCGAATCCTCGTCAACAAATATCTCTACACGTTTTCCGATCCTCAGCGCTGGGATGTGGTCGTTTTCAAATTTCCCGAAGATGCGAAAATCAACTACATCAAACGACTCGTCGGTCTGCCCGGCGAAACGCTCCGCATTTTCCAAGGCGACCTGTTCGTGCGCGATGGCGATGCAAAGTCTGCGAACGACTTCCGCATTGAACGGAAACCTCCGGAAAAAGTGTTGGCGATGCGTCAGGCAGTTCACGACACGAACAACGACCCGGTCGAGTTGGCCCTGGCCGGTTGGCCGAGGCGTTGGCAAGGTCAAAAAGGTAGAGATGGCGGATGGATGATTGAGAGTAGTTTCGACGGTCCAACCGTCCGCCAAATCTTCAATGCACAAACCGAAAATGGCGGCGAAGGGTGGCTGCACTACAATCACTTCACTCCCACTTACGAAGCCTGGCAAACGGCTCTCGGTGCTTATGGCAAAGAGGCTCACATGCCCGAAGCCAGGCCGCGACTCATCACCGATGCCAACCCTTATAACGCCCGCATCACGGGCGCGCCGCACAGCCATCGCTTGGAAGTTTACTCCGATCTACTTGGCGTACATTGGGTCGGCGACCTCATGGTCGAGGCCGATGTAAAAGTGGATTCCCCCACTGGCCAGCTCATGCTCGAGCTCGTGGAAGCAGGAAAAAAATTCCGCTGTACGATCGACTTGGCCAACGGCGAAGCCACGCTTTCCGCCCCCGGTGACGACGGCTACGCCCCTAAAGCAAAAACCATCGTCTCGAAACCCGGCAATTATCATTTGGGATTCGCCAACGTCGACGACCAACTCCTGCTCTGGGTCGATGGTACGCTCGTTGATTTCGATTCCGACACAGGTTATGACGCCGAAAAAGTGTTTGGAAACCGACTCAATATCCGTCCGCAAACAAGCGATAGCGACCCCGGCGACTTCGCACCCGTTCGCATCGGCGCAAAAGACGCCAACCTCTCCATCACACGGCTCCAAGTGTGGCGTGATATTTACTACATCGCCGACCAGGAAACCTACGAGCGCCCCCGAAGCTCGTTTATCACGGACTTCCCAAGTATCGATCGGTCTCGGCTTGCGGAACTACCCTATAACCCTGAACTGTGGGACCTATTCGACCACCGCCGCCAAGTAGAATTCCCGCTACATGAAGATCAGTTCTTCGTGATGGGCGACAACAGCGCCGAAAGTTCGGATGCACGACTCTGGAGAGGCAATCCCGTGGGTTCTGGCCAACACCTCGAGCGCCGACTGCTAATCGGCAAAGCACTCTCGGTCTACTGGCCACACTCCTGGAACCGCATCCCCGGCACACCGATTCCATTCCCATTGTTCCCCAACTTCGAAGATATGCGACTTGTGAGATGACATACAGGTGCCAGGCGTGGGTACACGGGGTCAGCCGCGGGGCTGCTGACACCCGACACCCGACACCCGACACCTCGTCACGGAGGATGTTATGTCTCTGCTGAAAGTACGAGGCCTTGTTAAAAACTACGGCCGCCGCCGCGTGGTCGACGGAGTCGATTTCGAGGTCGAGACCGGCGAAATCGTCGGTTTGCTCGGCCCCAACGGTGCCGGAAAAACCACGACCTTCCGCATGACGTGCGGCCTCGTCGATCCCGACGCCGGCACCGTCACCCTCGGCGGCCAGGACGTTACCAACTGGCCCATGTACCGCCGCGCCAAAGACGGAGGCATGGGCTACCTCGCCCAAGAATCGAGCGTCTTCCGAAAACTTTCCGTCCACAAAAACTTGCTCGGCGTGATGGAAATGCTCGGCATGAGCCGCAAGGCGCGCAACCAACGCGCCGAATCTCTCATGCAGCAGTTCGGCATCACTCACTTGCGAAAGAGCAGGGCGATGTCCCTCTCCGGCGGCGAGCGCCGACGCCTTGAAATCGCCCGCGCACTCGTGTCCGACCCGCAAATCATCCTGCTCGATGAACCGTTCACAGGGATCGACCCCGTAACGATCGACAGCATCCAAGCCATCATTCGCGACCTGCGCGACCGAGGAATTTCCATCCTCATCACCGACCACCAGGTTCGCGAAACCCTCGAAATCACCGATCGAAGCTACGTCATCCGCAGCGGCCAAGTGCTATGCCACGGCCGCCCGCGAGAAGTGCTCAATCATCCCGAAGCTCGGAAGTACTACTTCGGCGAAGGCATGCAAGTCGGCATCGGCGGCGCTGCATGAATTATTGCAACGCTCGTCCTTGTGTCACCGATTCGCTCCGATCTGAGCGTGGTGTATGATAAGCAGACACACAGGAATAAGTCGCATGAATGTCATGCTGGCAATAAATGCCCCCGACGATCTCGACCGGGTCGTGGTCTTGACTTACCTGATCATTGCCTTCGGCCTCGCCGGGCTCGGTTATGTCTGCATGATTCTCGATATCCGCGCCTATTTGCGATCTCTGCGACGCGCGCTGGTGGTGGTCACCGGTTATCGATACGAGTTGCCCCAGTGGGTGTTGCAAGAAACACCGCCATGCCTACGCGCACTAGGCCTCAAGCTGCCCTGCACGGTCGATGATGTGCTGGCGGCTTACCGCCAAAAAGTGAAACACCTGCACCCAGATCTTGGTGGCGATCGCCGCCAATTCATGCGACTCCAATCCCACTTCGAGCAGGCCATTGAATTCATGCAGAAACGAACCAGCTAACCGCCAACTATGCTTCGATGGCACCAGGCCGACCCGATTCCACGACAAAACTCGCCCTTGTGCGGATGGGGGCATCCGGTTTCGTCACGCTGGAAACAACACGATAATCTGTTTTCCACAATTGAGGCGTAACAGTACAAGTCACGTATCCACGTTGTCCATTGAAGAAACGCAGACACGCATTTTCGGCCTTCCGTTGGTCTATATCCTTAGGCTGATCGTAACCATCGCCAGAACTGGATATCGAAGTTCCCACGAACTCCGTTGCGACAACCGGTGTGTCGAATTTGCGGTCGTCAACACGAAGGTCGCAAGCCCAGTTGGAATGGATGTCACCGGTGAGCACAATCGGATTTTGTACTTGCCGTCGAGCGATAAAGTCCATGAGTCCGATTCGCTCATGGGCATAACCAGTCCATTTTTCCATGGAGTATTCTTGTTTCTCGCCTACTTTCCTGTCGACCATCGCCATCATGACTTGTTGAGCAAGCACGTTCCACTTGGATTCCGATTTAACAAGTGATGATTGCAGCCAACGCCTTTGATCTTTTCCAAGAATCGTGGCATGTTCCGACATCACGACATCGTCGATAGCATGTTGACCGCCATCGTAAGGCTGATCGGTACGGTACTGACGAGTATCGAGCACAAAGAACTCCGCCAATCGGCCGAATGAAATTGGGCGGTAAATTCGCATGTTCGGGCCGCTCGGCAACGAACTGCTGCGAAGCGGCATCATTTCATAGTAAGCCTGGTAGGCATTTGCACGACGAATGAGAAATTCGGCAGGGCTCACATCCGTGTCCTGGCAGAATTCGCCCGCGCAGTCGTTGTCGAGTTCATGGTCGTCCCATGTCACCACCCACGGGCACTTTGCGTGCATGCGCTGTAGTAAGGGATCGGTTTTGTACTGTGAATGACGTACGCGATAATTGTTTAACGATGTAATCTCCTTGCCGACATGCTTGCGCACGCGGCCGCTTTTTCCGGCGGATTCGTAAATGTAGTCGCCTAAGTGAAACACAAGGTCCAAGGGTTCCTCGGCCATGTGTTTGTAAGCCGTGTAGTGCCCCGACTCGAAATGTTGACAGGATGCGTACGCGAACCGCATGGCGTCGGGAGTCGAATTTTCTACCGGCATCGTTCGCGTGCAACCGACCGGGCTATCAACGTCTCCGGCACGAAATCGGTACCAGTACCAACGGTTCGGCTTGAGGTCGTCGACCTCCACGTGGACCGAGTGGGCCAGTTCGGGCGTGGCCGTTGCCACGCCGCGCCGCACGACACGCCGCATGCTATCGTCGCTAGCGATTTCCCAGTGAACCTTAACTGCCTCAGGCTTCATGCCACCCGCCGGCTCGAGAGGGTTGGGTGCAAGCCGTGTCCACAACACAATTCCTTTCGATGTTGGGTCGCCAGAGGCGATGCCTAAGCTAAAGGGGTTGGTTGAGAAGTTCACTCTACGATCGGCTGCAATTGCTCGATGGCCTAACAAGGGAAGTGAGGAAAGGCTGGCGGCATAGGCGAGAAAGAGGCGGCGGTTCACCGCGCCTTCACGCCGCGCAGATTCGTGAAGCAGGGAGAGGTCGTGCATGCTTATTCTCCAAATTCAATTTCCGAATTTCGCAGACTTAGCCAAGTGTAAGCCGATATGGTGAAGAGTTGAAGAACCTAAGGCGGAGTGTGGCTACTCGAAGCAGCCAGCAACTAGTCGCAATTCTTGCGAAATACGCGAAAATTCGTGCATTACGTAGCTTTTGCAGTAGCTAGCATTTTTTGTCGATCTTGCCGCGAAACGGCAGGCTAGATACTATTCGCACCCCGCCGAGCACTAGTTTTTGATTTGAGCAAGGAAGCAACCGCAATGAGCAGGCGATTGACGACATTAGGGCAATTGGCGGAACTCGTATCTGGAAAACTTGTGGGCGATCCGATGACGTCCATCTGTTCTGCTTCGGTTCTCAACGAAGTAAGTGCGGGAGAAATCACATTCGTCGATCAGGCAGAGCGGCTCAAAAAACTCACTGATACACAAGCTGCGGCCGTGATAGCTCCAGCGCGAATTGCCGATGAATGCAATCACTCTTTGCCTACAATCTTTGTGCCAGATGTGCATGCCGCGTTCGCAGCGGTAATCACTTACTTTCGTCCATCGCGTGCGAGAATTGCTGTCGGCATTCACCCGCGAGCGATTGTCAGCCCCTCGGCTCGTTGGGGCAACGGAGTGAACATCCATCCGGGAGCCACGATTGGCGATGATTGCCAAATCGGGAATGGGACCACGATTCTTCCGGGTGCGCATATCATGCCGGGCTGCATCATTGGGAGCGATGTCACGGTCGGCCCTGGAGTAGTGCTTTACGAGAACACGATCGTGGGCGACCGTTCGATCCTGCATGGTGGTGTCGTGATCGGAGCGAACGGATTTGGTTATACGTTTGTCGGTGGACGGCACGTGCAGTCGGCACAACTAGGCTACGTGCGGATCGGCAACGATGTGGAAATTGGCCCCGGCACGACGATCGATCGCGGCACCTATGGTGCCACGACCGTTGGCGACGGCACGAAGATCGACAACCTCGTGCAGGTTGCACACAACTGCCATATCGGACGACACAACATTATTTGCGCTCAGGTTGGTATCGCTGGTAGCACCACGACAGGCGACTACGTGGTGATAGGTGGTCAGGCTGGCCTACGCGACCACGTGCATATTGGTCACGGGGCACGCCTTGGCGCGATGGCCGGCATTACGAACGATGTGCCCGATGGTGTCTCGATGTTAGGCATCCCGGCAACGCCTGAACGTGAGCAGAAGCTTAAGCTTGCCGCACTGGCCAAGCTGCCCGAAATGCGACAAGAATTCAAAGCGTTTCGACGTGAATTGGCTGCGCTTCAAAAAGCAATTGACGCAAGTCCTCCTTGTGGTGAATCGGAACAAGCGGCATGAGCGAACGTCCCCGAATCGGATTATTAGCTGCCTGGGGGCGGTATCCGCTCCTCGTTGCGGAGGCGCTGCGCAAACAGAATTATCATGTGAGTTGCGTGGGGGTGGTCGATCTGGCAGATCCCGAGTTGCAAAAAATTTGCGATGACTTCCACTGGATCGGTTGGGGAAAGCTGGGCGGAGCGATCAAATTCTTTCATCGCTGCCACGTGACGCAGGCCACCATGGCCGGCAAGTTTCATAAAGCGCTGCTTTACCAACCCGGCTTATGGCGTCGCCACCTCCCGGATTGGAAATTCATCAAAACGTTTTATCGCCACCTCATTACACGCCAACGCGACAACAAAGACGACACTTTGCTGGGTGTACTTACCGACGCGTTCGCGGCGGAAGGGATCACATTCCACCCCGCTACGGATTTCGCGCCGGAACTTCTAGTTAAAGCGGGGCAAATAGCAGGGCGTGCTCCTACCTTAGCCCAACAGGCCGACATCGATTTTGGCTGGGATGTGGCCAAACAAATGGGCCGCCTCGATATCGGTCAAAGTGTTTGCGTCAAAGAACGTGCGATCGTGGCCGTGGAAGCGATCGAGGGAACAGACGCCTGCATTTTGCGAGCTGGTGATTTGTGCAAAAAGGGTGGTTTCACGGTGGTGAAAGTCGCCAAACCACAACAGGATATGCGGTTCGATGTGCCAACGGTGGGTGTCCGCACGTTACGCACGATGGTGGCCGCGGGCGCATCGACACTCGCAATCGAAAGTGGTCGCACGATTCTTCTGGATGACACCGAATTCCGCGAATACGCTAATTATCACAAACTCTCGATTGTGGCACTTGCCGACCGACCCGCGGCAAGCGTGGCTGCGTAAGATAGTTCTTGCCCAGCTACTTGTTTAAGGCCATGCCACAGCTTTGTCGTGTCGACGCGAACACTTATTGAAAGGTGTACGCGCGGCAGGCTTAGCGCGTTATGCTTCCCAATAGAAGCGATCTTCCGTGTTGCACTATTGAATCATGCATTGCGAATGAACGCGTCAGTTTGGCTGTCAGCTATCGGCAAGACAGATTGGCCGACAGCCCGATATCCCGCTCAGTTTCAATGCAATCAGCAATAAATTCTTTGACTGTGTGAGTTTTTTATGCGGATCGAGGAAGGCAATTCCCGTGACCCGAATCGATCCACTTGCTCCCCAGATGCCACGGCAGCGATGCTGACTAATAAAATCGCAGCTTTACGAAACGATCACGTCTCGTCTCATCATTGGATATGGTGGGTCGTACACACCGCTGCATGGATCTGCTGCTTAGGATTACTATCAGCGGCTTTGCTGCGCATTTTTTTTCACGATGGCACCCAGTTGCTAACGTGGATCAACGCATTCACACCGTATTTCTACCTGCCAGCCTACGCTTGCGCCGTTTGGGCAATCGTGGGACGACGCTGGATTCTTATGACGACGTCTCTTGTCGTCATCGGATTCCATCTAACTTGGGTGATGCCAGACTTTCTGCCTGGCGAACGAGTTCAGCACGCCACTCTAAAGGACGATAAAAGCTCGCGCGTCATCCGGATTTTTTTTGCGAATGTGAAGGCGAGCAAACGCGACTTTGGTCCGTTATGGCGCGAAATCGAGATCGCCAATCCGGATATCGTGATATTCGCGGAGTCTAATCGGCATCTACGCGAACAGTTTCAACAACACGCTTCCATGACCAAATACATGGAGATAACTGAACCAACCCCTTCCTGGATGGGCGATGTCCGAATTTATTCCAGATTGCCAATCACCGGCAAAACACGTTTGCTTGAGTCACAAAGAGTGATTCAACAAATTGATCTCGATGTCGATGGAGCGACACTTTGTTTAGTTGGTTTGCACGCCCCGCGGCCCCAACTGCCCGATTACGATTATTTCGGATTTTGGCAGAAAGTCGTGCCTTGGCTGCTAAACCAGAGCCACCCGCTTGTTGTCATTGGCGACTTTAATGCCACTCAACACTCGTTGGTATACAAGCAGCTTGAAAAAGGCGGCTTACGCTCAGCCCATGAAGATCGGGGACGAGGCTATGCAGTAACCTGGCCGAATGGAACGCGTTACCTACCTCCGATCCGCATCGACCAGGTTTTTCTCTCTCCCGACGTGGAATGCCTCGATATTCGCGAAGGAGAAGGGGATGGCTCAGATCACAAACCAGTCGTTGTGGACCTGAGAATTCTGCGAGGCAAGGAAAGCCAGTAAAAATGGCTTTTGGCCAAATCGAGCCAGCAGAATACCCCCATATTAGGCGGTAAAAGGGCCGATACCGGGGAATATTTTTGCCCTGACCGGCCTGTCTTCCAGATCACAAAATTTCCACAAGTTGTTTTATAGTAATGACTTGCGATGCACTCCGACTATCGGCAATGCTAACACAGCCAGCTTAAACCCTGCAGCTGGCACACAACCCCTGAATTTACCTGCTTTCGCGACCTGATTCGTTGAGGTATTTCTGGCGGTAGTTACAATGAGAGTTAAGGAACATGCCCGGTCCGGGAGGCTGTATGCAGCTTGGAAGGGCGATCGTGTCGGCTAACACCCCTATTTGAATGCGACGCTAGTGAGACGAACCGTGCTTTGGACTCCCATTGCATAATCATTCTGCACCCGTCGAGAGAGCTTGAACTCGTCGCGGGGGAGTACCAATGAGCGAACGATTCGGCGATGAGGCTCGTCGATGTGTCCTACCAGAGAAGAAATGGCTCAAGCAACACCAGCTCCTTCGATCGATTCATTCTTGAAGCTGGCTCCCGAAGATCCGGAGAGCTGGGTTCTGGGATCTAACCCCAAGATCAATCGCATTGCGCGCCATGTGGAACGCGCTGCCGATGTAGAGTGTACTGTTTTAGTCAGTGGCGAAACGGGCACTGGCAAGGAACTATGGGCACGTTTACTACATCGCCTTGGCCCACGAAGAGACCGCCCCTTCATTCCTGTAAACTGCGCTGCGCTCACGACCACACTGGCTGAAAGCCAGTTGTTTGGCCACGAGAAAGGCGCGTTTACCGGTGCTGCCGGGCGCAGTCTCGGTGTGTTCCGTGCCGCCGAGGGTGGCGTAGTGTTCCTAGATGAAGTGGGCGAGATGCCCCTCGAGCTGCAACCCAAGTTGCTTCGAGTGCTGCAGCAACACGAAGTAACGCCTGTCGGCTCCTCGATGCCGACAGTGGTGAATGTGCAGGTTGTAGCTGCTACGAATCGTGACCTCGAACGTGAAGTGGCGGAAGGACGTTTCCGTGAGGACTTGTACTATCGACTCAATATGGTCGAGTTCAATGTCCCTCCACTCCGCAATCGGATCGATGACATACCTCATTTCGTAGAGTTCTTCTCTCGCAAGTTCGCAGCGCGCTACCAACGGCCGTTGTGGAAACCCGATGGGGAAACGCTTCGGCAATTCTGCGAATACCGTTGGCCTGGCAATATTCGGCAACTAGGGAACATTATCGAGCAGGCTTATGTGCTCGATTGCGAGCCCCAGTTGCCAGAAGGCTTGAATACGCCAGCTCGAGGCGATGCCGTTTTGCCGTTCATCGACCTGGGACGCCTGCGTCGCACGGCCGTGCAGCAGGCTATGCGTGCCACCCGCGGGCACAAGGGTCGCGCGGCAAAGTTGTTGGGAGTACACCCCAACACGATGACACGACTTCTTTCGCAGATTCGTGAAGAAGAAGCTCGTGAAGAGAACTCGGGTGGCGAGCTTCTTTAATCCGCCTTTTTCCCCGGTCCATATTGTTTGCCTACGCTTAGGAACGCCTCAATAACAACTTCCCGATTTTTCAGAATAACCACAGAGACGCGGAGGGCACGGAGATTCGGAAGAGTGATTTTGAACCACTAAGACACGAAGTCACAAAGAGTTTGATCCATTGTCGCACTCGGCATCTTGTCGTGGTGAGCGACTAGATACCGTGAACTATTTAAAAACTTCGTGTCTTTGTGCCTTGGTGGTTCATTAAACTCCTTAACATCTCCGTGGCCTCCGTGTCTCTGTGGTAAATCCTATCTGCCGAAGTTATTTTGATATCCCTTAAGCGTTAGGGAGATTCATTTTGGATTGATTCGCGTGCTTTAATACGCAGGTCGTCGCTCGTCCAACCATGCTTTTCTGCTTCGCGAAGCAAATTTTTTTGAAGAGGGTGCGGCAGGCGAGCCACGGCAGCATGAGCCGACCACGAAAGGCTTGCCACGCGGTTCTCGATAGGAACTCGTCGAGCAACGGATGCGTATCGATTGATCATCTCGGTAGAGAGAGTTCCTTCGCACATTTGGGAAAATGTTTCCCCAAAATAGTCCTCGCCGGAGTTCAGTAAATCTCCAATCCACCACGGTCCCGCACGTTGGCACCAGAGAGCAAACTGCAAGGGTCCGCGCCAATCGTCTATTTGGGGTTTTCCAGTGATGCGCACCCCTACCGACGTAAACTCAAACGGACCGACAGAGATGGTTGGTTTGGCTAAGGGCATAGTGTTAAAGGAATGCTACCAATCGAATCGATGCAATCGAGTGCAACGCGCCGGGCACGCCAGCTCGTTACCGAAACACAGATCGTGCCCATAGATTTTAATTTCATCGATACAGATAATGAAGGTGTAACGATAAAAGCTTTCATTCGGCGTGCGATCCGTTTCATTTTTCGGAGCAGTCCTAGTGCCAGATCAATTTACGTCGTCTGGGCCTTGGGGCCATTATCCTTCCACGCGCTTGCGGCGGTTGCGACGCCATGAGTGGTCTCGACGACTTGTGGCAGAAGCCACGCTTTCTGTGAATGACTTGATTTGGCCGCTTTTCGTGCATGAAAGCCAAGCCTCGCGGCAACCTGTTGCTTCGATGCCCGGCGTCGAGCGGCTATCTATTGAACTTCTTGTAGAAGCGGCTGGCCAAGCGATCGAATTAGGCATACCGGCGATTGCTGTATTCCCGGTGGTTGACTCGGTTAAAAAAACGGCGGAAGCAGAGGAAGCCGTCAATCCAAACAACCTGATCTGCCGGGCCGTGAGGGCAATCAAAGAAGCCCACGGCGATGCGTTAGGGGTCATTTGCGATGTGGCGCTCGACCCGTTTACCAGCCATGGACAAGATGGGCTGGTTCGGGAGGGATATGTGGTAAACGACGAAACGATCGACATTCTATGCCAGCAGGCAATTGTCCAAGCCGAGGCAGGCTGCGATGTTATTGCCCCCTCGGACATGATGGACGGAAGGGTGGGCCGCGTTCGCGGCGCGCTCGATAAAGCGGGTTTTGAAAAAGTAAGTATCTTGGCGTACGCCGCAAAATATGCCTCGGCATTTTATGGGCCGTTTCGCGACGCGGTGGGGTCCGCCAAAAATCTTGGCACCGGCGACAAACGAACTTACCAGATGTCTCCCTCGAATGGTGACGAGGCGTTACGCGAAGTGGCTCTTGATATCGCGGAAGGAGCCGACATGGTGATGGTCAAGCCGGGCATGCCGTATCTCGACATTGTGCAACGAGTAAAGCACACATTTGGAATGCCGACGTTTGCGTATCAAGTCAGCGGGGAGTTTTCGATGATTCTCGCGGCGGCCAACAATGGCTGGCTGGATCGAGATAAATGTGTTCTCGAAAGTCTTCTCGCATTCAAGCGTGCCGGTGCCGACGGAATTTTGACCTACTTCGCGGTGGAAGCGGCACAACTGCTTCAGTCTTAACGGCCTGCTGGCTTGTTCTCCCGATTCGCTCTCCCTATTTGTGTGAAGCCCGACAAGCGGTTATCTGCCTTGCACTGCGCTGAAGCCGCCTTCTATGCGTGCGGTTTGTTTCGGCTGGGTAAATTTGTGATTCCGGCCACCCGCCCACGAGAGTGCTTCCGCAATCTCTGATTTAGCTCCTAGTTCTTGTGAGCTTTCACCAATGTCGTGAATTTTTCCGTAAGCCTTTTAGTATCAACCACTTACGGAACTGAAGGCGATGGATTCTCCCTGATTCGGTGAAGCATCTCATTGGCTTCTTGAGTGCCTTAAAACGATTTTAGTTTTCCGAAGCTTAAACGCTGCTTGCACTTACGAAGCAGCTTGAAAATCTGCGTTCACTATGGCACACGGCTCGCTTTAGGCAACGCCGTGTAAAAGCGCACGTCGCAACGGGCGACCAAAGTGCGCACGAGGAGTGTGGCGACATTCCTCTGAGTTAAGGAGTAGGCCTCAGTTACTGAAAGGTATGCAGATGAGCCACAAACAGCAATACGATGCTTCGGAGATGGACTACGGCGCAGAGAACTTCCGGTCTGCTGAGCGACTCGACAGCTCTAAGCGTCGTTCGCTTCCTATGGGTCGTCGTCGGGGCAAGGCCCCACAATCGTTCAATGGGATTCATCGGCGTCGCCGTCGCAAGATGGCTTGGTAAGCGCGGGATTAATCGGGGTGTTCGTTTTCGTCGAGTATTGCCGACATGTATCGGCAATGCGCGAGCATGGGCAGGGTGTGATGGCGCATGGCGGGAGCAACTTGTAATGGGCCAATTACATGAGTGATTTGCAACTGAGTAGTCCGGCGACCCTGGTGTCTCCGGATGCCCGCGTGACGGGTTTGTGCCGCGCTCCGGCCACAGTGCATTTATGCCTTGTGGTTTCCACGTCGCCGCGCCGCGCCCAACTATGGGTACGTGCTGCGCACGAGGAGCAGTGGGCAACCATTGTATGCAATACGGCTGATGACGCGATTCGCCAGGCTGTTCGTCAGCGTATAGAGCTCGCGCTAGTGGACATACAGTCTGTACCGCCGCCGCAAGAGCGCGTTTTGCGCAAGCTTGTTGAACAGCTTGCTGCCCGCGACGGACCGCTGATTGCCGTTTGTGGCAACCCGGATGACACGCTGGGCGAGGTATGGTCGAGGCAGCTCGGTGTTTGGATGTACCTGCCTGGCGTAGATAGCCAGAGCGACATCGCGCTGCTTTGTAGCGAAGCACGAAACATTTTGAAAAAACTTGAGCATCAACCTGCTTATGCAACGTAGTAACCAAGCCACACACATTACATGAGCATACGTACGGGGTCTGTGGAGATTCTGTTAGTCGTTGGAAAAGTTCGCAATGAAGCGTGGGGGCTATTGGAAAGGGTCAGTCCATGTCTCCCTTTAGGTCTGTGAATGGAATGGAATTGGAAGGCGAGGAGGAGCTCGCCGGGCCGCGAGGAAACTCGCCGCCAGAGAGATTTAACCGTCGTAAGCCCACGACGCGTGTGCGTAAGCGCGCGCGGCGAGTGCGAACGAATGAAGTCGCGAAGCGTGGAATGCACCAGCGCCGGAATAAACGATCGAATTGGTAGCGGAATTCCCCCCGCTTAGATCTCGATCTGCTGGGCGTTGAAGCAAAATCTACGTGAGCGCGCGGGACTGTTGTATCGCCTTAGGACAGGTGCGCAATGAGTTTGAGGTAGGGGCATGCGCCGGGTAGGGAAAGATTCCTTACCGCCGCGTTGTAGTTACTTATTTGTTTTGTCATTTTCGTTTTTAAGGAATCAGCTATGCGATCGGCTGTTTGGAAGGCACCTTTGAGAGTGTGCATCGCTGGCCTGTTGTGCGTAGGCATACTTGGCATCGCGTTGCCGAGCGAGGCGGCAACGATTAATTACCCAGACCAGGGACCAGTGAGCGGATTCACGTTCACTCAAATATCTGAGTCCTCAGTGACTGACCCCGTGCCACTTTACGGTGCGCCGCTAGCGTTTGCCGTGGGACTCGACTTTAATCCCTCAGCATTCGGCTCTTCAAGTACGAATGGGGGTGCGGACATCACCGATGGGCAACTTAATTATACGATCAATGGGCCTACTTTAGGGTTCAACGTGTATGAAGCGGGTGACTTCTCTTTGGTCGGAGTTGGCACCAACGCTACCCAAGCACTTGCTGGCTTGATTATTCGCGCGACGGTCACTGAAATCGGTGGTGTTGCCGTAGCTCCTATCGTGCTGACCCCTGTAAATGCATCCGTTGCATTTAACCTCGTTGCAAATCCGGGGTTGGTACAGCCATGGTCGCTTGCCGCCGCGATGAACGTGGCCGGACAATTAGCTAGCCGAGGTTATGGTCCTGACGATATTGCGACACGAATCAACGTGGCAATAGATAATCAACTCGTGACCATTAGCGAGCCGGGTACCGTGGCTTTCATCGCTAAGAAGGTATTCAACACGGATATCAGCACGGAGATACCCATTCCGGAACCAACTAGCCTGTTAATTCTTTCCGGTGCAGGTGCCATAGGCTTCTTAGCGATTCGCCGGCGGCGATAGTCGCGTAAGTTGCTGGCTCTCGATAGAAAAACCAATCGACCCTGCAGATGCAAGCCTTCCGCGTTCATGCGAGGGTCGAGCGTTGCTAAACACTGCTAATATGCCCGGATTGCATTTTGAATGCGATCCGGGCTTTTTTATTTCTCCAACATAGAAAGAGCTTGCATCCAGATTAGGCAACGTGCATCTAATCTATTTTGAGGGTATCCGAGAATTCGGGGCGGCACGTCCTATGGCTTTGCAAAGGGCGTGGAGGATTGAATCTCGCCAGCCCATCGAAGACTCTCTGGGCTTGCCACCCCTCAACAGCTCAACGGCTATTTGCCAGGAAGACTCCTGGAAGCTCTCTCCGCGGTCGTCGAATCAGCATTCTCTAGTAAAGAAGATGACAATCGCAAACGAAGCAGGGGGTCACCAAAAAGGTGATACATAAGAACGTGTTCGATACGCTCCGCTTCTAAATCCACGGGAGCAGGGCTGATGCCGGTGGCTATCGAATCCAGCGAGGGACGAAGCTTGTCCTCTTTATTCGCCTTCAACGTGCGAACCTGGGCCAAACAAATGGCTTCGCCCAATGTTTCGGGCCGGTCGGTGAAACAAGCTCGGAGCAGCTCGTAACCAATGGCCATGTTTCCATAGGGCATCGTGACGCGAGTTGCAGCGATGACCGCTACTGGGCCGGTATCCGAGGTTGCCAACTCTTCTGCCAGGCAATCCACATTAGCATCGAAGGCCCCCGTATAGCAGGCTACCAACACTGCCAGTGCTCGGCACTGTTCACAACGCACCTTTGGCAAATCGTCTACCGATAGAATTGAGCGCGGCCCCCTCGCGGTTGCAACACGGTCGAGTTCCGTGGGTAAACCGTGGCCCAGATAAATCCAAGCAAGGCTCCCCTCGTTGAGATGTTGGCAAGCCGTATCGCAGAGATCGGTCGAAGTTTTTTTGGCCGTCGCGACTGACGTGTGACGAAACTCGTAGCCACTTGGCACCGCCTGCTGGAAGACCTGCCTTCCCGCAGCCTCGATGAGCGAATCGGTCAGAGCGCCGAAGCCTCCGACTCCGGCAATGATGTCGAGTCGATTTTGCCAGTCGCCATCGTGAGTTTCGCGTTCGTAACGTATGATTTTTGCCAAGGTACGTTCGAGCTCTTCACGAGAATTTGCCGGGATGCGACCTACCGCGATATCCGGAATACCGTCGTTGTCGATGTCCGCGAACGGCACGTCACTGGCAATGGTCGGTGTAGAACCCCAGCGTTTATTCACTTTCGCGGGTACGAAGTTCGTGGGAATTGTTGAATCGTCCTCGTCCGTACCAGCAACGTCACCCATTAAAACAATATGTTTTAATGGCCCCGCCGCATTGGCCTGTTTGATGATGCCTTTCAACAATTCAGCATCTTGTGGCGGAGCCACGACAGAGATGATATGCCCCTGCGATTGCCTGTACTCGAGCCATGTTTTTATCGCTGGCTGATACTCATTGGGGCATACTACAAGAGTATCCGGAGCGACAATAACGCTGGCCAAAACCAGCGTGATCAAAGACGTGTACATTCGGCAAACCGCCGGTTAGAAGTTGCAGTGATCTTTGCCAAGTAACGCGACGAATCGTAGCGACCTAAGTTCTCTGCATGCAAGGTCACCGTGCCATCGGATTCATTGTAATCTGCGGTAAAGCACGACGCGCGTTCATGACTCGTCTCTCTCAAGACCCACTTGGCATGCTTTCAAGGCAAGCAATGAGATAATTGCTAGCAGGGCATTATAGACGATTGCGCAAAGAATGATGCCAGATCATTTGAATTTCGATCGTTAGTCCGTCGATCTTGAGGGATAGTGGCTCCGCCAAGTTCACTTAGGAACTCTAACAAAACCGTCTGAGAGAGGGAGACAGTCCCATTTTGCTGCGAAGACTCCGCAAAATCGGGACAGTCCCCGCCGGTTTTGTTAGAGTTCCTTTAATGTGCTCGGGCGGATGCTTCTCATCTTGCCTTTTCCTGACCGTTGCTCGAAGGAATCGGGAAATGTTCCGTTCGTCGCGGGGCGTTCTGCCCAAAATGCTACTGCTGTTTCTGGTGTTATGCTCTCATGCAAGCTTGGCGGCACCGGTGATTCAAGAGGTATCCTGGTTTCACGCAGACGGCGATAGCGATAATGTTTTCGGAAGCTCGGACTCAGCAATTTTTGTACTCGCTAGCTCCGATACCGATAGCAATGACGATAACGACGCGATACTAATCCCTCCTGCTGATAGCACGGTGGATGACCCGAATTTCACTGAAATCCCAGAGGAAATTCCGACTAATATCGACGGGGCGGCGGAGATCAATCCGGAGCCCGATATTGGCTCTACGGAGATGGGGCTCGAGTCGATTCAAGACGAAACGAACAATACAACGAACCAAGGCTTTCTACTTAAAGACGGGGCAATACCGCTTTCTGATTACATTCAATTTGGTGAGTTCCCTTCTTCTCTACCCGGCAAGGCACCGGCAGAAAAAACTAAATATCCGACGATCGTCGTTTCCGGATGCGCCTCGATCGATGCGATCTGGTGGTCTCAAGATGAAGCCAATCGGGCTGTCGTTGGCGATGCTCAGGACACAGCCGGTTTCCGTCGCTCTCGTCTCGGTGCGCTAGGTAACCTGACGGAAAACGTCACTTACAAAATGGAGTATGACTTCGCATTCCCAGGCCGGCCTAACTTTACCGACGTTTGGGTGGATGTCGGCGAATTACCAACAGGACATTTCCGCGTCGGCCAATGGAAGCAACCCTTCGGCATGGAACCGGCAACCTCGTTCCGCGAACTGATGTTCATGGAGCGTTCATTGGTGCTTGCGCTAGAGCCTTTCCGACAAATAGGTGTTGGCCTCTACAATCAAGTGCTCGATCAACGAGCCACGTGGGCTGTGTCTGGCTACCGATTTCCCACGAATGTTTATGGCAATGTCGCCGGTGATAACGGTTATGGCATGTCGACCCGCGAAACCATGCTTCTCTACGCCGATTCGTGCAATAACGTCGTGCATCTCGGTGCCGGCTACACTTACAATGAGCCAGTCGGTAATACCTATCGTATACGCGAGACGCCTGAAGTCGGATTTACATCTGCCGACGCGAATAATGTAACCGATTTTCCGATCCCATTCTTCGTGGACACGGGCGTTTTGCCGTGCGACAGCTTCCAGGCGTTCGGAGCCGAATTCGCCACTGGTTTTGGCTCGATGGTGTTTCAGTCGGAATATGTACACGCAGTATTCACCGAGCCAGATGGAACCAAGCTAAACTTCCCCTCGGCTTATGCCCAGGTCGGATATGTGCTCACCGGTGAACGACGTCTCTACAATAAAACCACGGCGGCGTTTCAGCGTGTGGTTCCTGATCGCAATTTCGGCAAAGGCGGTCTGGGGGCACTTGAGATCGCGGCTCGCTACTCGACAATCGATTTGAATGACCTCCCAGTGCAGGGCGGTTATCTTCAAGATATTACGTTCGGCGTAAGCTGGTATTTGAACCGTTACACACGGTTCGAGTTCAACTACATTCACCCGATGCTGGATCGCCCAATCGGCAACGGCACGGATGCCGATATCTTCGCGACCCGCGCGCAATTCGATTTCTAACGGCTTTCGGCTTTTTATCGTTCAATTGCGCGCATTTCGGCCCTACCGGCAGTCGAAAGTCTTATTTGCTTCCAATACGCGCTCGCGGCCGTTAGAATCGAGAAGTCCGGTCATTGGCTAAGCTTAATTGCCTATGCCTATTGCGGGTGTAGTTCAATGGTAGAACGAAAGCTTCCCAAGCTTTAGGCGAGGGTTC
>CAZTWS010000097.1:0-18598 GCA_964618225.1 uncultured Planctomycetaceae bacterium
GAAGAAACCGAAACCGACCTCTTCGGCGAACAAGCCGTCCTCTGCGGCGGCGCGGCCGCACTCGTTAAAGCAGGTTTCGAAACGCTCGTCGAAGCCGGCTACCAACCCGAGATGGCCTACTTCGAGTGCATGCACGAGCTCAAGCTCATCGTCGACCTGTTCTACCAGGGCGGCCTCAATTACATGCGCTACTCGGTCTCCAACACGGCCGAATACGGCGACTACACCCGTGGCCCGCGCATCGTCACCGAGGAAACCAAAAAGGAAATGAAGCGGATTCTCAGCGAAATCCAGGAAGGCAAATTCGCGAAAGAGTGGATCGAAGAAGCCAAGAGCGGCGGCAAAAACTTCAAAGCCATGAAGGAAAAAGACAAGAACCACCCGGTCGAAGTCGTCGGCAAAAAACTCCGCAAACTCATGAGCTGGATCAACTCCAAGGAAGTGGACTGATGGAGTTGGCTCGCACAGAAGTTATCAGCGAGCCGGGGCGTCCTCGCCCCCGTGAACGGCATCGCGTACTACCTCTTTCTCGACCGCCATATGAGCCGGCAGTAGAATTAAGGTGAGAGGACTGCGTAATGCCCTACCAATTGCCGCCCGACATCGACCAAAGAGTTCAATCTCAAATCGCTCTCGGGATCTACCGCACTCCGGCCGACGTTCTTCGCAGTGCGCTGGATGCCCTTGATGCGCGACAGACGGCTGCGAACGAACAAAGAGTCGATCTGTCGGCCCGGGGAATCGATGCCTGCCAGGCAGCCGATCTTCTACAGCGGCTCAAGCCGATTGCCGACGATTGGAATCGCCCCGAAATGGACGTCTACGATGCCGTTTAACCGCGGTGGCGTTGTGTTGGTTCTATTCCCCGATTCCAACCTGCGCACAGCAAAACGTCGACCGGCCCTCGTGGTCCAAGCAGATGATCTCAACGTCGGGCTACCTCAAGTCATCGTCGCCATGATTTCAAGTAACTTGGCACGTGCTGGCCATCCAAGCCGTGTCACCATTCTGCAAGCTTCTGAAGCCGGTAACACTATGGGCTTGCGCACCGACTCCGTAGTGATGGCCGACAATCTTGCCACAGTGCTCGAAGCAGAGATCGACAGGCGCATCGGAACCACACCCAACATGGAACAAATCGATGCCGCCATTCGGATCACGCTAGCGGTGTGAGCAATAAATGAATTAATCACTTGCATCCATCATTCGTCTTCAAGAAGCATCGATTGCATGCAACCCCGCATCAGCCTCATCACGCTTGGCGTACGCGACCTTGAGCGTTCGCTTAAGTTCTACCGCGACGGCCTGGGCCTCCCCACCACATGGACCGGCGACAAGGGCGTCGTTTTCTTCCAAACCAGCGGCACCTGCCTCGCCATCTACCCGCTAGATAAACTCGCCGAGGACATCGGCCCCGACTTCGCCGCCGCCCCCTCGAAATTCTCCGGCATCACGATCGCCCACAACGTGCGCGAGAAGCACGAGGTCGACGAACTGCTCGCCGAGGCAGAACGCGCCGGCGCGAAAATCGAAAAACCGGCCGCCGACACCTTCTGGGGCGGCTACAGCGGCTACTTCTCCGACCCCGACGGCCATCTCTGGGAAATCGCCTGGGGTGCCTTCGACTTCAACGACGATGGAAGTCTCGTCATTCCGTAGTAGTGGGTTTGACCTTATTGGATGCGTGCCCAAGCCGCCCACCAATTTTCCCGACAATCGCTGTTAATTTCAAACGATGCCCAAAAAACTGTTGGACAAACGCGACTCCCCGGCCACTAGTATTACAGGATGTCGCAACCTGCTTTCTCAGACGATGAAGAAGTCGAACGCACGCTAGCCGGCGAGCGAGAGGCTTTTGGACGGCTGTTCGACCGCCATGCCCGTGCTGTGCGATCCGTCGTTGTGGCCATCTCGGGCGACTTTGCTGCTGTTGAAGATCTAACGCAGGAGACATTTCTCCGCGCCTACCGACAGCTATCGATCCTTCGCAACCCGGCCGGCTTCCGTGGCTGGCTTCAGGGGATCGCCAGGTTGGTAGCCAAGGAACGACGCCGCCAACGAGCTCGTGAACAAAGTTCAGTCGCTTCCGATTGCATCGAAGTCGTGACCAAGAGTGACATCCTCGATACGTTAGAGCACCAGGAAAACCATCGTGACGTCTTGACTGCGGTTGCAAGTTTGCCCGAGAGAGAACGGCTTGCGGTACATGCTTACTTTTTTCACGAACAAAATGCTAACGAGGCCGCTTACGCCATCGGCATTTCACGAAGCGGGTTTTATGCGGCTTTGAATCGTGGACTTGAAAGACTCCGCCATCGACTATCGAGCAAAGCACAACAAACGTCTCCACGGGAGAAACAATCATGAACCAAAGCGAGCCACACGACACGCTGGTGACCACGCTGGTTGACATTCATGCCACAGCAAACGCCAAGCACCATCATTCGCGAAAGCTTCTTCTCGATTCGCTGGATATCGAACCATCTGTCACCAAGCGCGGCCATCAGCTTCGTCTCTGGCCATATATCTGTGGTGGGGCTGGTCTCACGGTCGCAGCCACCATGCTTCTGCTCTGGCTCGTTGCACACCCAACGTCAGCCCAAGCGATGGAGCAATTAGTCCAGGCCATGGCTCAAGTGAATGCGTACTCCTACCACATGGAGAAAACTTACGTCTCGCGACGCGATGATGGACGTACTCTAAAACACAGCACGCAAGGTCGTTGGCGAACCAATCCGCCAAGTCTGTACGCTGCCATGAAAATTATTGAAACAACGGGAACCAACACAGAGATACCAAGTGCTCCTAAAACGCTCGTTGATTTGGAAGAAGCTCACCAGGCCGGCCAGAGTGGTATTCTGGTCGATCATCTCAAACGTGAATATTGGAAAGTTGATGAGCCGTTGAATGCAGCTTCCATTCCCCCCGACAGCCCGCAGGTGGCGGTCCACATGATCCAACAGCGCCGGGGGCAGGTGATAAACGATTTGGGCCGCAAGCAAATCAATGGCCAGCCTGCTCGAGGGCTTGTTATTACTCTCCAAAACTCGCAGCCAGAAAGCGAACTCGGAATCACGTCGCCCGCATCGAAGGACGAATCTTCGTTAGATTGGCGCAACATGACGTTTGAAGTCTGGATCGATCCGAGCACTCATCTTCCCATCGAATTCAGTTGCGCACGACATGGCGATGACTTCGAGACAACCTACCGCTTCACCGATCTTGTTTGGAACCCAGATTTTGGGGCCGATGCGTTCAATGCCGTTCCCCCTGCCGACTACACGGAGCAATCGAGATAGCACGTAGCCGAGCCGCTTTCTGTTGTCACCTTGCGGTTCACAACACCAATTCAGCATTGTCCTAGCCAGCTCCGAATCACTCCCCGATCACCGCCCTGCATCCAACACCGCCAACCCTCGCGCCGAAATCGAGTACCCCGGGTTATGGCTGATCGTTAGCCCAAGATTCTTCAACTTCCGAACATTTGTCTTGAGCCACTCTTTTTCGTAGCCGGTCTTCCTGGCAAGCTCGACCGCCGGCAGCTTTGGGTTCTTTTCAATTGCTCGTAGCACGCGCATCGTCCAAGGCTCCTCAGCCGATCGGGCGTCCATTCGTGCCAAGCGCTCGCGTAATTCCTTCATCTCGTCATCGTTAAGCTGATCTCGCTCTCGCAACGTAATCCGCGGGTCCGTCCCCGCATACGCGAGCGAAATCCTGTAGATATCGCCCGCGCGCGTACACAACTCCGCCAAGAGCGCCGCTTTATCCTTGAATCCAGCCTGCCGTGCGAGCGCGTTGGTAATGTCGCGTTCGGTCGTTTTTTCAACCCGCTTGATTGCCAGCAAACCGATCGCCGTCAAAAGTGTACCCTCCGACTTCACCGTCGGCCGCCGCCAACGCCGAAACGCCAGCGTTACTTCACCGCTACGAATGCGTTCCAAAATCTCGCGGCGAATCAGCATTACCCAAAATACTCCTTCACTCCCTCCAGAACTTGCGTGGCTGCGACCGAGGCCAAGATCATTCCCATCACCCGGCTAACGATGTTCGCACCGCCTTCTCCGATGATACGAATAATCAGCCCCGCAAATCGCATTAGCAAATAGGCAATTCCCACGACAATGAGTGTCAGCACCGTGGTCACGATTTCCTCACTCACCGTGTGCATGTCGTTTTGCGTAAGCAGCACCACGGCCATCATCGCCCCTGGCGATGCGATCGACGGCGTCGCCAGCGGGAAGATAGCCACATCCTGGGATTTTTGAAGGTCGTCCTGCTCCGCCTCCGGCTTGCTTTCACCGAAAATCATCGTGAGCGCGAACAGAAACAGCACAATCCCGCCCGCGATTTGAAACGCGAGCACCGGCACCCCCATTGCGGTAAGTACCGACTCGCCCGCCACGATGAAGAACAGCAAAATACCAAGGGCGGCCAACGCCGCTCGGAGCGCAATGCTCGATCGTGCCGCGTCGTTTTGACCGCGCGTCGCTGAAATAAATACCGGAATCGTGCCAATCGGATCGATCACCGCCCATAACAAAATAAAATTGCTGAAGATGGTTTGCAATTCGCTCATGACACGATCCACAAGTGATGGCCGAAAGTCTCGGGGCGACGAGCATACAACATATCGGCACTCGTGCGAACTCCCAAGACCGCCGATCGATGTACCAAAAAAACGTGTGGCACTTTTTAAGATCGCCGGATTTAACCTATCCCCTAGCAATGTGCATCAAGTCTATCAGCAGTTCTAAAACTCTGGTCCCGATCATAGTGGCATGGTACTATCAGGGGGTTCTTCTTAGCCAGATCCAACTTGGCGGAGCGCGGATGACGAGGTGGTTTTTATTGGTTCCGACACTCGCGGGGATTCTCTCTGCCGCCGCGCGCGCCGACGTCGACTACACCAAAGACATCAAGCCGATCTTCAGCGAAAAATGCGTTAGCTGTCATGGCCCTCTCAAACAAGAAGCCGGGCTCCGGCTGGACGCGGGCAAGTTCGTTCGTGCCGGTAGCGACTCGGGCTCCATTGCCTCGCACCAGAACCCCTCGGCAAGCCTCCTTCTTGAGCGCGTGCGAGCAGGTGAAGCCGAAAGAATGCCGCCACCTGAGGAAGGCAGCCCGCTTAAACCCGGTCATATCGCGGCACTCGAAGCTTGGATTGCTGACGGTATGCAGTCGCCCGAGGATGAGCCGATTCTTGGCGATCCCAAAGATCATTGGGCTTACCAACCGATTCAACGGCCAGATGTACCTCAACTCTCTACTCAGCCGAAAAACCCAATCGATGCCTTCTTAACCGCTAAATGGCAAGAGAAGGGAATACAGCCTCTGCCGCGCGCTGACGCAAACACACTGCTACGCAGAATTACCATCGACCTCACCGGCTTGCCTCCCACGGCAGAAGAAGTTCACAAGTTCGCGGCCGACGACTCTCCAGAAGCTTATGAACGAGCGGTCGATCACCTGCTCGCTTCGAATCAATATGGCGAACGTTGGGGCAGACACTGGATGGATGTTTGGCGGTACAGCGATTGGGACGGCTTCCAAAACGAACTACGCGGCAGCCAGCGACACATTTGGCGCTGGCGCGACTGGATCGTTAATTCCCTTAACGCCGATAAAGGCTACGATCGAATGATCGTGGAAATGCTCGCCGGTGACGAGATTGCCCCCACAGATCCCGACGTGCTTGCCGCTACGGGGTTCCTGGCGCGAAACTACCATTCCCGCAATCGAAACATCTGGCTCGACGCGGTTGTCGAACACACGGCCAAAGCATTTCTCGGCATGACACTCAACTGCGCTCGTTGCCACGACCACAAGTTCGATCCCATCGCGCAATCCGAGTACTACCAATTCCGTGCGATTTTCGAGCCCTATGAGGTTCGCGCCGATGTCGTCGCCAATGAACTAGACCTGCAAAAAGACGGTCTGCCACGTGTCTACGATGCCGACCTCGATGCCAAGACATACCTTTACACCAGCGGCGACGAAAAACGACCAGCCACCGATACGCCGTTGCCGCCTGCAGCGCCAGCCATTATCGACCTGCCTTATGTGGCTGAGCCGGTCGCATTTCCCTTGGAGGTTTACGCCCCCGCGTATGTTCCAGGTCGCAAAGAAGCCCGACTCGCCGAAGCGGAAGACGCAATCAAAAATGCACGGCAGGCGTTGGCTGAATCAAACGATTCGGCTGAATCCAAGAATGAGGCTAAGAATGCTGATTCCTTATCCCCTCAACGTGCCGAGTTAGCGTTGCGCGCCGCGGAAACCAATTTCGAATCGCTGCACGCACGCTGGATGGCCGACGAAGCCAAGTTAGCTAACGACGAAAATCGGCCGGATGAAACTCGCATTCAAGAACTAGCGACGAATGCCGCTGCCGCAGAGCGACGCCATAAGTTCGCGCAGGCCGAACTCGATCTGTTCGACAAACGTGCCGCGAAGAACAAGCTTGATGCCAAGAAGCTCGCGGACAAACAAACACCTGCCCAGCAACTTCAAATGGCGGAAGCGGCGCTTCAGAACGCCGAAAAAGAGTTCAAAGCCGCTGGCGACTCGCTTAGTAGCCAAACCGACGACAAGTACACCCAGATCAGTCCACAGTACCCCCGCAAAAGTACCGGACGACGTTCGGCATTGGCCCGCTGGATTACCGACCGGCAAAACCCGCTCACTGCCCGAGTTGCCGTAAATCATATTTGGATGCGCCATTTTGGCGAACCGCTCGTCGCGGAAGTATTCGACTTTGGGCTGCGAGCTCCGCGCCCCGTGCATGCCGACCTACTCGACTGGCTCTCGGTCGAGTTCATGGAAAGCGGTTGGAGCATGAAACATCTCCACCGCTTAATCGTCACCTCCGACGCGTATCAAGCAGCATCGTCGGCCAATGCAGACCGTATGGCGGCCAATCGCTCGAAAGATGCTGATAACTCGCTATTCTGGTGTGCCAAGGTGCAGCGTCTAGACGCTGAAGCCGTGCGCGATAGCCTCCTGTTCGTTTCGGGGCAACTCGACCTGACTCAAGGTGGCCCCGAGATCGACTTCCAGCAGGGCGAACAAGTGCGGCGACGCAGCATTTATTTCAACCACGCTTACGAAAAACAAATGCAGATGCTCGTCACATTCGATGCTCCAAGCCCGACCGAATGTTACCGTCGTAGCCCGAGCATTATCCCCCAGCAAGCTTTGGCACTTGCGAACAGCGCGTTGGGCATCTCACTCGCCCGAGAGCTGGCCGGCGAGTTGGCCTCGTACGCCAATGAGGATCCAGAAGGCTTCAACGATCGGTTCCTCGATCGGGCGTTTCTTGCCATCCTCTCACGCCAACCCTCGAGTGACGAGCGCATCCGCTGCAACGAATTCCTGATTCGCCAAGCAAAAGTGCTCAGCGACACCAAATCCCTCACGTCGATTGGCGGTACGGTGAAAGCCACGAAGCCCCCGGCGGAACTTGCCGAACAGCGAGCACGAGAAAACCTAATTCACGTACTGATGAATCACAACGATTTCATTTCCGTACGATAATTCAGATTGCAATGCACAAATTACCCACAACCTCCGCATTCAGCCGCGAATCGCGACGAGCCTTTCTTTCCCAGCTTGGCATGGGCTTCGGAAGCATCGCTTTGTCTTCCATGCTCAATCGCGATGCAATGACAAGGCCGCTCGACAATCCGCTCCCGAAGTTCGCCGCGAAGGCGAAGAGCGTGATCTGGCTATTTATGATCGGCGGCACCAGCCATCTGGAATCGTTCGATCCGAAACCGGCACTCAATCAATACGCTGGCAAAGACATTGCCGACACACCTCACGCGCACGTTCTTAATTCGCCTTTTTTGCAGAACGAACGTGTCGTGGCGTTCGATCCCAATAATGGCTTTATGCGTCACAATCTCATGGCCATGCAAACCGGCTACCGCAAGCGAGGCGAGAGCGGTATAGAAATCAGCGATTGGTGGCCGCATGTCGGCGGTTGTGTCGATGACCTAGCGATTGTCCGTTCGATGTGGACCGAAGACAGCAACCATGGCGCGCAGCTTCAGTTCCATACGGGCCGGCATCGTGTCGATGGATTCTTCCCGACGATTGGTTCCTGGGTGAACTACGGCCTGGGCTCGCTCAACGAAAACCTTCCACAGTTTGTGGTCATGGGCGACCCCTTGGCCGATTGCTGTGGCGGCATGGAAGCACACCGCGCGAACTACCTGGGGCCTCAGTACGACGGGATACCGCTGCTTATCGATTCGCAAAACCCCCTGCCCTATGCGAGGCCACCGCAAGACATGTTCTACGAAGAGCAAATCGGAGAATTCGATTTGCTGCGGCAACTAAACGGCCTGGCAGCCGATCAATATCCATCCGACGATTCGTTGCATGCCCGTGTGAAGTCCTACGAACTTGCGTTCCGTATGCAAACCGCCATCCCCGAAGTCGTGCGCTTCGACGACGAGCCCGAACACATCCGCCGGCTCTATGGGCTCGATCAACCGGAAACACGCCGGTTCGGCGAGCAACTATTAGCCTCGCGACGATTGGTAGAACGTGGCGTGCGTTTCGTGCAAGTTTACCATGGCAGCAACGGCGGAGCTGGCAGTTGGGATTCGCATTCATCCCTCAAGGAAGGCCACTCCAAGCTTTGCAAGGCCGTCGACCAACCCATCGCTGCACTACTCAAGGACCTCAAACAGCGCGGATTACTCGATGAAACGATCGTCGTATGGGCAACCGAATTCGGTCGTACACCGGGTTCACAAGGCAGCGGCGGTCGCGATCATCACCCATTCGCGTTCAGCATTTGGATGGCGGGCGGCGGACTGCGCAGCGGCATCGCCCACGGTAAAACCGACGAGCTAGGCTACCACGCGATTGAAGACCGCCATTATGTGACCGACGTCCACGCCACGATCCTTAAGCAGCTAGGCCTCGATGCCCATGACCTTACGGTGCCCGGCCGCCAACGCCTGGAAAAAGATTTCGGCACGCCGATCGATGCAATCATCGCGTAAAGCAACGGAAGAGATGTCGCGGAAAATCTACTTAAGGATGCCTGAAACTGTAGCCCCCGCGGTTTGGTTTCCCGCTCTTGCGTCGGTACTAACTCTCTCGATAGAATTAGAGATTCCCCCGGCGGCGGCTGGCTGAGGCCGGGGAGTTTTTTAACCGTGGATTAATCATAAAAATCGGAGTTTCTCTTGGGCACAAAACGATCAGGTAAGGGTCGGCGAAAGCAGGGGCGTAAGAAACGCCGTATGCGTGCAAAAATTCGCCACCGCAAGAAATAGTCTTTCGCGGGTCGCCTCTCTTCGCGACTCGTTCCCCGTCTGCAATCCACGTTTTCGAGGGTGCGCTCTTTTTGCGCGCTCTCGGAGTGAGTGGAAAAACGACGACTGGCTTCATCCACGAATCGCATGGCCTCGCCCGGCCACTTCGGCTGATCGATTTCACTGCTGTCTGCATTCACTCGCGTATCTCAAAACGCGGTTACTGGATACACTGCCTGCATGGAGCGGATTCAAACCAAGTCGGCGCGATACCAGTTCATGGCCGCGCGCGACAAAAATGGCATTCCCCACATTCAGGCGGCCTCGTGGCGCGAGGCTCTTTATGCTTGGGGCTACATGCACGCGATCGATCGGCCTACGCAGCTTCACTTCGCTCGTGCCGTAGCAGGCGGTCAGGCTGCCGAACGGCTTGCCAACAAGCACGAGTTGTTGGAGATGGATATCTTTCTGCGCCGCGCAGGTCTCTACCGCGACCTCGATAGCGAATTTCGGCGTCTTCCCGAAAATACACGCGAACAACTCGAACTGTACTGCCAGGGTGTCAACGACGGGCTGCTCGACTCGGGACGCACGTTACCGATGCGGGTGACCGGTTTTCGTCCACAGCCGTGGGAGCCAACTTCCGTCATGCTCATCGGCAAGCTGCTCAGCTTCGCGGGGCTTACTGTCGTCGAGCAAGAGAACGAGCGGTTATTGCTCGAGCTTATTCAACTAGGGGTAGACGACGAACGGCTGCGAGAATTGTTTCATCCCTACCTCGATGGCATCGACTTTGAACCACTTCGAGATATTCATATTGCCAAGCGGCTTTCCGATGAAGCATTGGAGCTGCTCGCCGATTTGCCACGACTGGCCGGCAGCAATGCGTGGGCGGTTAGCCCGATGCGTAGTGCCACGGGGCATGCACTCATCGCTTCCGACCCGCATCTCGAAGTCAACCGTCTGCCATCGATTTGGTATGAAATTGCACTCAACTGGGGCGACGGCAAATATGCCATGGGGGCCACACTGCCCGGGTGTCCGATCATGGCTGTGGGACGCACGAACAAGCTGGCCTGGGGCGTTACTTATATGCACGCCGACACCAGCGACTATTTCATCGAAGATTGCCGCCCCGGTGGTAGCACCGGATGGCAGTATCGTCGCGGCGATCGCTGGTTCGATTTCCAACACCGCCAAGAAATCATTCGCCGCAAAGGCGAGGAGCCTTTAGTTGTAGATGTTTACGAGAATGAGCAAGGCATATTGAGCCGCACGCCGGATCCCGAACTCGGGCAGGCGAAGTACCTATCCGTATCGTGGATTGGCGAACAACCCGATGCAGGCAAGGCGATTGGTTCGTGGCTCGACGTGATCGACTCCAGCAACGTTGCCGAAGCAATGGAAAAGGTGCGCATGTGCCCGCATCCGTCGCTGGTGTGGGTGTTGGCCGATCGAGAAGGCCATATCGGCTTGCAGGCGTGCGGGTGGTTGCCGGTGCGAGGCAACGGAAACTCGGGCATCATGCCCGTGCCTGCTTGGGATCCGGCCAATCACTGGCAGGGCCGCGTGCGAGTCGATTTATTGCCTCATGAGTACGATCCAGCCATTGGTTTCGTTGCCAGCGCGAACGAGGAGTTGTATCGGCGCGACGGACCGCCTCTGCACGCTCACGCGCAGCCCGACTACCGCAAGCGTCGCATCGTGGAACGGCTTACCGAGCTTCCCCACGCCACGCTCGAAGATATGCAGAACTTGCAATACGATGTACTCAGTTTACAAGCGCGCGACTTGCTGCCGATGCTGCTGGCGTTCGTTGACGATTGCCCGCTGAAAGAAAAGTTAGCGGCATGGGACTGCCGCTATACGCCGGCGAGCACCGAGGCCACGTTGTTCCAGCATTTTTACCGCCACGTTGTGTTGCAGATTTTCGGCAACGAGCAAGGTATCGGCTGGCGTCGCATGTTCTACCTCGCCACGCGCATGGGGTATTCGATGATGGTGCTTACGGCGATTGATCGAACGCTGCGTAAAGTGACCTCCTCGTGGTGGCGCGGTCGGAGTAAGCAAGCTTTGATTCAGCATGCCGCGGAACTTGCCCAGCAGGAGCCGGTGAAAACTTGGGCCGAGTTCAATTCGTTCCACTTCGTTGACCGTTTCTTCGGCAACAGTCGAGCGGGTCGGTTGCTTGGATTCAAATCGCGCCCGATCGCGATGCCCGGTTGTGCGAGCACCGTGTTTCAGGGCCATCTTATGACCACGGCCACGCGTGAGACCACGTTTGCACCCACCTATCATTTCGTGTCGAGCCTTGGCTCCGACGAAGCGTGGACGAACTTGCCAGGCGGCCCAAGCGAAAGCCGCTTCTCGGAGTGGTATAAAACAGATATCCCGCGATGGATCGCCGGCGAATACAAACGCCTGTCGCCAAATGGTGATGACGACTCCTAGTGTTTGTGCAGTTACGCTGTATCCTGAATTAGCCGTCACGACGGCCGTCGCTGGAATTTATGACCGATCCTTCAAGCGAACTATTGTCTGCCCGCCAGCGAATTGCGGCCGCATACGATCCGGCCGTTCTTCAGCGGTCTGGCAAACAGGTCATGGCAATCCTCGGAGAACACTTCCAGCGTGTCGAATCGCGTGTGGGCAAGGTTCTGAGTTGGCACGAGCCGGCTGCCCAGGTAACTTACGCCCGCAGGCTCATGCAGGAGGCGGCAGCCCAGGTTTCGTTGGACGATTTGAAAACATCTGGTACGAATGGCTCAGAAGCGGTACGGCTCGCCGCAACTGGGGGATTAAGCAATCGTTTATCAACACTGGTTCGAGATACACTCGCACGCGGCCAGAATCTGCACCATCCGCGCTACATCGGCCATCAAGTGCCGGCACCGGTTCCACTCGCGGCTTTGTTCGACTTGGTTGGCACAGTTACGAACCAGTGCATGGCCATTTATGAAATGGGGCCGTGGGCAACGGCCGTGGAGCACGCGGTCGTCGCGGAGGTTGGCGAGCGGCTTGGATTTACGAAGGGCCAATTCTCGGGGCTGATTACCTCCGGTGGTTCGCTCGCGAATCTTACCGGGTTGCTCACCGCGCGCAATGTTACGCTTGGCGATGCGTGGAGCGTTGGACTTTCCGGTCGTCAACCCGCGCCGGTGTTTGTGACTCAATCCGACGTACACTACTGCGTTACACGCTCAGCGGGAATTCTCGGAATCGGCACGAACCAGATCGTTCGTGCCGCGTTGGATGAACGCCGTCGCATGGATCCGAACCGGCTTGATGAGACGCTTCGAGATTTGCGGTCGCGTGGAGTTCCGATCATCGCGGTGGCGGCAGCCGCATGTGCCACGCCGATTGGCGCTTTTGATCCGCTAGAAGAGATCGCCGATGTTTGCCGTCGGCACGAGGTGTGGCTGCATGTGGATGCGGCACACGGCGGGGCTCTGATTTTCAGCAAGCAGCATCGGCATTTGATTCAAGGCATCGAGCGTGCGGACAGCGTGGTTTGCGATGCGCACAAAATGATGTTCATGCCAGCGCTTTGTGCAATGCTTTTTTACAAGGATGGCCAACATCGCCTGGTGACGTTCAATCAAGACGCCCCCTATTTGTTTGATCCCACCGCGCCCGACCTGCGGGAGTACGACAGCGGCATCGTCAATTTGGAATGCACGAAGCGATCGGCCGCCTTCGGCGTGTGGGGCGTATGGTCGCTGTTCGGGCCACAGATTTTTAGTGATATGGTCGATGTGACGGTCGACTTGGCGAAGCGTCTCCACGCGATGCTTGTGGAGGCCGACGAATTTGAGCCGCTGCACGAGCCGCAGTGTAATATCGTGGCGTTTCGCTTCGTGCCGCGCGAGCTTCGTCACGCGCCAATGGAAGAGCAGGATGCTTTCCAGCTAACGTTGCGGCGTGCCGTCATCGAGTCGGGCTCTTGCTACTTCGTGCAGACGCGAATCGACGGGCGGCCCGTACTCCGGGCGACCGTGATGAACCCGCTCACGACAGAAACCGACTTGCAGGCGTTGTTGGACAATTTGCGGAGCAAAGCACGTAAAATGCTAGGTGGCGATTAACGGTTACCGCTTTTTCGCACGTGCATGGTTTGCACTTTGGCTCGGAGCTTGCTTTGGTCCATTTTCTTGCGGAGATGGGCGGATTTGGTGGCTGGTTTGCGGCCGCTACCTTTTTGGGGCTGTGTCATACTGCTGTTTCCTATGAATTTGAGCGGTTGTACGATTGAAATCATGAGCGATCGCACGACTCACTCAAGAGGAAGATGTACACGTTACGGCACCAACTGCAAAGGTCGGTTCGTGCGATGCTTGCATTGTATACACCGGCTACGCGTTGTGCTGCTGATTTGTTTGTTTACAGGATGTTGGGAAGAGATCGAATATCGCGGTCCAGGTCAAACGGCAGAAGCGACGAAAACACCCGCGATAGCTCAGGACGATAACGCGACAGCCACGAGAGCAGCGCAGGTCCCTGCCGCTGAATCCATCGCGAGCGCGCCGGTTGCCACGCCACCAACGGCAAATGTTGCCGCGGATGTTGCTGGGGAACCGAGTGCGAATGGCGATGAGGTTGCGGATGAAGGCCTGCAAGCCGCTCCGACGGATGGGGAAGTTGCGACGATTGAAACGTCTTCCGAGCCTGGGAGAACCATGGATACGGCCTCAGAAACGCCTGCAATCGAAGCGGCGACGAGACCCTCTGAAACTGGAGATCGGTATGCAGTTAGTTCAACCGAAACTCCTTTGCTACAAAACTCGCAGCCCGTGGATGTTGCTCCACCAGCCACAGAAGTGACGCCGACCGCTCCACCAGCCGAGGTCGCACAAGCACCAACACAAGAAGCGGTCCCCGCTAACACGGCCACCTTTCAAATACCAGGAGGCAAGCCAAGAGCCGCTTGGCTGTTGGGCGGCAAGCTGGGCCTGGCGGCGCTGGCGAACGATCGTGGCATTGCACCGGAGGACGTTCCTAAATGGTTTGGCGAGGCTCAAGAGTTGGCTTCCGAGTTGCGAGTGACTCTGGAACCGTTGCCAGAACAGCCTGCGACTCCTGTTACAAACGGTGCCTCGGAGGCAGTGCTGCGTTATATACTGACCCAAGAAAAATTGATCGGTACGGAGTTGCATAATACGCTTGGTGCCGAAACGGCGGCGTTATTTCAGCTCGCACTTCGCACGGATTTGCTGATGGTGCTGAATAATCCAGGTTCGAAGGGCGTTGATACGGTCTTGAAGTCGATCGCCGTGCTGGGACCGCGCACGGGACTACCGGCCGAACTTTGGCAGCCGTTGCTCGACCAGTTGGCAAATGGCGATGATCCGGCGGCTGTGCGAGCCGCTGTAAGGCAAATGCATAACGATGTTAGCCGGTATCTAGCGAAGGTGCAGGAGTAATAGGGTGGACACCGTGCCTTTGCCAGCGATGCCTTGGTATCGTTCGACATTTTTCGTGGCGCTTGTGGGCGCGTTGTTGCTGTGGGCCGCGTTGCCGCCGTTGGCGTTGGGGTGGCTTGGCTGGATTGCCCCTGTGCCTTGGCTCTGGTTGATTGCGGAGCATTCGCTGGCTGGTCGTCGGCCTTATCGAACACTCTATTTGGCGGGGCTCGTTTTTTGGTTACTTACCATTCACTGGTTGCGGCTACCGCATCCGGCCGTGTACTTGGGATGGTTCGCGTTGTCGGCTTACTTGGCCGTGTATTTGCCGATTTTCGTGGCGTTATCGCGAGTGGCCGTGCATCGGCTTGGCGTACCGTTGTGGATCGCGGCACCCGTTGTTTGGACGGGGTTGGAGTTGGCCCGGGCACACCTGCTAACCGGTTTCATGATGGGGGCGCTTGCTCACACACAGGTTGAATGGATCCGCTTGATCCAGATCAGCGACTTGTTTGGTGAATACGGGGTAGATTTTGTTGTGATGATGGTTGCGGCATGTATTGCTTCGGCGGTGCGGTACTCACCTCAAACAGAAGTGCCGAAAAAACTGTCGTTTTATCCGGCTGCATTTATTCCTGGTACGGTGGTGTTGGCCGTCACTTTGGCGTATGGAACTATGCGGCTCGATGAAGCGGCGGAAACGCGAGACGATTCCCGGCCGGCGATTCGTATCGCGTTGATTCAGGGGAATAGCCTGGCCGACTGGAAGAGCGATGCGGGCAAACAGCGGCAGATTATGGAGGAGTACATTGGCTTGTCGAAGCGCGCGGCGGACGAAGCCAAAACAAATGGTGGCCGGCCCCTCGATTTGATCGTGTGGCCGGAAACCATGTATCGCACTCCGCTTCGCGAGTTTGAGGCAGGCTATGAATTGCCAGGAGGGATCAACGAAACCACCGAGTCGATTGTGGCCTCGGATAAACGGCAGCTTGCCGATCTTGTGAAGTACTTGGATACGCCGGTGCTGGTGGGGATCGACCGGGTACAGTTTTTGAAGCACGCCCCGGGGGAAGATGGCGGCCCCGCATACAAGGCGTACAATTCAGCCGTCTTGGTGGACAAACGCGGCGAAATCGTAGGCACGTACGATAAATATCACCTTGTAATGTTCGGCGAGTATGTGCCGTTCGCAGGTTGGTTTCCGGTTTTGAATCGGCTTTCGTCGCTGACCGGCAGCGTGTTGGCGGGAGAAGGTCCTGTGTCGTTATGTACCAACGGCGTGTGCTATTCGCCTAGCATTTGCTACGAAACGGTGATCCCGCACGTGATGCGGCAGAGTCCAGAGTCGACCGACGTGTTGGTGAACATGACGAACGATGCCTGGTACTGGGGGTCGAGCGAGTTGGATCAGCACTTGGCATGCGGCGTGTTTCGGGCCATCGAATCGCGGAAGCCGCTGGTGATTGCGGCGAACGGGGGGCTCTCGGCATGGATCGACCACGCGGGGAACGTGAAGGCCAAGAGCACGCGGCAGCAGCCGGATATCATTGTGGCCGATGTAAAACGAAGTCCGATGAGGCCGCTTTATCGCCGGATTGGGGAGGCGTTCGCCGGGTTGTGTTTGACAGCCTGCGTCGCGCTGGCGATGATCGGCTACTTTACCCGCCCCAATTCTCACCCTTAGTGATGACTCAAAAAACTTCGTCAGAGGGGATTCACCACAGAGACACAGAGGGCACGGAGAAGAATTTAGGATCCAGGATGGAGGATGCGGGGAGCAGGGGCAAGGCATTCAGCAAATACCCTTTCCCCCGTATCCACCATCCTGCATCCTACAAATACTTCGTAGTTCAAAAATCTTTTCTTCTCTCCGTGCCCTCTGTGTCTCCGTGGTTATTTCGAAAATGAGGAAGTTATTATTGAGGCGTTCCTTAATACCGGATTAACCGCTTGAACTGGGGCGTTGCCCCAGCCACCCCACCGAAGACCAACTCTGCCGCTATGCCTGTTGTTTTGCAATTGTTGAATGCTTATAAGCGTTATGGAGGGCAAGCATTGCTCGATGGAGCGAGCTGCGCGTTGGCGGACGATCAGAAAGTAGGATTGATTGGCCGTAACGGTGCTGGGAAATCCACGCTGTGCCGCGTGCTGTTGGACGAAGAGGAATTGGATGCCGGGGAGGTGATCCGCGGTCGCAATTTACGGTTGGGGTACGTACGGCAACACGACCCGTTCAAGGATCGTGAGACAGTTCGCGAGTACTTGATGCGCGACAGCGGACAGCCGGACTGGCGATGCGGCGAGATTGCGTGGCAATTTCAGTTTCCGGATGCCGTGCTCGACCAGCCGGTGCGGTCGCTCTCGGGCGGCTGGCAAACGCGGGCCAAATTGGCGGCCCTGCTGCTGCAAGATCCGAATATGCTCATTCTGGATGAGCCGACGAACTTTTTGGATTTGCGCACACAGATTCTGCTCGAGCATTTTTTGCGGAATTTCCGCGCTGGCTGTTTGGTGGTGTCGCACGATCGAGAGTTTCTGAATCGCACTTGTAGCCATACGTTGGAGTTGTCGCGTGGACAGCTCACGATGTATCCCGGAAACGTTGATGATTATCTCAACAATTTGGAAGAACGCCGCGAGCACGATCGCCGCGTGAATGCGACGACGATGACGAAACGCCGACAGTTGGAGACATTCATCGCCAAGAACCGGGCCAAGGCCAGCACGGCTAGCCAAGCGAAGAACAAGGCAAAACAACTTGAACGTTTGGAGCTGATCCATATTGAAGGTGCCGAGTCCTCCGTTCGATTCCATTTTCCTGAAATCGAGCCGCGGCAGGGGCCGGCGGCGCGCACGCAGCATCTCTCGATCGGCTATCCGAAGAATACTGTTGCCAATGACGTGCATGTGGAAATTGACCACGGTAATCGAGTTGGCGTGGTGGGAGACAACGGACAGGGGAAGACGACTTTTCTGCGCACGATTTGCGGCTCGTTGCCGCCTGTTGCGGGAGAATTTATTTGGGGCTACGGCTGCAACGTGGGCGTGTACGCTCAGCACGTTTACACAACGCTGCCCGAAGATAAAACCGTGATGGAGTACTTGGAGTACCAAGCGGCTCCGATGACGACGACCCAGCAGATCAAAGATGTGGCGGGTAGCCTGCTGTTTAGCGGCGATTTGATCGAGAAGAAGATTCGTGTTTTGAGCGGTGGTGAACGCGCGCGGTTGGTACTTGCCGGCTTGCTGCTACAGAAGCATAACGTGCTCGTAATGGACGAGCCAGGCAACCATTTGGACGTGGAATCGGTCGAAGCACTCGCCGAGGCGCTCTGTGGATTCAAGGGCACTGTGATTTTCACGAGCCACGATCGACATTTCATGCACCGCGTGGCCACGCAAGTGATTGAAGTTCGTGCTGGCCGTGTGGCCAGCTACCCGGGCAGCTACGACGATTACGTGTACCGTGTGCGGAACGAGATCGACTCGGGGTTGCGCGCGCCCCATGTGGCTCCGAGCGCCGGCGCGCCCCCGGGGGCAAACGGGGATACGCCGGTTGATCGTAAAGCACGCGGCCGGGCCGATCGAGACGCACAAAAGCGGTTGAAAGCTGTGGAGCGTAAAATCGCCAAGCTCGATGAGGAAAAGCGCGACGTGAGTGAAGGGCTGTTGACCGTTACCGAGACGGCAGAAGCAAAGCGCTTGCAGAAACAGTTGGATGAGTTGACCGCGGAGCTTGCGACGCTGGAAGAGGAATGGCTGGAGCTATCGAGCGAAATGGAGTAGCGAGTGCGAGCCGCACGGGCGTGTAGCGTGTGCCGTGTCGTGTTTTCCGGTTTAAAGCGACGAAAAACACGCTACAGCTACGTGAAAAATGTTCTAGTGTTCTGTCCATGGTCATTTGCTGGGTGGCATGCCTTCGCCTTCTGGGCG
>CAZTWS010000098.1:0-1944 GCA_964618225.1 uncultured Planctomycetaceae bacterium
CGCTACCGCGTGAAAGCATGCCACCCATCAATTCAAGACTGACAGAACACTAGGATGGAATGGCTTGTTCTTGCCTTGGATTGTCATTTTTTTCAATAAAGCATGGGCCAGCCTAGTGTAGCCAGCCCGCTCCGCGAAATGAATGCACGCTCGCCAGAACGAGCTGAATCCCCTTCTGGCGAAGTGCCCAATACCAGCCTTCGCGGTTTCTTTCCCTAAAAACCCGCGGCTTGGCTATAAGGCCAATCGCAATTCCCGCCATATGCCCGACTGGCTCTGGGGCGATTTTAACAAGAATTTCCTAAAAAACAAAAACAAGTGGGCCTGCTTCAAAGAGGGGGCTGCGGAAGACGCACAAAGCATTCAAGTCCCAAGCGAGCCGGGGCGTCCCGCCCCCGAGTACCAGGAAAGCCCCACTCCACACACTGCCTTAGGAACTCTAACAAAACCGGCGGGGACTGTCCCGATTTTGCGGAGTCTTCGCAGCAAAATGGGACTGTCTCCCTCTCTCAGACGGTTTTGTTCGAGTTCCTAAGCCTTGCATGCCCTTCCTGGTTCCTTGGTTTTTTGTAAACCACAGAGACACGGAGGGCACGGAGATTCGAAAGAGGTTTTTAGAACGCTGATTGACGCTAATCGTCGCTAAATTGGTGGGGCAATGTTCCAGAGTGAGTTTTTTAAGTTGCCTTGGTATTAGTGAAGATTAGTGGGAATCAGTGTTCCAAGCACAATTCGTGGGTACTTCAGGATAACCACGGGGCACGGAAGAGTATTTTGAACCACGAAGACACGGAGAAGATGAGGATTCAGGATGGTGGATACGGGGGGCAGGGCCAAGGCATTCAAAAAATACCCTCCCCCCCGCATCCCCCATCCTGAATCCTAAATCAGTAATTCTTCTTCGTGTCTTGGTGCCTTCGTGGTTAATAAAACTCCACGCTCCCTGCTTCATCCTCCGTGCCCGTGGTTCAGTAAAAAGGTTCTTTAAGGATTTTTTCTGGACGAAACCGCTGGTTTCAGCGACAATGGCACCCATTTGGGGAGTGTGGCTAAAAATGTCGCGGTCTCTGTCGGGCGGACGGGGCGCTTTGCGATACGCCTGATGGAAGGCTTTGAGAAAGCCATCCATTGGGGCCTTCCGGGCCGTTTCCTCCACCACTAATTTTTTAATAAAGAACTCTAACAAAACCGGCGGGGACTGTCCCGATTTTGCGGAATCTTCGGAGCAAAATGGGACTGTCTCCCCTATCTCAGACGGTTTGGTTCGAGTTCCTAAGAAGCCTTCAACCATGCTGATGCGATCTCCTCTCGAAAAAGAACAACCGGCGAGGCAAGCTTTGGTTGTTTTCAACCCGGCTTGGTGGCGGCACGTTCTTACGGCACTCGTTGCCGTGTGGGCCTGTGCGAACGCCACGCCACTGTACGCACAAACGACCGCCACTTGGCTACCGGCGGGACCGAGCCAGAACTACAGCAACCCGGCCAACTGGAGCATCGGCGTCGTGCCGATCAACGGCCTCAACGGGCCGGATACGTACTCCGTGACGATCGGCTCGGAAACCATCAATTTCGACGTGGCAGGCGATAGCACAATCAGCGAATTTTCGTTGGCATCCGGCAGCACGTTTTCCATTGGTTCGGCGGGGCGCAATCTGGAGGTGCTGGGCCCAGCGGATATTGCTGGACGGATTACAACCAGCGGAAGTTCGTTTGTCACGGGGTCTGGCAGCTCAATTATTGGAACCTCGACATTTAATTCGTCCAGCGGAGGGACGATTCAAATTACTTCAAACACTGCTAATTATACCGGCAATCATGGAGGCAATACAACGATTTTTCAAGCATCAGGTGTGAACGGCCAGGGTATTGGTTCACTTCTGAGCCTGCAATCTCTGACGCAACTGATTCCATCGACGTCGGCCACACAGTTCAACGATCCACGAA
>CAZTWS010000098.1:2044-18246 GCA_964618225.1 uncultured Planctomycetaceae bacterium
CAACGTCCAGGTCCCCAACTATCAATTGCCAAGCTTACAATCGTTCAGTAATGGAGAGTTCACAATTTCCAGTGGCACAACGGTGATCGCTCCCAGTTGGACGACGCTTTCCAATACGACGCTCAACATGTCGGGTAGCGCTTCGCTACAAGTTGGAAATGAGTCGACTGGATTCTCTAGCATTGATGGTTCGCGACTCCACCTCTCAGGAGGCGCTACCTTCGGTGACGTCACAGACTCGCTTTACTCATTCAACTTTTGGTTCGGTACGACATTATTTCAGGCACAAGGCGTCAATGGTCAGGGACAAGGATCGTATCTGGATTTACAGTCTCTGACGCAACTGATTCCATCGACGTCGGCCACACAGTTCAACGATCCACGAACGCTGACAATTCGAGCTGCGGACAAGGGAATAGTAGACTTGCGGAACGTGACCTCGGCTTCGATTGCACCCGGAAGCAACGGAAGTTCACGGCTCGCGTTTTCTGTGGAAGGAGGAGTGAATGGTGCCGGTAACATCCGTCTCGATAATCTTCAAACGGCCAACCAGGTCAGCTTCAACGTCCAGGTCCCCAACTATCAATTGCCAAGCTTACAATCGTTCAGTAATGGATCGATTTCAGTTTCAAGTGGCGGTTCTGTTAATGCACCGCAATTGGCCGTCTTAGGCAATGTCAACCTAAGCGTCTCAGGAACGAACAGTCTCCTCCGCGTCGCCAACATCAATCCCTCCGCCAGCAATTCCGTCACCGCTTCGAGCGGCGGCACGCTGCGGCTCGGTGGCAATTTTAATCTTTTGCACACCAACGAATCGCTCATTCAACTCCAAGCTGGAAAAATTCACTTCGACGGTTCGAGCTTGCAAAAGCTGGAAATCGGGGGACAAGACGTGGGCGTCTCTGGCACAGCATCCACGAACAGCGGCAACTTCGGCATCGGCCAGTTGATCGTCGGCACGGCCACGCAGAAGTCGACCGTGCAGCTAACCGACCTCGTCAACAACGGAAATCGGAACGGCCCGAGCGGAACCGCCGAAGCGCTCTACCTGTATGGCATCGGTGGACAGTCGGGCCTCCAACTCCTGAACGATTCGACCCTCTCGCTCAACGGGCTGAACGCCTACGCCTGGGATGCGACGGCGAACGCTCAAATTCATCTCAACAGCCTGTTCGCTCCCGGAGTGCTGACGATCCCCTACAGCGGCGGTTGGCTGCAACTTGAAGGCGATATTGGCCCCTTCGCCTGGAACGTCGCCGGCAGCGGCAACTGGTATGAGGGGACCAACTGGAGCCCGCAGTTCATCCCCGACGGCGAGTTCAAGGCAATCTTCGGCAACGCCGCCTCGGGACCGACGACCGTGACGGTGAACGAGGATATTCGCATCGGCGAAATCCAGTTCAACAACGCACACAGCTACATGCTAGCCGGCGACGGAACGCACGGCCTGGAGCTGGTCGGCGCTTCAAGGATTGAAGTCACGACCGGCTCCCACACGATCAGCGCGCCGCTTTCCGGAGCGAACGGCCTCACGAAGACCGGTACCGGCACGTTGCGGCTCAGCGGCGGCGACAGCATCTCCGGCCCGACGCACATTCAAGCGGGCACGCTCCAAGTGGGACTTGCGAACCTCAACGGCAGTGAGACGATCACTGTGAACTTCGGGGCCACGTTTGACACCCTCGACAGCCCGGTCCACGTGCTCTATCCGGGACAAACACTCACCGGTCGCGGCACGGTCCGAACGAATCTGCTGGTGCTGGCTGCCGACAGCGAGCTGCGCGGGGCACTCCAGGTGCAGGGGAACGTGGCCAATGTCGGCCGGGTGGCCCCCGGCTTCTCGCCCGAAATCATGACGATCGTGGGCAACTACTCGCAGCAGCCCACGGGCGTGTTGGAGATGGAAGTCGGCGGTACAGTTCCCGGAACGCAGCACGACATGCTGATCGTCACCGGTACGGCGTCGCTCGCGGGAATGCTGGAAGTGCCGATCATCAACAGCTACGTGCCGCAAGTGGGGCACGAGATGCAGCTTCTGCTGGCCAGCAATGTGGTTGGTGACTTCGATTCGCACAAGGTCTCGCCGAACCTGGCCAGCATCAACCCCAACGTGGCCTACGAAGTGGAAACCGGGGCGAGCGGCGTGCGGCTACGATTCGTCGCCCCCTCGACCGACATCGAGTTCACGGGCACGGCCGCCACCACCAACTGGGCCGACGTGAATAACTGGAGCACCGGCCTCATTCCCACCACGCGCGACATCATCACGGTCGAGAACGCTTCGGGACAGACGCAGCGGCTCGACGTGGAGGAGGTGATGGCGCTGCCCGACTCGAAGAACGGCTTCACGCACGAGCTGACGTTGTTGGGAACGAACGAAACGATGGCCGTCACCGTGCAAACCGGCAGCAGCCTGTCGGCCACGGTTGGTGTCAACGTGGGCGATAAGGGACTGATCGAACTGGGCGGCGGCACGGTGGTGACCAGCAGCGTGGCCGTGCAAGCAGGTGGCACCATGACGGGCAACGGTAAAGTTTGGGGAAATGTGGTGGTCGGCACCGGCGGCTCTCAAGAGGCGGTACTCAGCCCGGGCTTCGGCGTCGGCCAGGTGGAAGTGCGCGGCAACTACCAGCAACAAGCCGGCGGCAAGTTGGTGGTGGATGTCGAAAGCACCTCCGAAGCGGACATGCTCGATATCAGCGGCAGCATGGCGCTGGGCGGCACGCTGGTGGTGGACGCCACCAACCTGGCTTCGGTACCGGTCGGCACGCTGTTCCCCATCGCCACGGCCGGCAGCATTACCGGGGCGTTCACCGATGTCCAGTCGATCGGCGACAACAGCATCTACTTCGCCGTGAGAAAAGGCAGCGCGGGAGCAGGCTCCGAAGACGGCTCGGGCCAAAACGTCGAAGCCACCCTCTACTTAGAGCGGCTCGACCGTGGCGACATGGACGGCGACGGGGAGATAACGCCTGCTGACTACGACCTGTTCGTATTCGGGCTGATGAACAACAGCTCCAGCAAGTTCTTCAACAAGTGCAACTGCGACATCTTCCCGCAACAAGGCGGCGACTTCAACGGCAACGGCCGACTCGACTTCGAGGACATCGCCGGCTTCCAAAACCAACTCGCCGGTATGGGAATGTCCGACTTCGGCCTCCAAATGGCCTTCGACAACTACACCAGCAACGTGCCAGAACCTGGTATGGCAGTAATTGTGCCCAGCTTGGGGATTTTCGCCACCATTGTTCGTAGAAAGCGAAAATGAAACCAATCTATCCATTACTGTTTGGCAACGGGCTTCGTTGTGTAAGCACATTTGATCTCGCTAGGAGAAAAAAAACGAAGCATATTCTGAGAGGGGCTTGCAATTGGTTGATCTGCCTGTCAGTTGCCTGTTTATCGGCTACTGCGAATGCCGCGGATATTACTTCGACCTGGAATGGGGCGACAGCAAATTGGACATCCAGCAATTGGTTCAACACGCCCAATGTTCCATTCTATCCAAATAACGGCAACGGTGGTTTTACTTACAACGCTACGGTCTCTAGCGGCACAGTAACGCTGAACCAAGATATTGCAATCGATAACCTCGCCTTTTCTTGGGGGGTTATTCAAGGAAACGCCAACTTAGAATTGTTGGGTTCACTGAATTGGAATAGTGGAAGATTTGCTGGAACTGGCACCACGACGATGGCAGGCGGTTCATGGAGCGGCGGAGATAAATACCTTGAATCGCGCACCCTGGAAATCCATGGCAATGTGAATTGGTCGAGCGGCGAAATCTTCCGGCCATCCACGTCGGCAAACCACGGAACGATGATTATTAAGAACGGTGCCACTTTTACGGCCAGTGGGGCACAGGCCTCCAATAGAAATATCGACGTTAATTTGCATGTGGAAGCTGGCGGGAAATTTATCGGAACTGGCCCGCGAGGCACTTTCATTGCTCATCAATTTTTCGCAGGGCCCGGCGGCCACGTAATGAACAATGGCATTATCGAAGCAGCCGCGAATACCCATGTAAGCTTGCCCGGCGGATATGGCGACGGAACTTTCATCGTGCGAGAAAATGCGAGCATGATCGTGATGCTCCTCGATGCCAACGAGTTCCAATACACGGGCGACGTTATCCTAGACAACGGCTATTTCGATGTGTATCTCTTCAATGACACTGGCACTACTCTCGAAGTGGAGTTTTTATTGCCCGCAACGCTTCGAGGTACCGGCGAGTTCAAGGTCGATAAACTGATCAATTCGCGATTGATCGCGCCGGGCCAAAGTATTGGCCATCTGGATATCAGGGGAGACTACGAGCAAGCTCCCCAAGGAGAACTCGAAATAGAAGTTTACGGAAAAAACACCGGGCAGTTCGACACTTTGAATATAACGGGTGACGCCGCGCTCGGAGGCATACTAACAGTAGACGCTAGTAACCTAACACCTGGCTTGGGACAAAGTATCGCGTTCCTCACAGCCGGCAGCCTCACAGGCACGTTCGACAGTATCCGGACAGTAGGCAACAACAACGTTTACTTCAAACCCATCTACAACTATGTGGGCAATACAGTAAGCTTGCAGGAAATGTCACGCGGCGATATGAACGGCGACGGGGTGATAACGCCTGCCGACTACGACCTGTTCGTGTTCGGGCTGATGAACAACAGCTCCAGCAAGTTCTTCAACAAGTGCAACTGTAACATTACCCCGCAACAAGGCGGCGACTTCAACGGCAACGGCCGACTCGACTTCGACGACATCCCGCTATTCCAGCAATCGCTCGCCGGCATGGGAATGTCCGACTTCGGCCTCCAAATGGCCTTCGAACGCTATTACAGCAACGTGCCAGAGCCTTCCACGGCAATGCTGGTTCTTTTGAGCCAGTTTTTATGGGTGTTCGCCACGCCACGCAGGCCAAAACGAGGTGAGTCGGCTGAACGGCTTTTTTGAAAGGAGGGTGCAATTATCCTCTCAACAGGTCATAATCGGGGGGCTTTCTAGAAGCCGCCTATTTCGACCGATCCTGTTTGAGTCGCCATGCATTCCGAAGGTTCTGTCACGCGATGGATTGCTGAGTTGGAGCTTGGCCACGCCGACGGTGCCCAGGAGCAGCTTTGGCAGCGATATTTTCAGCGGCTCGTGGGGTTGGCCAAGCTGAAGCTGGGCGAAACGCCGCGGGCCGTGGCCGACGAAGAGGATGTGGCAACCGCCGCCTTGCAAAGTTTTTTCTCGGGGGCCTCGCGTGGCCGCTTCCCACGGTTGCACGACCGTAACGACCTCTGGCCCCTTTTGGCCAAAATCACGGCCCGCAAAGCGCTCGACCAACAGCGGCACCTGTTGGCCGAGAAGCGCGGCGGCGGGCGAGTTCGAGGCGATTCGGCAATGAGGAACCCGAACGACTCTATTGCAGCCTGGCCGGTCGGCTTGCTCGAGCAGGAGTTTGGCCCCGAGTACCTGGCGATAGTCAACGAACAATGCGACCGCTTATTCGCAACACTCTTCGACGACCAGCTTCGCCTCATCGCTCGTCGCCGGTTGGAAGGCCACAGCAACGCCGAAATCGCGAAAGAGTTGGGCGTCGTCGAACGCACGGTCGAACGCCGACTCCAATTGATCCGCAGCCTGTGGGGAGAAGAACTCCGAGCGGGTTAGTGCCTCGCTCGCAGTATTTCAAGCCCCAAGCGAGCCGGGGCGTCCCCGCCCCCGAGTACCAGGAAAGCCCCATTCCCCACACTGCCTAAACTTTGCATGCCCTTCCTGGCTCTTGTAAACCACAGAGACACGGAGGACACGGAGAAGATTCGGAAGAGTTTTTTAGAACACTGATCGACGCTAATTGTCGCTAATGGGGTGGGGCAATGTTCCAGGGTGAATTTTTAAGTTGCCTTGGTATTAGCGAAGATTAGCGGGGATTAGTGTTCCAAGCACAATTCTGACCTACTTTTTTGCGTCTTTTGTGCCTTTTCGTGGCCATTCGTTTCCTGAAGGATGTTGGCCGCGAAGAGGGCCGCTACTTTTTCACGGCTTTTCTGGACGAAACCGCTGTTTTCAGCGACAATGGCACCCATTTGGGGAGTGTGGCCAAAAATGTCGCGGTCTCTGTCGGGCGGACGGGACGCTTTGCGATATGCATCTTTAGAGGGGCGGCAAACAAGTGGTCGAAAGTTTAATGGAGTCGTTGACGATGGCTTACCGCTACATCGTGGTTGGTTTTATTGTGGCTACGCTCCTGCTGCTAGTGATTAGCAGTGCAAAGGCTACTATGAACACGCCGGAACCAACGACTTGGAGATTGGCGACGGCATTAACGTTGCTGGGCATGGGGCGACTTCTCCGATACCGCCGTTTCGAGTCTCGGAGAGACTCGGCCACGTGCCAAGTTGGCTTTGACGAACTACCAGGCGTTGCAGCGATCGGCGCGCACTGGGGTTCAGTAGTTAAGCCGTTGCTCGGAATGGCCATGGCGGCGTTGGTGGTTGTTGCATCACCTTTTCAGTCAGTTGCCGTCGATTATACCTGGAACGGTTCACAGAACCACAACTTTGCCGTACGTGAAAACTGGAGCCCAGCTAACCCCTCTCGGACGCCTGATTCCAGAGATACCGTTTATTTCGGGCCGGGAAACCCCCAACGTCTTGATCAGATCAACTTCTTTTACAGAGTAGTCAATGGACAAGTCGTCAATGAAGAAGTCAACGGCATACGCTTCCAGAACACGTCTCAGAACATCTTATTCAATATCAGTGGAGACCACCCCCACTTACGAATGCTCACAGTGGGCGGTGGTGGAATCACGATCTTCCCAAACTACTCTGGCAGCGAAGTTGAGATGAGACTGCCGCTCAATTTGGCAGCCAGTCAAACATGGAATGTTGCGAGCGCCGGTGCATCTCTACACATTTCACGGGGTATCAATCTCAATGGTCATAATGTCGGACTTTCGGGCTCCGGCACAGTGGTCTTAAGCGGGGTCGTCACTGGTCCCGGAGCCATCGTATTCAACGGTGGAAACCTCCGCGTTGGCGACAATGGGTTTTCTTCAACCAGCGGCCTAGCAATGGGTACTGCGGGTACGATCAACACGAGCGGCAACAGCGCCAGTTTTTCAGGTGCGCTCACTGGAAGCGGCAATCTCACGAAAAGAGGTACTGGCAAACTCACGTTGACCGGCGATTCACCTAATTACACCGGTAAGATAATTGTAGAAGACGGCATACTTGAGGGAACCGCAAACGCCATCCGCGGCAATGTCACTAATAATACAAACGTATCATTTGTCGGCGGCGGCACTTATTCGGGAGCCATGATTGGAAGTGGAGTACTCGTCAAGTCTGGGGGCGATACGCTCACGCTCACTGCCAATAATAGCTATATAGGCAATACAATCATCAATGGAGGCATCCTGAGTGGCAGCACGCTTTTAAATAACGGCTTTGACTCTTCCTTCGGCCGCGGCAATTTCTTGATGTCCAACGGTGGGACGTTGCAGTACACGGGTGGAACTACCATTACGAACCGCATGCTGACATTGAACGCAGGCGGCGGTGGCATTAGCGTAACAAACAGTTCCACAATGCTAATGATTAGTGGTGGCTTCGTCAGTGGCGTTGGCTCACTGACGAAGACCGGTGCCGGCACGCTCAGGCTCAACAATAGCAACAGTTATGCTGGCGGGACGATCATCAACGGCGGCGTCGTGAGCGGCAGCATGATCTTCAACAACGGCACAGACTCCGCTTTCGGCCGCGGCAATTTCTCGATGTCCAATGGCGGAATATTGGAATATACGGGCGAAACCACCTCCACGAATCGAACCATGGGCTTAAACGCCGGTGGTGGTGCCATCAACGTGTCTAACGGTTCGACCACGCTGACGATGAGCGGCATCATCAGTGGATCGGGTTCGCTGACTAAACTCGGCGCTGGCTCGCTTGTCTTGTCAGGCAACAACACGTACGCAGGCACCACTACCGTTAATTCTGGAGGGCTGCACTTAACCGGTACCAATTTGAACGCTGGTGGAATTATTCTGAATTCGGCCAACTTGCTTGCAAATTACGCCTCGCTTGGTTCCGGCACGCTAACGATTAACGGCGGTTGGTTTTCGATAACGAGCGATGCCTCGGGAATTACAAATAGCATCAACATAATAGGAACCGGTGCGGCAATTGATACACAAGGTCGCAACCCCACTTTTTTTGGAACCGTGAGCGGTTCCGGCAACTTGCATAAAGTGAGTGGCGGCAACCTCTATTTGGCTGGAAATAACATCAACTTCAGTGGTGAAACCCGAGTCATTGCGGGAGGCATTATGGTTCAGCACTTTAATGCTTTATCCGGAAGCACAGTTAATTTGGCGGCTGGCGAGGCAGGACAACTTCTTTTTCACCCAACTATTGCCAGTGCAAATCTTGGCGGCCTGACAGGTAGCCGCAACCTCACTTTGCAGAGGACGAACGCTGCACCTATCACTGTAAGTATTGGAAACAATAACTCCAATCAAACCTATTCTGGCGTTCTGAGTGGTGCCGGTTCGTTGACAAAGATTGGCACAGGCACGCTCACGCTTTCCGGCAACAATAACTTTAACGGTACCACAACGATTAGCCAGGGCACGCTACAAGTTGGCAATGGAGGTGGGACGGGCACGTTGGGCACGGGTAATACGTCCATCGCCGCAGGGGCCAACCTGACGTTCAATCGGGGCGGTAGCTATACGTATGGTGGTACCATTGGCGGGCCCGGATCGCTTACTAAAACTGGCATTGGGACCGTCATACTCACCACCAACAACAGCTACGGTGCCACAACCATTAGTCAGGGCACGTTGCAAATTGGTATTGGCGGTGGCATGGGTACGCTTGGTAGCGGCAACACGTCAATTGCGGCTGGCGCTAACTTAACATTCAGTAGAAACGACACGCACACTTATAACGGTGTTATCAGCGGCGACGGTTCGCTGACCAAAACAGGAACAGGCATACTCACGCTCACGGGCAACAACAGCTATGGCGCAACGACGATCAACCAGGGCACGTTGCAAATTGGTAACGGTGGCGGGACGGGCACGTTGGGCACGGGTAATACGTCCATCGCCGCAGGGGCCAATCTGACGTTCAATCGGGGCGGTAGCTATACGTATGGTGGTACCATAGGCGGGCCCGGATCGCTTACCAAGACTGGTACCGGCACGCTCATGCTGAGCGGCTCGAACAATTATACTGGCGCGACAATGATCAATGCTGGCACTCTTGCTGTAGGATCGACTTTACATTCCCAAACAATCTCTGTTACTAACGGCGCGATACTTGCCTCGAATAATTTTCAATTAAGAGGTGGCCAAACGCTGATCGGCGGTCAGTCGGGCGGCGGCTTTGGAAACGTGATTACCAATCAATTCACGCTCGCCCCCGGCAGCACGGTACGGGGCAAATTGGCGTTCACAGGCAATGTGACAAATAGCGGCGCTATCAAGCCAGGGTTCTCACCGGAAATAATCACCATCAATGGCAATTATACGCAGACCGCAGATGGCTTGTTGCAAATCGAGTTCGGGGGACTCACGCCTGGACCGACCGGTCATGATCAACTCGTTGTCAGCGGTAGTGCCTCGCTGGCTGGACGGTTGGAAGTGCCGTTAATCAATAACTTTGTTCCGCAAGTCGGAGACGAAATCACGTTCTTAACCGCAGGTTCGTTGAACGGCTTTTTCCACGACCCCGTTGCTCCCAATTTGGATGCTCTCAACCAAACGATCAAGGCACAAGGCGGGACGGAATTAGCGTTTCAGGCCATCTACAATTACGATGACGACAATGTCAAGCTACGCGTTGTCGAAAAGTCGGACGACAATATATTCTGGTCAGTCTTTAAAAATGCTGAGTGGACCAGTTTTCCCAGTCCTGGAGATCTCGAAGCTTCCTGGTCTACCGGTGTTCTACCTAGTAGCGCGGACGTGATTGAAATCAATAATCTGTATTCGAACTCCGGGGAACTTCAAACCCTGGGGGTCAATATAGCGCAAGCAGCCGTGAACCAATTGACTGTGAGAGACGCCAATTCGCCCATCGAAGTTCTTGTGAAATCGAACAATACGTTGACTTCGCAGACAGGTATTACCATCGGCGAAAACGGCATCCTCAAATTGGAATCGGACAGCCTCTTGCATGGTGCATCGATCACGGTGCAAGACGGTGGCATCTTGGGCGGAAAAGGGACTGTGGCTGTCTCGACTTTGAACAACAATAAATTGACCGTGAAGGCTGGCGGCATCGTTAGCCCTGGAAGCTCGGCAGGTCACCTCGACGTGGAAGGGAATTATCTCCAAGAGACTGGGGGAACACTGCTGGTTGAGATCGATGGCACGCAAGAGGGCGAATGGGACACGCTCAATATCTCGGGCGAAGCCACGCTGGGGGGCACGCTCACGATCGATGCATCGAATCTTCCCATGAATATCGCCCCCGGTACCCGGTTCGAGATTATCACTGCGGGGAACCTGGCTGCCGACACGTTCGACAGCATAGAAACGATCGGCAACAACGGCCTCGTATTTCGAGGATTCCACGACATCGACATGTCTGGAGGAGGAAGCTTCAGTGTCGAAGTCGACCGTAGCGGCGATATGGATGGAAGTGGCGGACCTCTAACTCAAACTGATATGGACCTCTTCGTGTTTGCTTTGATGAACCCGGTGAGTGCTGAAAGTCCGAAGTGGAATGCTAAATGCCCTCAATGCGATATTCCGGGTGTTGGTTTCTGGGATCCAACCTACGGCGGGGATTTCAATAACAATGGTCGTATTGATTTCGACGACATCGCTGGCTTCCAAAACAGAATGGCAGAACTAAGGATGTCATCCGCTAGTCTTACTGCGGCCTTTGAACGCTACTTCAGCAACGTGCCCGAGCCGACAAGTGGAATGCTAGTGGCAATCTATGGATTATTTGCCTCGTTGACGAACTTGCGGCGACGCGGCCATAAACCGATGGCTGCTTAATCGATTAAGGCTTATAACGAAACGATCCCGTGGAATTCGTGTTTATGACCTCGCACAGCATTCCAACCCATGGCTGCCCGCAGAATCGCCGCGGCTTTACGCTTGTAGAGCTGCTGGTGGTGATCGCCATCATTGGTATTTTAATTGGCCTGTTGCTTCCCGCGATTCAAGCGGCCCGCGAAGCCGCCCGGCGGAGCAGTTGCAGCAATAATCTTCATCAGCTTGGGATTGCCATTCAGACGTACCACGACCGGCAACGCGCATTTCCGCCGGGTGCGTACTTGCACAGGCTGGCAAATACATCGAGTATCAGTTGGAGAGTTTCCATCCTCAACGAAATCGAAGAGAACAGTCTGTATCAAGAGATTAAGCCACTCAACGACGGCGGCGCGGCCAATTGGGGTGGGCAGTACGCCACGGTGGAGACTTATTTATGTGCTAGTTCTCCGCGGCCGCCCGATGGTGCCACCACGCTTAAGGAGTCGCATTACTTCGGTGTCGCGGGGCCGGGGCGAAATAACAAACGACTGACTCTCGAACAGGGTGTGTGTGGCCATGTGGCGTTCGACGGTATGTTCTTTCCTGTATTCAAAGCTCCCCTAGGGGCAAACCGTAACAAGTTGCCCAGTGGCGGTACGAGGATCTCCAAAATTACAGATGGCACTTCGAAGACGCTCGCGATTGGCGAACGCAGTTCTTATAACCTGTTCGACTGGATGACCGGCGGTATCTGGGAAGGAACCCCGGCGACGATGATTTGTAACCGGGCTTCGAAGAATGTCAGCTTTCGTATCAACACGCCATTGAACGATTCCGGCCAGTACACCGATGAAACCGGCTCCCTGAAAAAAATGCTTATCAATGACCTGGTTTTTAGTAGTCAGCACAGCGGTGGTGCCCAGTTTTGTTTAGCGGATGGAAGTGCCACGTTTATCAACGACGACATCGACTTCACCGTGTTTCAAGACATGACCACGATTGCCGGTGATGAAATTAGTCGGTAATCGGTGGGGGATTTGTTGGGCTCGCGCCGCTTGTTTCCTCAGAGGGCATGGCAATCGCCGCGGGCAAAATCGGCTCGGTACGAGTGAGATAACACGCGAGCCGATAGACCAATTCTGGCTCTACCGGCCACTGGTTAGCTAACGCCTTGTGCAGCTCCTCAACGCGATTGAGGTGGGTATTGCGCTTCGGCGGTGGGGTTTTGAGCGCGGAGGTTAGCTCGGCTTCCATCGAGTCGATCTGGTGAAGCGGAGCGGTGCGTTGTCGTTCGGCTAGCTGCCGATAAATTGTGCGGGCGCTTTCCAATCGCTTTGCCGCTTCCTCGGGGTTACTATCCTCGATTAAGCTGGAAAGCCGCATCTCGCTGTCGGCCAAGGCTCGCGCCAGATGGTAATCCTTAGGTTGATCGTGGTGTAATGCCGTGAGGACGTTCCGAGCTTGTTCAAAATACTTAATAGCATCAGGTTTTGTTCCTGTTGCTTGAGCTAAGATCCCCAGGCCAAGATAGCCTTGAGCTGCCGTTAAAGTCTTGTCTTTTGTTTTAGACAAATTTTTGGCGAGGGGGGCCCCGGAGTGCTTGAAAAGCTCTTCGGCCATATGACGACGAGGAGGATTATCGCGCTCGGGAGGCCAAAGCCAGAATGACCAAGGGTCGGATTTTGCTTCCCAAACATCGAGTTGGCTACGCAGTGCCGTGTTTTCCTTATTGAGGCCGGCAAGTTCACTATTGCGACGCTTGATCAGATTGTCGTTCTCCTCCATTTTGGCTCGAAGCTGTGCTTGCTGGTGATGGAAAACGACGGCCGCGACCGGACCAGCGATTGCAAGAAATACGATCGATGCGATTGCTGTTGTTAATGCCGGTTTACGTTTTGCCCAGCGCAGGCCCCGTTCGGTACGAGAAATGGGTCGCGATAGAATCGGCTCGCGTCGTAAATATCGTCCGAACTCCTCTGCTAGTTCCTTGGCGTTTGAATAGCGACGGTTCGGATCGCGTTCCAAGCATTTCAAGCAAATCGTACACATATCGCGAGGCAGATGTTTATTGAGCTGCCGCGGATCGGGCGGATCAACCGTCAATCGCTGGTGGATCTGCATTTGGGCATTGCCGCGAAACGGCAATTCGCCGGTCAACATGCGAAATAGTATTACCCCCATCGAATAGATATCGGTGCGCCGATCGGTCCAATGTCCTTCTCCAGCCGCTTGTTCAGGCGACATGTAAGCCGGCGTGCCTAGGATATTCCCTTCCATGGTCATCGTGATTTCGCCTACTTCGCGTTTTGCCAACCCAAAGTCCATGATGTACGGCTGCCCCACGTCATCGAGCAAAATATTCGAGGGCTTCAGATCGCGATGAATAACGCCCTGCATATGGGCATGGTGCAGCGCATGGGAAATCGTTTCCATCAATTGGGCGATCTCGTTAGAGTTCGGCGTTGCTCCCGATAGCCAGTCGGCCAACGACACACCGCGAATCAAATCGCTCACGATAAAAATCGTGTCCTCGTCCCGACCCACTTCGTGAACAGGCACAATGTTCGGATGTCGAAGTTGAGCGGCAGAACGCGCTTCACGGAAGAACTGTTCAATTTCTCCCGGCTCTAGCTGGCCCTTGCGAGGAATTTTTACGGCAACCGTTCGATCCAACTCGGTGTCGCGAGCCTTCCAAACCGTTCCGAATCCACCAATGCCTACTCGAGCGACCAGTTCAAAACGCCCGATTTTCTTTAGTATGGGTGCCGCGCGAGTGTGGTCCTCTTGGTCTACGAGGCTGAATGCGCTTCCGCAACTTCGACACGTAATACTCTCAAACGGTGTGTCCGTCAAAAGCTCGACGGCATTACTGCAATGCGGGCAGCGAATGTGAAGCCCGCGCGATCCCCGAGAAGGCGTTTGATGATCGATCGTCGGATCGCTTTCCCGGTTACTCGGTGGGTTACTTGGTGGCAACAACCGTGTTTCGGCGGAGTTGCTTGAGGCATCCGCATTGATGCGCAAGAGAGGCAGCTCATCTGCAATCTTGGAAGCCAACTGTGGATGAATCGCATACAACTCGGAATCAGTCAATGCTCCAGATTCACCTCGACGATAATTCAGCTCCAAAATCAGCAATTCTCGAAGCAATTTGCTTCGACCAACTGGTGAGATACGACTAATGTACTTCTCTAATTCCGGAATGCGGCCGTCTTGCCATTCCTTCTCGTACTCCTGGCAGTAAACGTCAATGTTCTGTAGGACATCGCGTGGTAGTTCGGATTTTTCAAACTTTGATTCCATGACGATCGATTGGCCAATAAGTTTGTAAAACGTATGCACAGCCTGGCTTGGATTCTAACATACAAAGCCAAAGAACTCTGGGGCGTTGGCCAGCCGGCAATCGGTGTTGGTCGTTTGGATGCTGGCGGTACGCTGAGCGTGCCTGCAACTTCGTGGCATTGGTGGTCGGTTGAGGCCCGTCTGGCAGGCTGCTAAAATCTGGGATTCCCTCATGAAAACTACGAAAGGTTAGCAGTAAGCAATGGCTGGTACACGTAAGCTTGCGGTTCTTGGCGGCGACGGCACGGGTCCTGAAGTAGCGGCGGAGGGCCTCAAGGTTCTTCAGGCGATTTCCAAGTCGGAAGGCCTCAAATTCGACGTTACCCATCTTGATTGGGGCGGCGATCGTTACCTGAAAACCGGCGAAGCGCTGCCGGCCGATGGGCTCGACCAACTCCGCAAGTTCGACGCGATTCTGCTCGGCGCGGTTGGGCATCCGGAGGTAAAGCCGGGCATCCTCGAACGCAAGCTGCTGCTCGACGTGCGTTTCGGGCTCGACCAGTACATCAACCTGCGGCCAGTAAAGTTGTTCCCTGGTGTTGAAACGCCGCTCAAGGACAAGAAGCCGGAAGATATCGACTTCATCGTCGTTCGCGAGAACACCGAAGACCTGTACTGCGGTGCCGGCGGCTTCATGCACAAAGGCACGCCTAACGAGGTGGCCACGCAAACCGCCATCTACACTCGCAAGGGTTGCGAGCGCGCGATTCGTTATGCGTTCGAGCTTTGCAAAAAACGTAACAACCCGAAGGGCAAGAAGCTTACGCTGGTTGCCAAGACGAATGTGCTTACGACTGGTCACGATCTTTGGTGGCGTACCTTCCAGGAGGTGGGCGAAGAGTACCCGGACATCGAGAAGGATTACAACCACGTCGATGCGTGCTGCATGTGGATCGTGAAGAACCCTGAATTCTACGACGTGATCGTCACCACCAATATGTTCGGCGACATCATCACCGACCTGTCGGGCATCATCCAAGGCGGCATGGGCGTTGCCGCTGGCGGCAACATCAACCCCGAAGGCGTGAGCATGTTCGAGCCGATGGGCGGCAGCGCGCCGAAGTACACGGGCACCGGCAAGATCAACCCCATCGCGGCGATCAATGCGGTGAGCATGTTGCTCGACCAGCTTGGCGAAGCCAAGGCGGCCAAGCGCGTGCTGGATGCCATCATGAAGGTGACGGCCACCAAGATGAAGTCGCAAGCCGCCGGCAAGATGGGTTACACCACGAGCGAAGTGGGCGACTTGGTTTGCGAAGCGCTGTAAAGCGACGAGCCCAGCACGGGCGGGGCCTGGGGATCGGGGGCTAGGGACGGAGCGGCGGAGGGCATAGGGCTGAGGGCCAGCAGGAGGTAGTGGGTCACTTTGCCAAAAAAGTGTAGGCCGCTCGCTCCGCGAGCGGAGAGTCATCTCGCGGAGCGAGATGACTACACTAAACTGACCCACTGCCCAGGCAGGATGCGCGCAGGGGTAGCGCGCGGTTGGCCGTGGTAAGTTAGGTTGTCAAAGAGCGTGGCGAGTTCTTAAGGAACGCCTCAATAGTAACTTCTCGATTTTCAGAATAACCACGGAGGCACGGAGGACACGGAGAAGATTTTTTAGAACGCTGATCGACGCTAATCATCGCTAATTGGATGGGGCCGTGTGTTAGGACCAATCTCCATGTTGGATTGATATTAGCGAAGATTAGTGGAGATTAGCGTTCTGAAAAAAACTCTTCCGAATCTTCTCCGTGTTCTCTGTGTCTCTGGTGGTGAATTCCCTCTGACGAAGTTTTTTGAGTCATTCCTAGGGTGTGCCGCGAGCCTCTTGTATTAGTGAGGCAGGATGGAGCGTAGCATAGTGGGTGGCCGTTTTCGACAAGGAATATTTGGGGGCTGG
>CAZTWS010000099.1:0-18230 GCA_964618225.1 uncultured Planctomycetaceae bacterium
GTAGGCGTTACACATTCGTTGCGGCGCGGACGGGTGTAACGCCTTCGGCGTAACGTTGGGGATTATTTCCTGGCCCCAGGGTGCGCCACTTCGTGGCGACCCTGGGCTTTGGAGTTTAACACCTACGGTGTTGGAGCTATTCCCATCCGCAGTGACTTGAAACACCGAAGTTATTCTTCCCGTGATCCTAAGGGCTGTAACCGCGTTGCGGTAAAGGAAACTGCTGGTCTGCTGGTCGGTGTCGCCTAACAGGTCCCTGTTCCCCGCATCCCCCATCCTCGTGCGTTTTAGATTGGCTACTTCGAGTCGCGTTTTGCCTGGCGGCGTTTGTTGAGTGCGGAGGTGCTTTTTTGCATACGCACGATGCCACTGGCTTTGAGTCGCGATTTTTTGGCCGTGGTGGTGGCTCGTAGTTGCTGGCCTTTGGAAACGTGCAGGCCTTGCAGTTCTCGCGCCGCCTGCATGGCGGTGAGGCCGGCCGTGCTTGCTTTGGTTTTCTTTTTGGGCGGCGCGGTACGGCGAGCCTTTTTGGCTTCCGCGGTTTGCTCGGTGGGCTCTGGGAAAACTTCCACTGGCTGTGGTGCCGGTTTTTTGGTGGTCTTCGGCTTGGCTGGCTTCTTCTTTTGCTTGAGCACCAGCTTTTTCTGTTTCAACGCATCGCGGACTTCGGCGCGGTCGGCACGATGGGTTGCCGAGCGGGCACGCGGGGCCAGTTTCTTTTTTGCCTTGCCGGCGGGCGCGCCTTTGGCTTCGAGCTTGGCGAGTTGAGTTTCGAAGCGGCCGAGCACTTCGGTGAATAACTCGGCTTTTTCCTTGGAGCGGGCGTTATCGTCGGTTTGACGGGCACGCTGGGCCGATTGGGTCGCGCGACGTTGCGTGCGGGCCTGGTCGTTCCACTTGTCGCGAAGCGAACGGGCGCGGGTGATTTTTTGCTTCAACTGGGCGGGGGTGAGTTTTGCCAGCTCGGTGCGAGTGCTGAAGCGAACCAGGCTGAGTTCATTTGCATTGCAGAGGGCCTTTGCACGGGCCATGGAAATCGCCATTGAGTAGTTCCTCGAAGGATGAATGACTGTATCGGTTTGTGAATCTTAATGGTTTTAGAGCGAACGGGCGAGGGACTTAGTTAAGTTTCGTTCTCTGTAGATGACGCAGATTTGCGCCCAGGGATGGATGGCGGTGATGTTCTCACACGCAGAGGCGCGAAGGGCGCGGGACGGTATGAGAAAGCAAGGGAGGCAGGAACGCTAATCGGCGCTAATCGATCAGCGTGAATTAGCGGCGATTAGTGTTCCTGGAAAATATCGGATTTTTGGTGAGTCGTGAGGGGAATTTGAGTGACAGATGAGAGTGGTGCGAGAGCCCGCGGTTACTTAGATAATTGCTGGCGCCATTTTTCTGGGTCGCGTGCGGTGTGGAAGACACCGTAGATCGTGATACGGTCGTGGTCGTGCTCGAAAAAGACCATATAGGGAAATCGGCGTACGATAGCTCTGCGAAACTCTTGGAAAACTTTAGCGGAGTGCTCTGGGTTTCGACATAGACTTTGGATGGATGCATCCAAGCAGCTTAGAAAGTCTTCGCCTAAACCGGGCCTTCGTAGCTCGTACCAAGCATAGGCTTCGCCAATATCCTGCTCGACTTCGGATGCAAAAATCAGCTCAACGGCCATACTGAGATCGAATTCTCGCTTTTATTTCTTGCCAAGATGCTGAGGGTGCAGGATTGTTTTCCAAATTTGCTTTGCGACGAATTAATTCTTCTTGCTGCCAAGTACGGATCGGTACATCGTTGGGGTCGGCCGCGAGATCATCCCAAAGATCTTCGACTAACTGGAGCTTTTCCGGAGGCGTGAGGTTAAAGAGAGAATCGGTGCTCATTTAGCTATCATGTGTTTTGTTCAGTGAGTTTGTCAACTTTTCAGCAGTGATTGAATTTTGCAACGCGGCTTCGTTTTCTCTTCGGGGGCGGGGACGCCCCGGCTCGCTTGGGGATTACGAAGCGTTGCCGATGTAGAGCACCGCGGCTTGGCCTTGCGGAGTGATGCTGAGGTTGAGGAAGCTGGGGCCGGTGGGGGTGGTGTTGTCGCGGGTAACGGCCAGGGCACAGTCGGGATCGGGCGTGAAGTAGTTCAGTGTACGCGGGAGTTTGCCTTCGCGGAGGGCGAGAACGCCGGCGATGAGTTCCACGACGCCGCTGCCCGCGCCGAGGTTGCCGAAGTAGCTTTTCGGCGCGAAGACGGGGATGTCGCGGGCACGATCGGTGAATACTTCGTGGATCGCGCGGGCTTCTTCGGCATCGCGCTGGGTGGTGCCGAGGCCGTGAGCGTTGATGTGGCCGACGTCGGCCGGGGTTTTGCCGGCATCGCGTAGTGCCGATTTCATGGCGCGGGCGAGGGCGATGTCGCATTTGCCGCGAAGCTGAGCGTCGGCCACATTGGAACTGCCGAATCCGAGGACTTCGGCGTAGATGGTTGCACCGCGAGCCTTGGCCGATTCGTATTCTTCGAGGATGACCATGGCGGCACCTTCGCCGGCGACCATGCCGGTGCGGTGTTTGTCGAAAGGGCGGCTGAGAGTTGTGGGGTCGTTGTTGCTGGTGCTGCTGCCGGCCTCGGAGAGGCCAGCTACAGTTTGGCCAGTTTCGGTGCCGGCCATTTGTTCGGTTTGCAGCGCGTGAATGGCTTGCATGGGAAGGATGCGCGTGCCGGTGGCACCGGCGACCATGAGATTGGCGTGGCCACGTTGGATGGTGCGAAACGCTTCTCCGAGGGCGAGGTTGCCGGCCGCTTCGCGCATGGTGAGCGAGTTGTTGGGGCCGCGCATGTCGTTGTAGATGGCGATGTGGCTGGCCGGCATGTTGGGCAGGTATTTGAGCATCCACAGGGGAGCCATGTCGCCGAGGCCTTCGGTGCCCCAGCGAGTGAATTCGAATTCGCCGGCGGGGGCGCAGGTTTTCATGCCAGATTCGTAGTCTTCGGGCATGGTGAGCATGTAGTCGCTGCCGAGGACGACGCCTGAGGATTCGGGGTCCATGGGTTCCTCGACGAAGCCGGCGTCGGCGATGGCGAGTTGTGCGGCGGCGACGGCCATGCGCGTTTCGCGGCACATGACCTTGAGGCCTTTTTTGATGGCCTTCTTGCGTTCCTTTTCGAGTTCGCCAAAGTTTTCGATTTCGCCGGTGAAGTCGCGCGCCTCGGCGGCGTACTTGAGCGGCTGGCGATCGGCGGGGAAGAAGGTTGTGGGGCCGACGCCGCTGCGGCCTTCGGAGAGGGCGGACCACAAGGCGGCGGGCGTGTTGCCGATGGGGGAAACGAGACCGAGGCCGGTGATGACCACGCGGCGTTTTTGGGAAGGAGAGCTCATAGGATTGGGTAGTTTATCACAGATGCGTCATTGAATCAGCGGCTGGTATGGTAGAAGAGGGGGAGACAAGGAGAGGGGGAGAGGGGGAGACCCAAGTGTTACCGTTTCACTGAGTCTCCCCCTCTCCCCCTCTTCTTTTAATACCGTCCTTGGAATGATTGCTGCGGCAAGGTGGCGGCTCGGGCGTGGGGTGGTTCGGGCGACGGGGTGGCGATGCCGGCGCTTTCGATGAACAGCAGGGCATCGGCACGGGGTGGCGTTTTGAGCATCGGCAGTGTGTCGGTGACGGCGTCGCTGATGGGGTTGTCTTTGGTGGGACCGGGGGTGGCGACGACGCCCATGCTGAGGAGCAGCACGCGATCGGTGGGCCAGCGGAACCGCTCGTGCAGGTTCGACATGGTCATCTGCGGCACGTCGACTTGCACGCGTTGGTTCGAGGCCACGGTGCTCGGCAGGTCGATTTTTACCGGGAGCATTTTTTCGATTTGGTTCAGCCTGAGTTTTACGACCGCGTCGGCAGAGGCGAGGTCGAGCGAAAGCAACGGGCTGAATTCGAGCGAGAAGCCTTCTTCGAGCGTGCCCATTTCGGGTTGGTAGCCGGGCCAGGCAGCTTGGGTGACGGTTGCGCCGCGGATGTAACTGCGTGGGCGCATCGTGGAGAGCAAGATGGATTGGCCGTTGCCCACGAGCTGTTGCGCGGAGTTGTATTCGCGGTAGTCGGTGCGTCGGCTGAGTTCGGCGAGCAGCAAGCGAGCGTTTTCTTTGGCCAGGAGCCAGCCTTGCACGCCGGGAGTTTCTACGGGGAGTGGCGTCATGAGCGGCAAGGCTTTTGCGCGCCAGTTCGGGTTGCGGACCGTGGCTACGCGAAGCGTGAAGGCGTAAGCGCTGGCGGATGTGTTGACGAATCGGTCGACGATGTCGGCAACGATGGCTTGCATTTCGGGCGTGTGGTAACAGCGGAGCACGTCGCGATTCGCGCTGAGCAAACCGACGGGGTCGGCGTGCCATGCTTCGTAGCCGGTTTCGCGCAAGATCCAATCGACGATGGCTTGTTCGGGCTTGTTGGTCGAGGTGACGCGCGAGGTGTACGGGGTGATATCGTACTCGCGCCACACTTGGCCTTGGTCGTTCGGAAGGGCACCAGAGCCTTTGGTAACGCGAGCGCGGGTGACGGGCGGGGCGGTTGGGACGGGCGTTGGGGCCGGTGCGGGGCCGCCAGGGATGGGCGTAGTTTGAGCGGGGGTGACTTGCGCGGCGGCTGGAGGGGCCGAGGCGGGCGTGGCTGCAGAATTATCAGCGGGAGCCGAGGCGTTGTCGTTAAAGCGTGCCATGCCTTGCGACTTCTTCCATACACCACCTTGCTGCTGAGCGGGCAGGTTTGCAGCCAAGAGGCCAAGGAGAATGGGGAACGCGAATATCGCGTGGTGGCGAGAGTGGGGCATGACTCGATCTCCGTAACAGCGCGTAGAGCGGCCGTCGGCAAGGATTTAGAAATGGCCGCGAAGTATAGGAAGGCGCGGGCAATGCGAGCAAGATGGGTGAAGTGTGTGCTAGCTTTATTGGGAGGGCTGGAACTATGATGGCAGACGCATGATTCTAAATAGCTAGAACCAAAAAGGTTTGATGATTTGGGAATTCTTGCCTTACTCGTGTTTTTGGCGCTCGTGCTGGGCATCATTACCGTGGTGGGGCACGGCATTTGGGTTGTGCTAGCTGCCATCTTCCGAGGCGGTCGTCGCGAAAGCGATGAAAGGGGCAAGGATTGGACTTACCCACCTTCTTCGAGTATTCGCTATGCGGGGCGGGGCAGCGAGGGGATGACGCCGCTGCAAGAGTTGCAGCGACAAGTGACGGCGTTGGAGGCTTCCGGAAGGATTGATAAGGACTCGGCCAACCGATTGCGAGCCGCGATTGTCGAAGAGCAGTCGTTTGCGGAGTCGAAGGCGGCAGCGCGCGATGCGGAGCGGCAGCCAGCGGCGAGTAGTGTTGTCGAAGAGCCTATTGTGCTGACGCCCGTGGAGCAGAGCGGTCCACCGTTAGGTGCGCCGCCGCCGGTTGAGAGTTTGTCCGACGAAGCAGCGTTGCTGGCAGCTCAAGCGCGGGCGGAAGAGTTAGCCGGATCGACCGGGAGCGAGTCCCCGGCTTTTCAAAAAGATTTGGCGGCGGACGAGGCGATCGGCGAGAGGGCGAAGAAGTTCGTGGCAGCGCGTTCGGCGGTTGCGGAGCAGGGGGATGGCGAGTCGGCAGGAGCGGCGGCCTTTGCAGCCGCGGGAGATGCGCCGCGGGAACCTGCTATGCCGGTGTCGCGGTTGTTTGCCGCGTTCATGGAAGAGAACAACATTCGCTGGGGCGAACTTGTCGGCGGGTTGTTGATCGTTGGCTGCTCGGTGGCGCTGGTGATTAGCTTGTGGTCGCAAATTACCGGGCGGCCGCTGCTTCAGTTCGTGCTTTTCAATGGTGTGACGGCGGCGTTGTTTGGCATTGGTGTATATACGGATCGCCGCTGGAAGATTCACACGACAAGCCATGGCGTATTGGTCATCGCGACGTTGCTTGTGCCGCTGAATTTTCTTGCATTGGCGGCATTTATGCAGAAGTCGCCGCCGACCGATTTGTTGCCGATGGCGGGAGAAAGCCTGTCGCTCGCACTGTTTGCCTCGCTCGTTTATATGGCAGGGCGCACGCTGGTACGCAACGATGTGTCGCTGTTGGTGGCGGGCGTGATGGTGCCTTGCCTGATGCAGTTGCTGGTGCGGCGGTTTGCGGGGCCGAACATGAGTTTTGGCTCGTTGTATTTGCTGGCCGGCGTGCCGCTCGTTTCGTATTTGGTGAGCGTGGGGGTGTCGCTGCATCGTGCTCGAGGCGAGATGATTGCCGAGGAGGATCAAACCGCCGAAGAAGATCGGGCAGATGGTGTGCAGTCGTTGAGTGGATCGGTAGCGAACCGTGTGCTGCTGTTTCTGGGCATCGTAAGCACGGCGACGTTGATGCCGCTCGCGCTGCTGTTGCATTACACGCCGCCGGCGCGCGAGACGCTGCACTGGCTATCGCCCCTGGTGTTGTTTAGCGGGGTTCCCGCCACAGCGACGGGGTTGTTGTTCTGGCAACGGCTCCGCGCAAAGGAAAAATTGGGGCTACAAACGGGCGGCATTGCGGTAGGGGCGCTGGGTGTGATGCTGATGGGCGCTGCTGTGGTGTTTGCGTGGCCCGACCCGGCCATGCTCGTGCCGACGTCGGTGGCGTTGTTCGTGGCGATGCTCGCGGTGGCGTTGTGGTTCGGTTTGCCGGCGGCCCATTTTCCGGCGGCGGCAGCGCTGGCCGCGGCGGTTGTGGTAGGCGTGTATGTGGTGCGCGGCGATCTCGCGTGGAGAGTTCCCGATGGCGAGACGGTGCGGCGGGTGCTGCTATCCGCGACGACGGGGTATGTGTTGCTACCGATCGTGGCCGTTTATTCATGCGTCGCCTGGTTGTTGATGCGAGCCGGTCGCGATGAATCGGGGAGGATCTACGGTTTCGTGGCCACGGCGGCGGCAGCCGCCAGTTTAGGGTTAGGGCTTTGGTTTGGTTTTGCACGGCAGGGCGACTCGTCGAATATCACTTGGCTGCTGTTGATTTACACGGCGGGCGCATTGGCGGCCGGTGTCGGACTCAATCGCGTGGATTTGACCCGCGCGGGCTCCGCATTGTTGCTGGCGACGTTGATTCAAGGCCTGGTTTATCGCTACGGAGAGGCTTGGCAGTTATCGCAACCGTGGGTTACAGCGTTCCTTGCTCATGCGAGCTTGGCGAGCATTCTAGCGGTGGCCGCGACGACCGTTTCTCGGATGCGGCGTGGCGAGCCGTCGTTACTGGCCGCGGCACAGCGCGTGGATGTGTGGCGATCGCTCGTGTGGTCGTCGGTGGCGACGGCCGCGGTGGCAAGTGGTTGGATTTTTGCCGTGGGACCGCAAGCTACGAACCTTTTTCTCGCCGTGCATTTGATTTGGCTGGCCGTCGTGTGGTGCGTTCTGTCGATCTTGTTGCGAATCGATTGGGCGTTCTCGCTGGCACAAGTGGCTGCCGTAACGGGGATCGTGTTTGCCGTGGCGGCGTTTGTCGAAGGGGAAGCGTGGTATGCCAGTTTGAACCATCCGTGGCTAGATCCGTGGTTTTTGCAGTTGGCCGGGATGGTGCTTGCCGGCTATGCGGTTTTGCTTCAATTCATTCGCTGGATCGTGGCTCGCTCGGTGCAGGGCGGAGAGGATGCGCTCGTCGAATCGGCGGATGCGGGTTGGTCGGGGTTGGCTTCTCGCCTGCTCGATCCGCCGTGGCCTGCGGTTGATCGGTTACTATCTGCGGGGCTGGTATTATTGACGGTGGCTTTGGCCACGTATGCGGTGGGGTCTGGCGTTGCTCAAGAATTGTCGCTCGTGGAAGTTAAAGGGGTGCGAGAGGTTCCGCCGTTAGAGCATTTCACGATGCGGGCGATTTCTCATGCCCACACGATGGGTGCCTGGGCGTGGTTGCTGGTGGCTTGTGTTACGACGTCGGTGGCCAGCGGATTGTGGCAACGCAAGCGGCAATGGCGTGTGATGGGGCTTACTGTTCTCGCGGCTGTCGTGTGTGGATTGATCTCGGCACGATGGACGACGGAAGTTGCGGTAGCGTCCGCACTGCGATGGTGGTCGGCGGGTTTGTTTGCGGTTGGCTCGATCGGCTACTGGCTGGCGACTCGAAGCTCGGCGAGTAATGACGATCATCGTGGTGAAGGCGTGGCCCGCTTATCGAGCGCTGTTGACGGGGGTGAATCACAATCGACGGGTGTTCTAGTTCGCAATTGGCTGCTGGCGTTCGTGGTGTTGGTGTATAGCGCGCTCGGCGCGTATCTGGTGCTGGCGGTTCTGTCGCGGGCTGAAGTTTGGAACGATGTAGAGACGCTTTGGGCGTGGCTCGTAGCGTGGGCAGTGGTGGCCGGTGTGTTAGCACTGCTGATTCCCTATGTGCAACTGTCGGGGGCGGCGAACGAGACCAGGAAAGTTGCCTTCAATTGGAGGCAACTCACTCGCAACGTGTTGCTCATGCTTGCCATTGCGCCGTTGTGTGTGCTATTGATGTTCGTGGTGGCGTCGGTGCTGGAGCGGCATCCGATTGTGGGCCCCGAGGCTTCTTCGTGGTTCCGCCAGATTGGATTCGACGTGTCGTATGGGGTGCCATTGGCGATGGTTGCCGTGGCTTTCGTGGGCCATGCGATTCGCGATCGGTCGAGCGGGTTCGCGTTTGCCGCGGGCATTCTGGCGAACCTTGTCGCCAGCATTGTTGTGCTTGTTCGGCTGGTGCGCGGTGGTGGCAATTTGGATGCGGCGGCGTGGGTGCTGGTGTCGCAAGTGAATGCGATTGTGGCGGGAGTGGTTGCCGCGGTTTGGGAGATGGTGGTTCGCTGGGCGTGGGGGAGGGGTGCTAAGCCGCAAGCGGCGGGGGAAGCGCGGGGGTGGCCTTTGTTGTTGGTTACGCAGGTGGCGCTGGCGGCGGCGTTTTGTGCCGTGTTTCTTTTGCCGGCGACCGTGAGTTTGACGCTGGATATGCCGCCGGCCACGTGGGCCAAGGCGGCGGACGGCTTGTTGGGTTGGTCGGCTCTCGCGCTGGCGATGGGTGCCGCGGCGGCGATGCAGTGGCGTACCGCGGTGGGCCAATCGCAGGTTGCGATCGCGGTAGCGGCCATCGTGGCAATCGTGGCGCTAACTGTCGCACGGTACGACAGCGGGAACTGGGAAGCCTACCACACGCTGCTCTCTGGCACTTGTTTGGCCGCATGGCTGTTGCCTGCGATCATGTTTCATGGGCAACGGTTGATAGCGGGCGACTTGGGAAATCAACCGGGGCGAACGCTGAGTTGGACGGCTTTGCCCACGCGACTGTTTGCCGCAGCGGCCGTGTTTCTTGCCTTGTGGGGATACGCTGACGACCCCGGTTCACCTTGGTGGACAGTCGCGGCGTTGGCTGCGATCGGGGCGCGAAACTTGTGGATCGCGTGGCGAGAATACTCGCGAGTGCCGGTGTGGATTACCGCAAGTTTGTTCGTTGTTGCCACAAGCATTGCATGGCTCGATTGGGGCCGCCAGTTCAGCAGTACCACGGGTGCCGGTAAAGCGAGTGAGCTATTGTGGGTAAACGTGCTGTGCGTGGCGGTGGTAGCGATGTTCAGCGTATTGGTCGAGCGACGCATCGTGGCTTTTGTCGATGGGGCATTGAGCGATGCCGAAGTTGCACCAGCCGATCGAGACTCGATTCAATGGTTGCAACCTCGATACCGAGCGATGGGCGTTGGGTTCCATCGTTTTGCGGCATGGGCGATTGGGGCCGTGCTGTTGCTGACGATTTCTGGCGGCCTGTGGGCCGACGTCAATCGCGATTCGTTCGGATTCAATGCTTGGTTAGCGTGGGCTGCGTGGTTGGCGGGAGTCGCGACGGCGATCGCTTGTTGGTGGGACGTGCGTGTGCGCTGGGCGACCGCGTGTGCCTATTGTGTGGGATTGACGGGCGTAGGGTTGTACTTAGACGGTTTGAACCTCCAGCCGCCGCTGTTTCAATGGGCGCTAGCGAATGCGCTTGCTTCCTATTCGTTGGCCACGAGTTGGTTGTGGTACATGCGCGACCGCGTTGCAGGCGTGCTCGTTAGATGGAGAGTGCCGGCTGCGATGCAGCGAGCCGCGACTGAGGTTGAACGCGGGCAGCATACTGTAAGAGAAGGTGCTGCACCTGCAATCCCCACGGACGGCAGCCAAGCGTGGTTGGTAATGGCCAACATTCTGCTGGGCTTCTTCGTGTTGATGTTGGTCGTGGGCGTGGAGCTTACGCTGGATAGCTTCGTGCAACGAATGGTGGGGGCATGTGCTGTGGCGGCGCAGGCGGTGGCGATTGGTTTGCTCGCTTACGGACAGGTGCGAACGCCACTTCAGTACTTATCGCTCGTTTGGGGCGTGTTGTTTGCGGTTGCGTTTGGTGGGGCCTTTTTATCGCCCGATTATCCAGAGCCTGTGCTGCATCGGCTGATCGTGTCGGGTGCGGCGCTGGCGGCATGCGTCGTGGTATACGGCTTTGGGTTGGTGAAATTCTTGCGGAGAGAGAACGAATGGACACGCGCCGCGGCGAAACTGGTGCCGCCGATGGCGGTGCTGACGGTTGTTCTGCTGCTTGCCGTACTAGGCGTGGAAACGATGGCATTCATGCAGCGCGGGCAAGTGCAGATCGCGTTGTGGGCCCTGGTTTTGGTGGCCGTTTCGCTGCTGTTCTTGATCGGTGCGACGCTCGCGGCCGCGCTCTTGCCGGGGCGCGATCCGCTCGGGCTTAGCGAGCGCGGGCGAACCATTTACGTGTACGTTGCCGAGGGACTTGCGGCGCTGCTGTTTCTGCACATCCGCGTGACGATGCCGTGGCTGTTCGGCGGGTGGTTCTTGCAGTTTTGGCCGCTGGTGGTGATGGTGCTGGCGTTTATCGGCGTCGGGCTCGGCGAAGTGTTTCAACGGCGAAAGCAGCTCGTGTTGGCAGAGCCGTTACGCACGACGGGCGCGTTCCTGCCCTTGCTGCCCGCGTTGGGGTACTGGGTACTTTCCAGCCAAGTACATTACTCGCTTCTGCTGTTTTCGATCGGGCTTTTGTATGCCTCGCTGAGCGTTTTGCGACAGTCGTTTTTTTACGGAATGCTGGCGGCGCTCGCGGCTAACGGCAGCTTGTGGTACCTGCTGCACGATCGGCAGGGGCTCAGCTTCGTCGAGCATCCGCAGTTGTGGTTGATTCCGCCGGCGCTCTCGGCACTTGTGGCGGGGTACATCAACCGCGATCGGCTTTCGCGCGAACAATCGGCCGCGTTGCGCTACGCCTCGGCCATTGTGATTTACGTGTCGTCGACGATGGATGTGTTCATCAACGGCGTGGCGAACGCACCGTGGCTGCCGGCCGTGCTGGCCGGGCTTTCGATCGTGGGCGTACTAGCCGGCATTCTGTTCCGCGTGCGCGCGTTTTTGTATCTGGGTATCACGTTTCTGGTGGTTTCCATCATGACCATCATTTGGCATGCGGCCATTCATCAAGAGCGCACGTATATTCTTTGGATCGCCGGCATCGTAACGGGTGGATTGATTTTTGCGATGTTCGGGCTGTTCGAGAAACGCCGCGATGATGTGCTGCGCGTGGTGGAGGAGCTGAAGGAGTGGGAGTGAGGGGGAGCGGGGAGCTAGTGCATTTTTAGCATTTGCGCTCCGATGATGATCGAAACCAAAACAAAATCTTTAGCGGCGGCGGCAACGCCGTCCATCCAGCTAACGGCATAGCAGAACGGTAAACTTAAAAACGTACTAGGAGCTAGGAGTACAGCGAGAAATGTTTTCTTGCGCTGGCGCTTACTTTGGCAGGAGGCTCGATGTGCCGAAGTTTTGCTTCCACAGTTCGTAGTCGGCGTCGTCGATTTGGCCGTCGCGGTTGCCGTCGGCGCGGGGGTCGTTGGTCGACTTGAGTTTCCGCCAAACGATGCTGTCGCCGGCGTCCACGTTGCCGTCGAGGTTATAGTCGCCAGGTAAAGCGGTTCGCAGATCTTGCTTGGCGTTGATTAGCGAGCCGGGGATTGGTCCGAGGCCGAGCAGGGACAGGGCCAGATTGCCCGTGTCGCCGTTGCGGATTGGCTGATGCTCCTCATTGAAAGGAACGCGCTCGTTGGCGGGGTCGGTGCGAACGCCGCGGTTCATGGCGTACAGATCGCCACGGGCGGCACCCGCTCCCCAAACGAAGAGCGGAATGGTGTAGTCCTCGGGTTTGGTTTCGTCGATGTGCGTGAAACCGACGCCGCCGTGGTCGGTATTCACGATGATCGTGGTGCGGCCTTTCAGCTCGGGATCGGTTTCGACCAGCTTGAGCACTTCGCCCAGGTAAGCATCGGCATTGGCCAGGGCATAGAACCAGCCGCTGCTGCCCCAGCTCAGGGCGTGGCCCGCGGTATCCACATCGCGGAAATGCAGAAAGGCGTAATTATAGTGGTTCTTGGCCATGTCTGCGAGGAATCGCTTGTGGGTCGTTTCCGAGAAGCGTGGGGCACCGTCGTCGGCCGTGAAGAAGGTGTCGATTTTATCGCGCCCGCGTTCATGCGCAGCACCGTGATTCTTGTTGTAGCTTGTGTCGAAGAGGTTGAACTTTTCTTTGGCCGAGAAGAGCGCGGTAGACAGGCCGGCGTCGTGAGCCACATCGAACACGCTGGCGATGTAATCGAGGTTCGGGTTACCGCTGTTGTGGATCGTTTGGCCACGCGTGGGGGATTGATTTGCCGAGTAGCCGTGATGGGTTGTGCCTGGCATGCCCTCGGGCTGATCGACAGGGCGGCCAGTAAACATGCTGGCGTGGTTCGGCAGCGTTTCGGTTTTCGTATGGTCTGTGCGGGCATTCATGGTGAACGCGCCTTCGTCTTGCAGTCGCTTGAAGTTCGGCGCTTTGCCCGAGTCGATGAACTCTTGCAGCATGGCGGCGTTGCAACCGTCGACGCTGATGTGGATCACGTGCTCGGTGAGGCGTGGCGGAGCCGCCATCAACGAAATCGCGCAGGCGAGGGATGCGAACGGCAGAAAAAGGACAAGCCCAAGGCGTACAAATGAGTGAAGCATCGCGAGGTCGCCGTGAATGGGAGGGGAATGTGGAGGCGGGAGATGCCATTATACCAGAGAAAGCAGGGAGATGGCTGCGCTGTGAACGATGCAATGCGAGCGTGGGGTGTGAGTGGAAATGCGCCGGCCGATGATTGCCAGGCGAACGTAACCATTCGGTGAACAGGATCGAAGTGGTTGTTAGCGTCTCTACCTGCGGCGAGGAAGCAAGAGCATGGCCGTGGTTAGCAGCGCGAGCGCGAACGTAGCCGGTTCGGGGACCGGGCTATTCGAGCCTGCGCCGCTGGATACGGTTTGCCCAAAATTGCTACGCCAGATGGCGTAATCATCGTCGTCGATGCGGCCGTTGCCGTTGGCGTCGGCGGCGAGTTGGTGGCCGGTTTGGCCGAGTGTTTTTCGCCAAATTAAGTAGTCGGCGGTATCGACGATGCCGTTGCCGTTGAAATCGCCCGCGGCGGCGGAAGGAGCAGCGAAGAAATCGGCCGCGGTGCCTACCCACAGGTTGCTGATGGTGTAGCTGGCCTCGAAGAGGCTTGTGAATTGAAGTTGAGTGATGGTGGGGTTAAAGCCCTCGCTGCCGTTGGCGGTAAGGGCCCAGGGGAAACTGGCATCGGCGAAATTGCCCACGTTCGCGCCGTTGGCAAAGAGCGCCGCTTGGATGGTATTCGCCTCGGCACCGTTCGAGGAAATCTTTCCGACGAACAGGTACGTGGTGATCGGAGCAAAACCGGGGGCCGCGACATCGTCGCCGCCGGTATCTACATGGTTTTGGATCGCGAATTGCTGCTGGCTGCCGCGAAATGAAAAATCGAACTGGTTAGTGCCCGCGGAGTCGAGAAATTCTAGGGATAAAGTGCGATTGTTCGACGCGAGTTGCGAGGCAAGCAGGCCAGCCGTGTTTTGCCGAACCAGGAATGTGACGTAGGTATCGCCGTCGGCGGAAGTGTCGATCGGCGTGGTGAGATCGACAGACAGCATGCGCGGAGCCGTGTTGAGCGAATCGTAGGCTTCGGCGGCGTTTTGATTGCGGATGGTGATGGCGTTGTTGCTGCGGATGGCGGCACCGACGCCGGTACCGTTCCAGACGATTCCGCCCGCGCCGTGTTGAGCGAAGTTGCCCGTTTCGCGCAAATTGCCGCCGGATTCGCGCTTGGCGTTCCATCGGCCCGTAAGGCCTCGGCTGTTCTGGAAATTCTCGAAGGTTCCTGAGTAGGCGAGCCGATCGGGCAGGTTGACGCCGAGCGCTGTGAACCGAGTTGCGAGCCAATCGGCATCGGCCTGGTTGACGAAGCCATTGCCGTCGCGGTCGCCTTTTTCCCAGTTGCCTTTTAGGTAAAAGTTGTCGAAGCGGGCTGCCGTGTTGGTGCCCGTCCAGCCGGGGACGGTGCCCATGTTATTGGCCAGCGTGTTGGCGTCCGCGGCGTCGACTTTGCCGTCGAGGTTGAGATCCGGAACACCGCGTTGAAACACGATGTAATGGTGCATGACACGATGCAAACTCATTTCATCGCGCGCATCGTAGTGGAGTGTCCACGAGAACATGCCGGGCATGTTGCGATCGAGGGCTAGTTGTGTCTTTTCTCGGACCTGTTGGCGGCTCTCGATATCCCAAGTGCCTGTCCGTGAGACTCCCTGTACGTCGTTGTAGGTGCCTGTGATGCTTGTGGCGTTGTAAGCGAGGTCCTGATTCGCATCCGTGAATGTTCGATAGGGAACGGTGGCAGGACCATTAGCCCCGTAGGTGCCAATGCCGAGTATGAGTTGTTCATTGGTAAACGCCTTCTCCACGCCTTGGTCTGTAAGAGCCAGCTTTGAATTAGCGAAAGAATTGTTGTTATTCCATTGAGTGGGAGTGGGGTGATTGGCCGGATAGTGGTAGCCCATGATGAAAAGCTGATCGTAAACACGCGCGTCGAACAGGGGCGAGTCGTCCCATAGAGAGGAAGTGCTGCCGTAATCGCAAACCGATACTTCCATGCCGAGCGGGCGAATGACGTTGCCTAGTTCCCGTGCAAGTTGTGTGTAGTTGCCCCAGGTTGCGACGGAGTTAGGACGCTCCCAGTCGAAATTGAAGCCCTTCATGTCGTAGGTATTGAGAAGGGTCGTTACGTTATTCACAAAATTCTGACGATAAGTGGGATTCGAGATAATCGAAATCCAAACGTCGTCGGTAGCACCGCCCGAAGTTTCGAACATGCTCATGTGAAGATTGAAGCCGTGTTGCGCGGCTTGGCTCTTGAGCGTGTTGAGCGCGGTGGTTGCGCCGGAGATATAAGCGAGCCCGCCTGTGGCGGTGGGGCGCACGCCGCCGAAGTAGAAAACGTCCGACACATGGTTGTACGTGCCGGCCGCCGACATGGCGTTGAGCTGATCGACAACCGAGGTGCCCGATTGGCCGCTCCAGTACGGGATGTATCCCCACACGCGGAAGTCGGCCGCATCCCAGGTGGAAACAGATGTTTGTTGAGCGGTCGTGATGCCAGGGAGCACCGAGAGCAATGCAATTGCTCCGGTTACGAAAAGTACGATTCGCTGCGGAAACGAATTCGCCATGGTGCCTCATCCGTTGCGAACTGTTGAAGAATCTCTGTTCAAAGGCCGCTTGCAACAGCGGCATTGCCTGAAACTATTCTAGCAACGACGGCGGCCCGTGTCGCACAGATGGGCTGCGTGAGACACAGTTAGGAGAAACCGATGCGCGTGGGTGAGAGTTTTCCGAGCGGATCGGCCTTGTTGGAGCGCCCCGGGCCTGCCAAGGGATAACTCAGAAACAACTTCGTCAGATGGGATTCACCACAGAGGACAGGGAGGGTCGGAAGAGTGATTTTGAACCACGAAGGCACAAAGACACGAAGATTTTTTAAAAAGTTTCACGGTATATCTAGGTCACTCACCACGATGACAATAGGCAGAGTATTACAGTGGATAAAACTCTTTGTGCCTTCGTGCCTTTGTGGTTCAGTTAAACTCCGTCTTCTCTTCTCCCTGCTCCACGCTCCCTGTTTCATCCTCCGTGTCCTCCGTGTCCTCCGTGTCTCTGTGGTGAATCCCCTCTACCGAAATTGTTTTTGAGCCATTCCTACGCGGCTTTGCGAGAGGCCGATTTCTTAACCGGCAGCGCCCGGCCGATCGAGATGGGCTCGGTTTTGGGCTTAGCAGTGCGCACGCCGCGAATGTGGGCGACCGCTCGCCCCTCGTCGTCAACCTCGAACCACATGGTGCCCCGGCCAACGCCGGTAACTCCGTCGGGACGCGAGTCGTCCTCTTGCTGCAACGTGGTGGAATCAATGTAAACCAAACGTACGAGGCCATCCTTTTCCAGAGTGGGCCGCTGGTCGACGATGATCACGTGGCCCGTGTTGCCAGGTTTTGGCACTTCGTGTCGCCACGCGATGACATCGCCCGGTCGTGCATCGGCAAGCCGCTCGATGCGCTGCCAACGCGACTTACCGTCGGGCTTGGTCGGCGCGGCGGCAAAGAACTTCTCGTAATGCATGGCCAGCGGCCGATCGCGGCCATCGCCCAATGCCCCACTACCGTCTTTACCCACGCTACGATTGAGGACGTAACCGACAAGGCCCGAGCAATCGCATTTGTACACACCTTTCTTTTCATCGATATCGGTGCGGTGTTCGTATTTGGTGAATTGAATGCTGTTGAGAATCCGCGTGGCTTCCTGGTGAACGCTTTTCGCCGCCGGGTTGGCAGCGCGATCGGCGCGGGACGCGTCGTTTGCCACGACGTTCGCGGAGGATAAAAGATGGATGGCCGTCCACAGGGCACACAGGCCGAATTGATAGCGATATTTCATCCGAGTTCTCCAAAGACTTAGCGGAAGCTAAATCAAATTGCAAAGGGGGCGGAACGATTATTCCGCCCCCTCGTGAAAGGCGTAATTACCAGGCTCTTTTTCGTCGGAAGCCTAGTCCGCAGAGTATCGCCATTGTACCGAGGGCACCCATGCCTGGCTCGGGGACCACGCTCGAACTGAAGCTGAAATCATCGAAATACTCTTTACCGGCAAAGAAAGTACCGCCGTCATCTTCGAGTTGCCAGCGCAGCTTGGTGAAGTCTTGCAACGGTGTGCCCAGGGGAGTTCCTGCCGCCACCATATTCGACCAAGTATTGGTGCCAACGTCGTAATAGTCGAGTCCGAAGGTATCGCTGGAGAGGTCGATCGAGACTTTGACGCCATCCCATTGGTTGCTGCTTTGGTTGGCAGCGTAGACGCCGGTGTAGTTCCAAGGACCGCTGGTGTTGGTCCGCCAATAGACTTCATTATCTTTGGCGTAGCCCCATTGAAGACCGATGTTGTCGTTCGTATCCATGAACGACAAGCTGAACTTGTCGGGATTACTCAAGGTTCCATCGGACCCGACTACCGGAGCTTTGGGAAGCGTGGGCAGAAAATAGAATTGTGTTTCGATGCTCCCCGAAGTGATGCTGGCGGGATTAACGCCCATGTCGTAGCTGTCGAGGTAGTAGTCGTACACGACGGGGCCTGTGCCGAGCGCCGTATCGTTTCGGAACGCCAAATTATATCCGTCGTTGTTGCGACCGTTAAAGTGCGCGCCGACCATGTAGGCTGCCGCGCCGCCGGTTGGTTGAACCACCGGATACGGCGGATGGACTCCCAGGGCGGCGTTGCGTGTCGCGGCATCCGGAAAGAAAGAGCCCAGCGAGCTGACCAAGTTCCAGCGATTGCCGGTGTTGTGAGTGAGGAACGTCAAACTGCCACCGCCGACGTTGGTGCCGTGGTCGCCAGCATTGTAATACGCAACATCGGACCAGCTATAGCTGGTGCCAGGAGGGACTGCGGTAAAGTGTTGATATCCATCCGCGGGACTGAACGTGCCCAAACGAGCATGAGCGGGTTCCGCAAAAAAGCCTCCAGCAACCACCCAGGTTGTTACCAGTGCCATACGGGCAAAAATGGTTGTTTTATGGCACGCAAGATTCCAATTCATTAGACCACCTCCAAAAAAGAAAGGAACGGAAGAGCAATACTCCACCAGCTCTTAAGTGGACGGCGCGGATGAGCAGATCAGTTCTCCCCCTTCGCCCGACGACCCCTCCCCGGCGGAGTAGACAGCCATGTCAAAACGACAAACTGTCGCCGTCATTGTGCCCCATGCAACTAACTGGGGCAAGAAAAATCTTCCCTTTATGTTTGCTTATGGCTAATTAAAGCAACTCTAACAAAACCGGCGGGGACTGTCCCGATTTTGCGGAGTCTTCGCAGCAA
>CAZTWS010000100.1:0-18151 GCA_964618225.1 uncultured Planctomycetaceae bacterium
CCCGTTGCGCTCTTTGACAACCCACCCACTTATTTAGCGGCGGAGCTCGCTCCGCGCTCCCGCCACCCCTGCGCGCGTAATCCGGCCCTCTCACCTCGGCCCTCTCACCTCTCACCCCTGCTTTCAGATCGCAATCTTCCCCAGCACGAAGTCGGGGAACTCCACGCTGCCAATCGCATGGCAACCGCTTCTGCGGGGAGAGTCCTGAGTGGACAAAAGACTCAATCCGCCGAGGGCTCGACCTGTCCGGCGAGCTCTTGCTCAACTCGCCGCAGTTCTTCGGCCAACTCCTCGCGCACCACGGCAAGCTCGGGCGGGGCTTCCACGCCTAACCGTACGCCACCATGGCCTACTTTGACGACCGTGACAGAGATCTTGTCGCCAATGAGAATCCGCTCGCCAATTTTTCGACTGAGAACTAGCACGTCCTTGGCCTCGCCGCCGGGTGAAATGGGTCCGCGACGCCCACCACCCTATAGCCTACAAGCCCGCGATGCAAGCATCGCTAGCACCCCAGTCCGTAAGCTCCCCTCACAAAAAGTCAATTCGGGATAAATGCGCAATCTGGGCGCGGTGGTTGAATCTGTACTTTATGACTTGCCATACACCGCGTTCGCCGCAGCCACCCCGGCACCATGCTCGAACTTATGGCCATGCTTGGCGAGCAATTGTTCCAAAGCGGCCAACAACACTAACACATTGTTCTGACGGCTGGCGTAGCCCATCAGCCCAATGCGCCAAACCTTGCCTTTGAACGCCCCCAAGCCCGCACCGATCTCGATGTTGAATTGCTCCAACAACTCTTTGCGAACCGCCGCGTCGTCGACGCCAGCCGGGATAAGTGCCGCATTTAGTTGTGGCAACGCATGGCCCTCTTGTGTGGCGTATTTCATTCCGATCGCCGCTAGCCCAGTCTTCAACGCTTCATGATTCAATTTGTGCCGCGCAAAGCTGGCCTGCAAGCCTTCCTCAAGCAAAATTCGCAGAGCTTCATGCAAGCCGTAAGTCATGTTGATGGGTGCCGTATGATGATATACACGATCACCGCCCCAGTAATTCGCGATCAACGAAACATCCAAATACCAACTCCGCACCTTCTCCTTGCGCTTGAGAATCTTCTCCACCGCCCGATCGCTGAACGAAACCGGTGCCAATCCGGGTGGGCAGCTCAAACACTTCTGCGTGCCCGAGTACACCGCATCAATTTGCCACTTATCGATTTCCACGGGGATGCCGCCCAACGCGGTTACCGTGTCGAGTATCAACATCGCTCCCGCGTCGCGCACCGTGGCCGCAATTTCCTCGATGGGTTGCCATGCCCCGGTCGACGTTTCCGCCATCACGATCGCCACCACGGCCGGCTTCACACGCGCAAGTGCTTCTTTCACCTCCGCAACGGTAAACACTTCACCCCACGGACGCTCGATCTTGGTAACTTCCCCTCCGGCGCGCTCCGCCATGTCTGCCAGCCGATTGCCGAACACGCCATTGATGCAAACGAGTACCTTATCTCCCGGCTCGACAAGATTCGCGACCGTCGCCTCTTGCCCGGCCGATCCGGTACCGCTGATCGCCATCGTCATGCGGTTCTTGGTGCGGAAGACATCGCGCAGCATCGATTGCAATTCATCCATGACCTGGAGGTAGTAGGGGTCGAGATGCCCGACCGTTGGCCGCCCCAAAGCCTCCAACACGCGCGGATGAACATCGCTCGGTCCGGGGCCCATCAACGTGCGTACCGGCGGACAAACGGCACTCGGAACTGCGCTCATATCGACACTCTCCAAATATTCAATTCGTACTGATTCGATTTCGATCAACATCAACACCAAGCCAGCCCATTCTGGCCCGAAACATTACACCCCGCTTTAGCTCATCCTTAGCGTCGTCGGCAAATCCAGCTTGGCCGCTCGATTTGCCGGTATCCACGCGGCAATCGCCACCACTGCAAACCCGGCCACAAGCCCACCAATCAACAAACCTGGATGCAGCGTGAACTCCACAGCATGCCCCGTTACGGGGAAAGTAGCCAGATTGATGAGGTACGCAATCGCCACACCCGCCACAATGCCCGGTACTAACGCCAACAGCGCCATAACCATCGCCTGGGTGAAAATCGTCTTACGCACTTGGCCCTGTGTCATGGCTACCGCGCGCAACAAACCAAGCTCGCGAGTTTGCTCTAGCACATTGATAATCAGCGTGTTGGTGATTCCAATCGACGCCACACCAAGCGCGAGAACCACCATGCCCCATAGCGCGGCCACCACGCCAGACATCATCCGATCGATGGTCTCGCGAATATCCGACGACGTTTGCAGCAACACCCTGTTTTCATCAGCAATCTTTTGTAACGCGGCTCGCACTTCGGGCAGTCGCTGAGGGTCAGCCTTCATGATATACGCATCCACACCATCAATCCCCAACTCCCGGCGTGCCACGTCGCGTTCGATGTGAATCGTAAGACCACCTGCCTGGTAATCGTTCACGAGCGCCGCTACACGAAACTCCTTTTTACCCTGGTCGGTTTCCAATGCAATATTATCGCCCACCTTGATCTTCGCCTGTTGAGCAAGCACAGATCCGACAGCCACCTCGCCCCCATGTAACTGCTCGCGAAGCTTGCCAAGGTCGCCCGACAACACGTCCAAATCCGGCGAATCTTCGCTCGAATGCTCGCGCGCCACAAGAATCGCTCGTTGTCCGGCCGCCTTCACGCTCACGAAGCGCAGCGCGTCGAGGTTCTGAATTCCCGGCACCTTTTCGATTTGTGCCCCGATCGTATCCGGCAAGTCGGCCGCCAACCCCGAGGCCATGTCGGGTGCCATCGCCCGAACGAAAAAGTCGGCCACGATGGTTTTTGTGTACCAGTTCTTCACGTTGTTCACGTTATCGATCACCGCACTCGCCAGCGCGATGCCAGCGCTGATGGCGACGAACAGCACCCCCACGGTAAGTGTCGTGCGCGATCGATGCCGCAACAACTGCTTGCGTGCCAACCGGCCCTCAATGCCCACAATCGGCCGTATCACATAGGTGGCAAGTGCGGACAATGGGCTCAGCGCAAGAGGCAACAACAGTGCAAGCCCCGCCAATCCAATAATGGCAGCCCATACCGAATTGAACACGGGCAGCCACCCCATGATGCTTGATGCTATCACTCCGGCGCACACTACCACCAATACCGCACCAAAGCCCAGCCATGACCAGGACATGTTTTCCGCCTCGTCCGGCAAAACATCTCGCATGGCTTCCAGCGGCGATAGCCGACTCGCCTTCCTTGCTGGCCACGCCGCGGCTAACAACGATATGCCTAAACCGCACGCCGCAGCAACTAAAAACGGCACCCAAGCCAACTGAACCGGCGGCAGCTTCGTTTTGTAAAGCGTGCTCATCGCCGAATTAAGGTATCTCGCCGCCACAATTCCCAGCAACGATCCCAGCACCGTACCAACGATTCCCATCACTAACGCTTCGCGGAAGATCATCCGCACCACCTGCGTCCGAGTGGCTCCAATCGCCCTCATAATACCCAACTGCCTGCGCCTTTGAGCGACGTTGATCAAAAACGTGTTCGCAATGATAAACGTAGCCACAAGCAGTGAAATGGCTCGCGCCAACCGCATGCCAAGTTCCGTCGAGAGCGATGTCTCCTCCGCCACCGGGTTCCGCGTGGCAGGCCGTTGCACGGTTACGCCTGCCGGCAAAATTTTGGCAATCGCTTCGCGTGCCACATCCTCCTTAACGCCTTTCTTGAGCACGATTTGGGCCGTATCGATTTTGCGCGGCGCACGAAACAACATCTGGGCCGCGCGCAACGGCATGAGCATCATCGCCGACTCGCCCGGCATCACTTTGCCTTCGACCTTGTACACGCCAATAAGTTCTGTGCGAAACAATCCCTGTCGTGTGCCCAGGTCGAGCCTGTCGCCCACCTTAATGCCTGTGCTCTTGGCAAACTTTTCTTCGAGCAGCACTCCCTGCCCCTCTAGCAGCGATTTCCCCTCCGTCACCCGAAAATCATGAACTGCCGAATCGTATTCGGGATCGATCCCCAGCCCCACGCATTTAACGCTGCGCTCGTCGATATATGCGATCAGAATCCGCTCGATTAGCGGGGCAACGGCTTCAACCTCCGGCAGCGCACGAATCTTGGCAGCCACTTCCTCATCGAAGCTGTTACCGATCTCCGCGGTAACTTCCAAATCGGCCGCGCCCGCGACAGTCGAATACATCGCGTCGAACGCCCGTTCCGTCGTGGCCGCTGATAGCGACACGGCCACTACCGCGGCCACGCCAATTACCACACTCAACAGCGTTAGCAGAGTACGGCTAGGACGCAGTCGGAAGTCACGCCAGGCTATTTTGAACGGAACACTCACTTGCCACTCTTTGCCGCCTTGGCGGGCTTCTTCTCGCGGTTTGCATCGCCATGCTCAAGCTTGCCGTCACGCACGTGGACCGTGCGATGTGCCTGAGCCGCCACATCGTTATCGTGCGTCACGATCACGACCGTCTGCCCGCGGTCATCAACCAGGTTGTGCAAAAGCCTCATTACCTGCTCACCGTTCGCGGTATCAAGGTTGCCCGTCGGCTCATCCGCCAGCACAAGTGCCGGCTCGATGACTAGCGCCCGAGCAATTGCCACTCGCTGCTGCTCGCCGCCGCTCATCGTGCTCGGCAAATGATCCTTGCGATTCGCCACGTTCACCAGCTCGAGCGACTTGAGCGCTTGTTCTCGCGCCGCCCGCTCGCTCATACCATCCAATTCGAGCGGTAATGCCACATTTTCGAGCGCCGTCAGCGTCGGCAGCAAATTGAACGCCTGGAAGATGAATCCAATCCGTTTGCGACGCAGGATCGTTCGCTCTTTGTCATCGAGCGTGGCCACATCGCGGCCCTCGAGCAAAATCTTGCCTGTCGTTGGCGTCTCGATCGCACCGAGCAAATTCAACAGCGTACTCTTGCCCGACCCCGAGGGCCCGACAATCGCCAACATTTCTCCGCGATGCACCGTCAGATCGATGCCGCGCACTGCTTGGACGAGAATTTCACCATTGGCAAACTCCTTGGTGACATTCACCGCCTCGATAATGCTTTCATTCACAGTCGGTTTCATAAATCAGCCCAACTCCCAACCCGCTGGCTCCCCATCACTTTTTCCCCCGCGCCACTCATCTCCTACTCTCCATTCTCGCTCCTCGCTCCCCGCCCCTCGTGCCTCAAGGCCCCCGCTCCTTGGCCAGCGCACTAACCACCTTGAATTCCGGCGTTCCCGCTTTCTGACACCATTCAAACACGGCCGCTTCGGTCGTCGTGAGCACAACCCCGGCCAACTCCATCCGCCGCAGCGCCGTCGTATGATCGATTTCATGCCGTGCCCCCATGGCATCCACGGCCACATACGCTTGGAAGCCGGCCGCCGCCAGATCGAGTGCCGTTTGCATGACGCAAACATGCGTTTCGATCCCGCACACCAGAATGCGAAAACGCGAATCTTGCCGCCAACCCTCAAAAATCTCGCCGCAATCGCCCGCGCTGAACCTCAGCTTGCCCGGCATCTCACCAATTCGTTCTCGAAGCTCTGGCACAGTGGTGCTCAGCCGTTCGGGATATTGCTCGGTCCCCGCCACCGGTACCCCCAGCGCGGCTGCCGCATCGAGCAATCGCCGAATGTTCCAAACAATCCGGTCGCTTCCCGGCACAACCTCGAGCAATTTCGCCTGCGCGTCCACCACCAAGAGTGCCGAATCCTCACGATTCATCAACTCGGGGCTACGCGGCAGCGCCAAACATCCTTCGCTTTTCGTCCCTGGCGTCGATTCCATCCAACCAAAGTTAACCCCTGGTTGCTGAACGAACAATGGGCGACAATGCACGGTTTGTTGGCCGATTCGGGGCCTCCCAGGCCGACCCACCTGCTGTAGCTGGCCTCTGCGAGGCCGGCTTCTCTGAGATTTCGGAAGTGCAAATTCCGAATTTTAGTTTTGAAATTAACAAAAACACCTTGCCACCGATGAACAATAACGAGCGACGCATTCGATCCACCACGATCCTCACCGTGCGCCACAAGGGCAAGGTGGCGATCGGCGGCGACGGCCAAGTCAGCCTCGGCGATACGGTCATGAAGGCCGATGCCGTAAAAATTCGCCCGCTCATGGAGGGCCGCGTGATCGCCGGCTTCGCTGGCGGTGCCGCCGACGCTTTTTCCCTTCTCGAACGGTTCGAGGCCAAGCTCAAAGACTATCCCGGCAACATGCCCCGCGCCGCCACGGAACTTGCGAAAGATTGGCGAACCGACCGAGCCCTGCGGCGGCTCGAAGCCATGATCGCCGTCATCGACTCGCAGCACACGCTGCTGGTTTCCGGCACGGGCGACGTCATTCAACCCACTGATGGCATCCTCGGCATCGGCTCCGGCGGCAATTATGCCAAAGCCGCCGCCAAAGCGCTCGTGGAACATTCGCAACTTTCGGCTGCTGAAATCGTTCGCACTGCCCTAGAAATCGCCGCCGATATCTGCGTCTACTCCAACCGAAATATCGTTATCCAAGAACTCGCTTCAACATAGAAAGACATTAACCACAGAGACACAGAGGATTTGCAGGATGCGGGATAGTGGATGCAGGGGGCAGGGTATCTATTGAATGTCTTGGCCCTGCTCCCCGCATCCACCATCCTGAATCCTAAATCAATAATTCTTCTCCGTGTCCTCTGTGTCTCTGTGGTTAACAAAAGCAAACAACTACCGTGCGTGAATTAACTCCCCGCGAAATTGTCTCCGAACTCGACCGCCACATTGTAGGCCAGTACGACGCCAAGCGTGCCGTCGCCATCGCCATTCGCAATCGCTGGCGTCGCCAACGCCTTGTCGACGATATGCGCGATGAAGTCGCGCCTAAAAACATCCTCATGATCGGCCCCACCGGCGTCGGCAAAACTGAAATCGCTCGCCGCCTGGCCACGCTCACGGGCGCGCCGTTCATCAAAGTCGAAGCCACTAAATACACCGAGGTCGGCTACTACGGCCGCGACGTGGAGAGCATGGTGCGCGAGCTTGTGGAAAATGCCATCGGACTCGTGCGCGAAAAAGAACTGGAACGTGTGAAACCCGAGGCCGAGAAGCGTGTCGAAGAACGCTTGCTCGACCTGCTCGCGCCGTCGCCCGCCAGCTACGACGTCGGCGTCGATTCGCCAAACGCGCCAGAACGCATCGAACGCACCCGCGAGAAAATGCGGGCCATGCTCCTAGGCGGAGAAATGGAAAACCGCACGGTAGAAATCACCATCGAACAAAAAGCCCAGGCCATGATGCTCCCCGGCATGGGCCCCGCCGGCGACTCCATGGAATTCGACTTCCAAGGCATGCTCGAAAAAGTGCTGCCCAAAAACGTCTCCAGGCGGACCATGACGGTTGCCGAAGCCCGTAAAGTTCTGTTCGAACAAGAAACCGAAGCGCTCATCAATGCGGAGAAAGTGAATGCCCAGGCAATCGAGCTTGCTCAGAACGTGGGCATCATCTTCATCGACGAAATGGACAAAGTCGTCGCCAGCGAAGGTGGCCGCGGGGCCGATGTCTCGCGCCAAGGCGTGCAGCGCGACCTGCTGCCGATCGTCGAAGGCACGGTTGTCAACACCCGTTACGGCTACGTCCGCACCGATCACGTGTTGTTCGTCGCCGCTGGCGCGTTCCACAAAACCAAACCCAGCGACCTCATGCCCGAGTTGCAAGGCCGCTTCCCGATTCGCGTCGAGTTGAACGATCTTACCAAGGATGATTTTATCCGCATCCTTACCGAACCTAAAAGCGCGTTGACCAAACAATACACGGCCCTCATGAAAACCGAAGGCGTCGATGTCAGCTTCACCCCCGACGCGGTCGACGCCCTGGCCAGCTACGCGTTCGATGTAAACCAGCGCACCCAAAACATCGGTGCCCGCCGGCTCTACACCATCATGGAACGCATGCTCGAAGAGCTTAGCTTCGAAGCGCCCGACATGAAAATGGGCCACGTCGAAATCAACGCGGCGTATGTGAAAGAGCGGCTCGAAGAAGTCTCCAAGGATGAAGATTTGAGCAAGTTTATTTTGTGAGCCCTGAACGCCGAAGGCGCTCAACTCCAAAGCCCAGGGTCGCGGCATTCGCCGCGCACCCTGGGAATGGCGTTTCAGTGCGATTTTCCATGCTCCAGAGTAAGATATAAAAGCCTGTCTTCGGCATACTGCCGCACCTTTTTGCTCTTATCTGACGCGAGTAATGGACCGATTCGACGAGCGACCTCAATTGGCATCCAGTCGAGGACACACGCAGTTCGCCACCTAACCTTCCAGTCAGGGTGTTCCGCCAATTCGTCCCAGATCGTGGCAAGAGATGGATAATCGCGTATCAGATTGCGAATCCACTTCGCTGTTTGCTCCCAAACACCACTTCCGCCTTCACTAAAAGCTTTGACGAGTATCGGCCGAATTTCGGACTCTGGGAGATTTCCTTCGAGAAGATCATGGGCCACATCGATTACCTCGTGAATCTTTGATAACTCGCGCTGATCGCGTAGATAATTCGCGGCACAAACTTTTTCATGCTCTCGGCCAAATGTGAACATCGCATCATCCACCGATTAGTCGCCAGCCCGCACGTACCAAGCCAAAGCACCGGCGACATCGCACCAAAAGGCTGCAACACAACACGATGTCGCTCACACCTGTACGTAGTCCACTACACTCGTTGGCTCCGGAATCGGAATGCCATCTTCACGCATTCCCTCGAGATGCAATTCGATGGCCTCGCGCAAAAGTGACTCTGCCTCCTCCACCGTTGATCCCGTTGCGATACAACCAGGCAGGTCGGGCACGTATGCAGAATAATTGCTCGGTCCCTTTTCAATCACGATGGCATATTTGGTTTTCATAACACTCATCCTACTTCAAACCCGCTTGTTTCAATATGCTATTGAGCGTTCCAGGACGGACGTCGTCATTCGGCTTTCCTGCAACAGTAACCCGACCTGTCTTTCTACTATGCTTAAGTTGACGGTGGCTGCCACGGGTTACTACAACATGCCATCCATCGTTCTTTAGCAATTCTAATACTTCACGCACCTTCATGAATTATAAGATACACTACACCCCCACATTTCCCACCTCGAATTCGGCATCATGCCCACCGCTCAACAAATCATTAACCGTCTCGGGCTCGTCCCTCTCACCATTGAAGGCGGCTACTTCCGCGAAACCTACCGCTCCACGCTCACGCTGCCGGCAGAATCCTTACCGGCCGACTATGCGAGCAACCGCCATGCCGCCACCTGCATCTACTACCTGCTCACGCCCGATACGTTCTCGATGCTCCACCGCGTTACCAGCGATGAAATCTTCCACTTCTACGCCGGCGACCCGGTCGAGATGCTGCAACTATTGCCCGATGGCACCGGCCGCACACTGATTATCCACAACGACCTCGCAATCGAGTGCAGCCCGCAAGTCGCCGTCCCCGCCAGCATCTGGCAAGGCTGCCGACTCGCACCCGGCGGCCAATGGGCACTCATGGGCTGCACCGTTGCCCCCGGATTCGATTACGCCGATTACACCCCCGGCGATCGCGTACAACTTATTGCAGGCTATCCCGAATACACAGAATTGATCACTGCTTTAACCAGCTAAGGAATGCCTTAGGAACTCTAACAAAACCGGCGGGGACTGTCCCGATTTTGCGGAGTCTTCGCAGCAAAATGGGACTGTCTCCCTCTCTCAGACGGTTTTGTTAGAGTTCCTTAATAATAACTTCCTAATTTTTAGAATAACCACGGAGACACGGAGGGCACGGAGGTTCGGAAGGAGTTTTTGGACCACGAAGACACAAGGGCACGAAGGATAGTTGCGAAAGTTTTTTGGGAACGCTGATCCACGCTAATCATCGCTGATATCCATCAAAATTCAGAGATTTATATCTGGGGCATTGCCGCCCTTGATTAGTGATTATTAGTGTAGATCAGTGTTCAAAACCTCTTCCAAAATCTCCGTGCCCTCCGTGCCTCTGTGGTGAATTTCCTCTGCCGATGTTATTGCTGAGTCATCCCTAACAGTTGTAACGTATCCACATTTCAACAAGCGGCATCCTCGGAACTACTAATGCTTGACAACGATAGTGAACCTGCCGTCGCGCCGCGGCTCCGACTGGTGGACGCGATCAGCATCATCATCGGCATCGTTGTCGGCACCACGATCTTTCGTTCCACTGCCTCGGTCTTCGCCAACTCCGGTTCGGCTTGGTCCGCCATGCTCCTATGGGCGCTCGGAGGTATGCTCGCTTGGTGCGGGGCCGTCTGCTACGCCGAACTGGCCACCACCTACCCGCGCGATGGCGGCGACTACGTGTATCTCTCGCGCGCCTACGGCTCGTGGTGCGGATTCCTCTTCGGATGGACACAACTCACGGCAATTATCAGCGGCAACATCGCCATCATGGCCTATGCCTTTGCCGACTACACTTCACGCCTGTACCCAGCCGTCGCACCTTATGCGATTTATGCCACAATCGTACCCGTCGTGGTGCTCTCGTTCGTGAATGCCGCGGGAATCGCCGCCGGAAAGTCGGCTCAAAATATCCTTACCATCGCCAAAGTGATCGGCATTGTCGCCCTCATCGTCGTCGGCTTCTTGCTCGGAACGAACCAGCCAGCCGCCTCATCCGCTCCCGCATCTAGCAGCACGAACATTGGCCTGGCACTCGTGTTCGTGCTCTACGCTTACGGCGGATGGAGCCACGCCGCCTATGTCGCCGCCGAAGTGCGCGATCAAAAACGCAACTTGCCGCGCGCCTTGTTTCTCGGCATCGCCGCCATCACGGTCATTTACCTACTCGTCAACGCTGCTTACCTCGCCACCCTCGGCTACGACGCGGCCAGTAAAACGCCAACCCCCGCCGCCGATGTCATGGAGCTCGCTCTCGGCCCGTGGGGCGGTCGAGTCATTAGTTTGCTCGTCATGATCTCCGCCCTCAGCGCGATCAACGGCATGATTCTCACAAGTTCGCGAGTCTACGCCGTATGGGGTGCCGATTATCCCGCACTGCATTGGCTCGGTGAGTGGAACTCTCGCACGGGCGCGCCGTTCGTTGCCATCGCGGTTCAAGCAGTCGTCGCGGTGCTCCTCATCATCGCGGTAGGCACATCAATGGGGCGCAGCGCCTTCGATTCGTTGTTAGCCGTGCTCGGAATCGACGGCCTGCCATGGGATCGCTACTTCGGCGGTTTCGAAACGCTCGTAGCCGCTTCCGCCCCCACCTACTGGGCATTCTGCCTTCTCACCACACTCAGCGTTTTTGTACTTCGTTACCGCGACCCGAATATCGAACGCCCATTCAGGGTTCCGCTGCTGATGCTGCCCGCGGTCGTATTCGGTGCCGCCTGCATTTATATGCTGATCTCCAGCATCCAATACGCGGCCTGGCTCACAATCCTAGGGGTTGCTCCATTAGTCGCCGGTATGTTGCTCTGGTTCGCCATCACCTTTTTTGGCAAAGAACAAAGTTGGAAAAGTAATTTTTAACCACAAAGGCACGAAGACACGAAGTTTTCAAGCAACTTCTACATCTTCGAGGTGACATTTTCTGTTAGCGGTAAGAGGCCGCATGAGATTTTTTAATCGGCCTTTGTGCCTTTGTGTCTTCGTGGTTAGAAAATCTCTACGCCTCTGTGATGAATCTCACCAGACGAAGTTATTTTTGAGTCGTTCCTTGCGGAACAAAACTTGCTCCCCACGATGCTTTCAAGTTCACCACGCAACCATCGCCTGTTAAGGAGCACCAACATGGCTACCGAAAACCTTCAAGGAAAACGAATTGCATTTATCGCCACCTGCGGCGTTGAGCAAGTGGAATTGACCGAACCGTGGAAGGCCGTCGAACAGGCCGGTGGCACTCCTGAGCTCATTTCGCTCAAAGCGGGCGAAATTCAAGGTTACCACCACGACGAAAAGGCAGACAAATTCGAAGTCGACCAAGAAATTAGCAATGTCAACGCCGAAGATTACGGCGGCCTCGTCATCCCGGGCGGCGTGGCCAATCCCGATACGCTACGCATGTGCGAAACCACAGTCGATTTCGTCCGCGACTTTTTCAAGCAAGGTAAACCTGTCGCCGCCATCTGCCACGGCCCCTGGCTGCTGGTCGAAGCCGACGTGGTCGATGGCCGCAAAGTAACGTCCTACAAGAGCATCAAAACCGACCTCATCAATGCCGGGGCAAACTGGATCGATGAAGAAGTCGTGGTCGACAACGGCCTGGTTACCAGCCGAAACCCCGACGACTTGCCAGCATTCTGCTCCAAAGCGGTCGAAGAGTTCGCCGAGGGGAAACATGCAGAGCAGCACGCATAATTCCGCGGAAAAATCGCCTGAAGGAGTTTGGCACCGGTTCCCATTCGCCGGTGCCAAACCTCTATTCGCGGATTTTACGGCTCCTGCCATAATCGCCGACATGCTCCGCAAACCTATCGATTTTGCCGTGTATTGCTTGGTGAGGGCGATAATAGCTGTCGTCCAGGCACTCCCCATGGAAGTCTGCGAAACTGGTTGCGAAGTACTCGCAACTCTTTTCATCCGAATCCTGCCAATTCGCCGAAAAGTCGTCGACGATAATCTCCGCCAGGCATTTCCAGAACTCACGGCCGCGCAACGAAAGGCAATCGCCTGGCAAATGTGGCGGCACTTGCTGCTGATGATGGTCGAAATCGCTCACACGCCCCGCAAAATTCACGAAACCAACTGGAAAGAGCATTCCCATATCGTGAACCAGGAATTGTTCGTAAGAACGCTCTTGGCTGGTCGTCCGCTCGTTCTTATCTCCGCACATTACGGCAACTTCGAGCTTGGTGGCTACCTGATGGGCCTGTTCGGCTTTCCCACCTACACCGTGGCCCGTCCGCTCGACAATGTTTACCTCGACCGCTTCGTAAACGAATTTCGTGGCCGTACAGGTCAGTACATTCTCGACAAAACCGGCAGCAGTGACGAAATTCAACGCGTCCTTGCTCGCGGCGGTATTCTCACGCTACTCGGCGACCAGCACGCCGGTAAAAAAGCGTGTTGGGTTGATTTCTTCGGCCGACCGGCCTCCACCCACAAAGCCGTGGCCCTGTTTTCGCTCGGCAATAATGCCCCCACCATGGTCAGCTACGCACGACGCATGGGAAAGCCGCTGCATTATGAAGTGGGCCCCGAGGCGATTTGCGACCCCCTAGCCGCCGATTTCCAGATGGGCAGTATCCCGCTCCTCGCGCAATGGTACACGACTCACCTGGAAAACCTGATTCGTCGCTCGCCCGAACAGTATTGGTGGCTGCATAAGCGCTGGAAAGGTCAACCGCCGGTGCGGAAACGTGCGGCGGCGGAAACCGCCTCGGAGGCCGCATGACGCCCGACATGCTCCTCGACGCGACCTCCGCAACCGCTTCGCGCGACTTGCCAAACGCGATAGGATACTTTAATTCTTCCACTTGCCGGACCGCAGACGCCAGCCGCATCGCTCCCGTGTATCACTTCCGGCCGTTTCGAAATACCGACCCGCCACATATCGCCGCGATTTGGCGCGATCAGCCGGCCCAGCGCGGGCTGATGCAGCCAATTACGCCCAATTTGCTCGAACAGCTTGTCTTTTCCAAGCCGTACTTCGACCCGCAGGGGCTTATCCTTGCATTCCACGGCGATGAGCCTGTCGGCTTCGCGCACGCCGGCTTCGGTTCTAACGACGACCAAACCAAACTCGATACATCGATGGGAACCACTTACCAGCTCATGCTGCGTAGCGACCATCGCAACGAAGAACTTGCCGACGAATTGCTCAAACACTCTGAAGAGTATTTGAGAAGCCAAGGTGCCAAGGTTCTCTACGGCGGAGGAATTTTACCGCTGAATGCTTTTTACCTCGGCCTCTACGGTGGCAGCGAACTGCCGGGCGTGTTGCAGCGCGATCCGACTCTTGGTGCCACGTGCTTGCGCCACGGCTACCGCGAAGTGGACCGCGTGCAAATCCTGCAGCTTGAGTTGGCTCAATTCCGCCCCCCCGTAACGCGTGCTCAACGCATGTTGCGCCGCGAGATGAGCAGCAACGAAATTTACTGCCCGCCGTCTCGCACTTGGTGGGAAGCCAACACTTTTGGCGACTTCGAACGCCTCCGGTTCTATCTTTCCGTCGGCAACAGCCCCCCTCTTGCTCAGGTCGATTTCTGGGATGTAGAGCCGCTTTCTTCGCGCTGGAACTCGGCCACCGCGGGCATGTTCGACCTGCGAGTCATCGATGTGCGCCGCCGCCAGGGTCTGGCAACCTATCTGCTCGTCGAGGCTTTCGAGCGCCTACGCAGCCGAGGCATTGTTTATGTCGAAGCTCAAACGATGCAATTCAACGAACCGGCAATCGCGCTGTACACGAAGCTGGGCTTCAGCAAAATCGACGAAGGCGTTGTGTACCGTAAAGACGCCGAGTGATTTCAATAGATCGAGCTACCGGACCTGGGTCTTTTGCTTTAATTCGGCTAAATAATTTGCAAGAGTTACGTCCGGCTCGCTGCTCTTGGCTGCAAGACGACGCGAGATGGGCTCCGCAACGCCAGCACGATGCAAGTCGGCCAGATATCCGGTCAACACATCGCGCTGCTCCGGCGCTGAATGCAGCATGGCATACACCCATGCCCACGATTCCGCGTAATCGCGTTGATCCATTTGCGATGCGTCGCGCAATCGTTCAAGCCGCCCCAGATCCGGCTGCCAGCCGTTTTCGGTCATCAGGTCGGAAAGCAAATCCAGATGTGGTTGGTTCAAGCCGTTTTGGCTGCGGGGAACCTCGAAAAACTCCGCCAGCCCTTCATCGAGCCACAAAGGAATACCGGGCACGACTGAGTGTAAATACCCATGAGCCACTTCATGCCGTAGATCTTCCGCCATGCGATCGCTCCAGTGTGCGTACACCGCCAGCCGCGAGTCGGTCTCCACGAAGAACGCGCGTCGCGAGGGAACGGTCGGAAAATGGCGTTTCAAAAAACGCGCGTAATGTTCGCCGTCGCGGAACAGATGCACCTCGATCACTTCATGGCCGCAAGGAATGCCCAGTACCCGCGCGATTTCTTCGCGCTCGGCAACAAGCTCGCGAATCATCCGGTTATCTTCCGTGATTTCGAAGTCGCTATGAATTTGGAGCTGTCCTGTACGGAAATGATAGGCATTGGGCAGCAAAGAAGAGCGCAACGGCAACCCGCGGCAGCCAGCGGCCAACAAAACCAAAATCAGCAGTTTTACGAAGATTCCGCGCATCGCATCCTTCAAGGAAGCGGGGATTCTACCGAAAGATTGCTAGCGGTCGAAGATCAGAAATGTGGCCGTCGGGGCAAGGGATGAGGCCCGTCGGCCCTGCGCGTGGGTTTGTTGCTGGCACTTCGCGTTTTACTTGTTTTACGCGTCTTTCCTGCCACTCGCCGCAGTGCCTTTCGTTTCAGGGCGACCAGGCAGATCTCCTGACCACCGCTGATAAGCTGCCGCGTTCGAACGTCGCGGAAACCCCAGCCGCGAACTTGTTCAACAAACTCGGGCACGCGCTCCGCCTGTTTCCACGTTGAGAATTTCAGCGTAAGCACCATACCGCGAATCGCAATACCGGGATGAGTTACGATGGCCTCGATTTCTTCCAGCGTGGCCTCGGGAGCGATGTTCATATCCGCGGCTAGCCAGCGCACGCCCTCGAATTCTTTTTTACGAACGTCTCGGCCTCGCTTTTTGAGATGGCGAAACCGTGGATGAGCAAGCACCGCTTCATCGACCTCGGCAGGATCGATACCGGTTACATACAGCCCACGCTCCAACAGTGCTTGGCTTGCTCCGCCCGGTGCGCAGCCGATTTCCACGCACTCATCCTCCGCGACCAGCGGCAGATCGCTCCAAGCAAGCGCCTCCTGCATTTTGAGATACGCGCGCGACACGGCGCGCTCGGGCATGACGACCGGTATTGCGCCGCCTGGCCAACGGTCGTGCTTTCTCATCGCCAAGTGATAGCCGATCCACCACTCGCCAGGTGCCAGCACGACGATATCGAGCACCCGGCTGTTGCGCGGGGCAGGCCTGCGATTGCGACGCTTAGCGGTATCCTCCGCTGCACTTTGTTCATCCTCGACAGGCGACTCCGCAATCTGTAACTCGCTTTGTAGTTTCGATTCTGGTGGAGCGGCCAAACGCACGGCTATTTGGATAGCGTCGCACAAAGGCAACTCGACCACCGTGCTTGTGGCATCTTCGTCTGGCTCGCGCAATTGCCATACATGCAAATCGGCAAACCCGCCGGATTCCAGAAGCGGGCGAATACCGGGATGCTCCCACACTTGCTGGCTCAACGCCTCGAGCGATTCACCGGCAACCCGCCCCACAGAAATGCCGTGCGCATGGGCAAATGTCCAAGATTTCTCCGCCAAGCGTTTTTCCGTGGTGGACTGGTCGGCCGGTAATTTGTAGGTGACAAATCCCGGTCTGGAGAACGAAAAACGCCACGCAGGCTCGGTCCGAGCGACCTCGGTCTTCACGGCCGTTTCGGCACCCGTACGGCAAGTCAGATAAACGAACTGGGAGGCATCCTTCGACATCAACAACTCAGAGGATTACAATTTGATTGGTCTGCGACTATTGCACGAAAGCTACTATGAAACAACTTCCTACAAAAAAGCGTTCGTTTCTCGTTGCCGTGGCCGCAACGGTTGTTGTGGCCGCGATTGCCGCCTTTTCACTCTACACGCCAGCGAAGTCGAACAAAATGGATAGCACGAATAACAAATTGCCAGAACCCGTCAACGAGGCTGCGGAGCCTGCAAAACAGGCGTCCGCCGACTCTGCCAAAATCGACCTCGAAAACCTGCGCGAGCGGCTCACGCCCGAACAATTCCATGTGACCCAGGAAAAAGGCACCGAACGAGCGTTCACGGGCAAGTATTGGAATCATCATGAGGATGGTACCTATCGGTGCATCGTTTGCGGTGTGGAATTGTTCACTTCGGAGTCGAAATTCGACAGCGGCTGCGGCTGGCCCAGTTTCGATCGATCCTCGAACGATACGAACGTGAGCACCAACCTCGATACGAGCCACGGAATGGTTCGCGACGAGATCACCTGCACGAAATGCGGAGCCCATTTGGGTCATGTTTTCAACGACGGTCCCACAGCCACCGGGCTTCGGTACTGCGTGAACAGCGCTTCGTTGGAATTTGATTCTGAAAAGCAAAAATAACCTTTTGCTTTTGAAAACTTATGTCTAGTGTCGCATCGTCGAAACGGCCGCTTACGCAACTCAATCATGAAATTGAGACCGCCGAGGCTGACCTTAAACGCCTCGAAAGCGAGCGGCATACCGTGGCCAGAGACGCCGCGCGTGCCCGGCGTCGCCTGACGTATTATCGGTTGGCACAGCGTGTCCGAACTCCGGTTGGCAACTTGGAAATGTGGCCAATGGTGGTGATGTTGTTCGGGCCGTTGACGATCGGGTTTTTCACGCTCGCCGTGGTGCATTTTATCAGCGGCTCATTTCCGGCTGCTTTGTTCGCCTTCTTGCTCAGCATTGTCGGGGGCGTTGGGCTGTTCGGCTCGCTCCTGTATCATCCGGCCGACACACTGTTGCCAACCGCGAGGTCTGAAGCAGAAGCTCAGATCCGATTGGTCAACGCACGGCTCGAGGAAAAAACATCGCGCATCGTCGAAATCAAAGAGCGGCTGCAAGCCTTGATCGAAGAACGCCGCGATCAAATTGCCTCGGGAAAATTGCAGCGTGCCGCTCTGCTCCAACGCGGATGGAAATCGATGAGCGGTGCCGAGTGGGAAGATTTCGTGGTCGAAGTGCTGCGAACTCATGGTGCAAAAGTCGACCGCAGCGGGCGACTCGACGGCGAAGGTACGATTCTCATTGCCGATTTCGACCCGCGTAAAGTGGCCGTTTTCACCGAAGGGGACGGGCAACACGTGGCCAGCACCACGATTCAACAAGCGGTTGCCGCCAAGGAAGGGCTAGGTTGCGATTCGGCGGCCGTCATTATTAACAGGCGTTTCACCGGGGCAGCCCAAGACTTCGCCAAAAGAAGCGGTTGCCATGCGATTGGCAGCGTGGAGTTCCCCGACTTCGTGCTGGGGA